>DASTQB010000190.1:0-56753 GCA_035761985.1 Pyrinomonadaceae bacterium
CAGCCGCGCCTCCGTCGAGAAGCATCTGCGCCATGTCGAGCTGCGCCTTTGCCTTCTTCGCCGGATCTGTTTCCACCGCGATGTAGTCCTTGAAAGCGGCGAGTCCTGCATCGGCCTGGGTGCCGTCGGCCTTGCTTACGAACAGCCTCATGGATTCGGCGTGCGTGAGCATTGCGGCATATTTATTTGCTGTGAACCTTTGCACTTCCGCGGGGTCCGTTGGAGTCGCCATCGCCTTGATCATTGTCACTGCCTTGCCCGAAATCTCTGCTGCTGCCTTAAAGTCATCCTTGGCAGCCTGCAGCCCCGCGGTTTTGCCCGCATCGTCGAGGGTTTTTGACGTCAATGCCCAGTTGAAGCGTTCAACGCCGCGAGCTTTGAGAGCGATCGCTTTGTTAGTGAGAATCGCAGGCTGCTCGGGGTCGGCGGCAAGACCTTCGTCATACTGGGCCACAGCCGCTGTGTATTTCTGAATCGCCTCTTCAGAGTTCTTTGCTTTACTGGCAGCGCTGGCTGCGCCGAGGGCATCGTTGCCGGCCTTGAAGGTGCGCGCGATGATCTCGTTTGCTTCAGTGATCTTCTTGTTCTTCTCTTCGATCTCTTTGTTCTTCTTGAGCAACTCTTCGCGCTTGGCCTTGTCTTCTGAGCTCTCCCTGGGAGCAGAACCCCCAGAAGCCGGAGTTGAGGCAGTAGCGCCGCCTGCAGCCTTGATCTCTTCAAGAGTCAGTCGTTTTCCATCACCAGGTCGCAGGGTGATCTCTACTGGAACGTCGCGGCCAGCTTTTGCCCCGGCCACCCAGTTCGGTGTGGCTGATGGATGACTGGCGGCGACCGTGTAAGTCCCTACGAACGGCAGACCTGCAAATACAAATTCGCCTTTTTTGTTGGTTTTGGTGTTGTACTTGCCGGTTATGTCTGTGCGAAAGACGTCGATCTGTGCCTCAGCAAGGGGAACCTTTTGGCCATCCTGTTCCATAAAGATCTGTCCACGCAGTTCGCCCACTTGTGCGAACGCAGTAGTAGAAGCGGCGACGAGAATGGCAACCGCAAGCAGTCCGTAAAAATATTTGCTAATCATCTAAAGATTCCTCCATCGCGTGGCGCTGCATAGCCCGAAAGAAGTCGTACGATGCACCGGCACTAATTTCTGGTTGTAATAAACGTTCTGAGAGAACCTAAACTTAATAAGCAAAACGACTACTGTCAAGCATGTAGGGAATGGGATCGGCCACGCCCGCTTCGCGAAATGCACGGAGCCGAAGCGCGCACGAATCGCAATTTCCGCACGCCCGTTCCGGCTCTTTATAACAGGACCATGTCAGGTGCAGCGGCGCGCCGAGATCCACGCCTGCGCGGACGATCTCCGACTTTTTCATGTGGATCACGGGCGTACGGATCTGGATGCGTGTTTCGGGTTTAGTACCGAGATCGAGAACGTTCCGAAAAGCGTCATAAAACTCGGGACGGCAGTCGGGATATCCGGAAGAGTCTTCCGCCACTGCACCGATATAGATCGCCGATGCGTTGATGACTTCACCCCAGCTCACGGCGGCCGAGAGCAGATGTGCGTTTCGGAATGGAACGTAACTCGACGGAATCGAGCGCGAAGCGAGATCGGGCGCGGTGACCGGAATCGAAGCGTCTGTTAACGACGAGCCGCCGATCTTCGCGAGATGCTCGAGGGAGATCACGAGACGTAGATCTACATCGTAGTGATCGGCGATCGCTTCGAAAGCTTTGAGTTCGCGTTCCTGTGTTAACTGGCCGTATGAAACGTGTAGAAACGCGAGTTCGTCGCTCTCGTTGTGCGCGATGGCTGCGGTAACGCAGGAGTCCATGCCGCCGGAGACGAGACAGATCGCGAGTTCTGGTCCATCTTCTTCGACCGCTTCCAGTACCTCAGTTGCCACTTCCTGCGAGCCGCCCATCACACTCCTTTAACGTCAGGACCCCAGATGTATTTGTGGAGTTGCAACTGCATGCGCACGTTCAAACCGCTGCCCGCGATCCAGTTGGCGAGTTGTTCTAAATTGATCTGGTCCCACACAGGTGAAATCAACACTGCATTCGCGCGTGTCTGGAGGTCGTACTCTGCGATCACTCGTTTCGTGTAGTTCCAGTCGCCTTCATCTGCCACCACGAATTTCACTTCATCTTTGTCCGCACGCAGTCGGTCGATGTTTGACCACTGGTTCCTCGGTTCTTCGCCTGACGCGGGACACTTGATATCAAGAATCACCTTCGCGCGTGGATCGAGACCTTCGGTCGAAACATAATTTCCCGTCTCGACCAGCACTTCGTAATCCTCTTCGCAAAGGCGCTCTATTAATTTAAAAGCCTCTTTCTGCGCGAGTGGCTCGCCGCCGGTTACCTCGACCAGTTTGCAACCAAAGGCTTTGACCTGGTCCATAATGCCGTCGATCGAGTAGTGTTCGCCGCCGGTAAACGTGTACTCGCTGTCGCACCAAACACACCGCATCGGGCAGCCGGTCAGGCGCACAAACGCGCACGGCCGGCCCGCGTGGGTCGACTCACCCTGGATAGAACGGAAGATTTCGGTAACGCGCAGCATTGAGGCGGCATCTAGTATAGGATTATTTCCGTGAATCGGCGTAATCTGTGGTTGAAACTGCTGTGAAACCCGAGATTCAAAAGTTGCTGAACGATGGCGCCGCGCGATTGCTTGCGCGTGCGAGTGACGCTCGTTCCGTCAGCAGTGACTCGCTGTTGCCTCGGATTTCAGCCGCAGTCGAGAAGTATCTTTTACGAAACGACCCCGACACGCCCGCCGGCGAGATCTCACGGTTTATCGACGAAATGCAGGCTGACGATCTCTGTTTGATCATAGCCTGCGAGCAGGGGGACGAAAGCGCGTGGACGGATCTCGTTGAACGGTTCACGCCGACAGTTCGCTCGGCGGCGCGATCGAACAGCGCCAACGAAGACGCAGCCGAAGATCTCGCGCAGTCGATCTGGGCGGAACTTTACGGATTGCGGCAACGCAAAGACGGCATGCCTGCGAGCAAGTTGTCGTACTACTCAGGCCGTGGATCGCTCGCGGGCTGGCTGCGCGCAGTCGTCGCACAACTCGCAGTCGACATGTTTAGGAAACGGTCGAAACTCGTCCAAACAGAAGAGGACGCGGACCTCGATCGGCTTGCTCGCGATGCGCCGCGAAGCGAGGGACAGGCGGTGCTTGCAGGTGTTCCGAACCCCGAAGAGTCGTTGTCAAATCACTTTGCGCAAACTGACATGCAGCAGGCGCTGAACACGGCAGTCGAGGAATTGGACGCCGAAGATCGTTTGCTCGTAAAGCTCTACTATTTTGACAACTTGCGTCTGCGCGAAGCGGGCGCCGTTCTGGGTGTTCACGAGGCGACTGCCAGCCGCCGGTTGACGAGGATTCAAACCGATTTGCGCAAGCGAGTGACGAAGATCCTTATCGATGAACGTGGTTGGACGCAGGCTGAAACCGAAAGATCTTTCGCGGAGGTGGCGCAGCATTTGGACGCCGATTTCGAGTCGCTTTTGACCAAAGAAGGAGTTTCATGAGTTTGACTGCAAGGTATGCGGCTCGATACGTTCTTTAACAGGCAGTCCTGATTTGCAATGAAACAGGAAACAAACAACGAGATTGATCTGTTGTTGCGGCGGATGGTCCGGCGGACGGACGGTGGTGTGTCTGATCCGGACGGTGGCCACCTCGATGCTGATGAGTTGAGTTCGTATGCGGAGAATGCGCTGCCGGCGGCGGCGCGCGCGCGTTACACCGAACATCTTGCTCAGTGCTCGAGTTGCCGGACAATGGTTGTGCAACTCAGTTCCGCGGCTGGCGTTGTGGTTGCAGCGGAGCGTGCCGTTGTTCCAGTGCCTTCGGGATTCAGAAAGTTTCTGGCGAGTCTTCTTTCGCCGCTTGTTTTACGTTACGCGATTCCCGCGTTGGGCCTTGCGGTGATCGCCGTGATCGGGCTCACGGTTCTTCGTCCAAAGCAAACAGCGGACACGGATGTTGCGCATCGAGGCAGCGCGCCTGCGCCGGCGAATGAGCAGTCAAATGCGCCACCGGCCCAAGCGAGAGAGCCTCTGCTGCGTTACGACGGTAAGGTTGAAGGTGCGAACTCTGCGCCTGCTGCAACGCCGGATGCTGGACGGGTCAACATGTCAAAAGCGCCCGCGTCTGAACCGGCAACCACGGACAGCATTTCCGCGCCGGTGGATGAAGCAAATGCTGCACGGGCTGACGCGGCGCCTCCTCCGAAACCCGCGCCACCACCGATCACGAACGCGCCTGCAGCCTCAGCAACGCCTGTGATTACAACTCAGAGTCAGGCCGAGCCGGAGAAAAGGTTAGTAGAGCGGCAGGCCGAAGCTAACGCATACATGGTGCAGAAGGAGGAACGTCGCGGAGCCACCACTGAGTCGGCGCCGGCGAATGCTTCAGCACCAAAGAAGAAGGAAGGAGCTTCAGTCGCGGGTGCGGAGGCTGGTGCCGGAGCGGCGCTTCGACGGCAAGAGCAACGTGAGAAAGACAGTGACGACTCCGAGATCCGCAGCGTCGCTGGCCGCCGTTTTCGCAAACAGCGCGGTGTGTGGGTTGACACTGCGTACAGTTCTTCGAATCCGACCGTGAATCTCACGCGTGGTTCAGAACAATACCGCGCGCTCGTTGCAGATGAGCCCGCGATCAAAAACATTGCCGATCAGTTAGACGGCGAGATCATCGTGGTCTGGAAAGGCCGCGCCTACCGCATCCGATAGCAAACGGAATTAGCCGCGGATTTTCGCGGAGAAACGCTGATTTCAGATTCGCGTTTTTCCGTGTAAATCCGCGGCTTATTCATTTATTCCATCAGGGCGCAAATGGTAAAGTTAGGCCATGTTCAAGAGCCTACTGATTTTGCTGTTCGCTGCCAGCGTGAGTGTGGTCGTCGCTCAAAGTCCGGGAAGATCTGCGCCCGCTCGGAATCGCACCATCACAAACATCGTGCGTGAGATTGACGCGCGCAACATCGAGACGTCGATCAGAAAACTCGTGTCGTTTGGCACGCGCAACACGCTCTCCGAGCAGAACGATCCGAAACGCGGAATCGGCGCGGCTCGCGACTGGCTCTACGCCGAATTTCTCAAAGCCGCTGAAGCGTCGAACGGCCGTATGACAGTCGAGAAACAATCGTACGAGCAGGCAAAGACGCAGCGCATACCACAGCCGACGATCATCACCAACGTCGTCGCCACATTAAAAGGTTCACAACCTGAATCAGCAGATCGAATCTACGTCGTCAGTGGTCACTACGATTCGATGTGCAACAGTCCAACTGATGCGAAGTGCGATGCACCGGGCGCGAACGACGACGCGTCGGGAACGGCCGCCGTGCTCGAGATGGCGCGTGTGATGGCGAAGTATGAGTTTGACGCGACGATTGTTTTCATGGCCGTCGCGGGTGAAGAACAGAGTCTGCTCGGTTCGACGTATTACGCCGAGCAAGCCAAACAGAAAAACTGGAACGTCGATGCGATGTTTACGAACGACATCATCGGCAACACGCTCGGCGGGAACGGGGTGCGCGACCGCGGAACGGTGCGTGTGTTTTCCGAAGGCGTGCCGTCGAATGAAACGCCGGCTGAAGCAAACACGCGTCGCAGCGTTGGCGGTGAGAACGATTCTCCTTCGAGGCAGTTGGCGCGGTTTATCAAGGAGACGAGCGAGGGTTTTGTTCCCCGCATGAAAGTGATGCTTGTGTACCGCCGCGATCGTTATGGACGTGGCGGGGATCATATTCCGTTTCTCGAACGCGGTTATCCGGCGGTGCGGTTTACGGAAGTGCATGAAGACTTTCGTCACCAGCATCAGAACGTGCGGGTGGAGAATGGAGTGCAGTTTGGCGACTTGCCGGAGTTTGTAGATTTTGCGTATGTCGCGAATGTGGCGCGAGTCAATGCGGCTTCGTTGGCCGCGCTCGCGCTGGCGCCGTCGCGTCCGAAGGGTGTGACCATTGTGGCGACGCGTTTGTCACACGATACCGATTTGCGTTGGGACGCGAATACGGAGCCGGATCTTGCGGGTTACGAGATTGTCTGGCGCGATACGACGTCGCCCACGTGGACCAACGCGAAGGCGGTGGGGAAGGTGACGACGTTTACCATGAAGGGGATGTCGAAGGACAATTATTTCTTCGGCGTGCGGGCGATCGATCGGGATGGGAACCGCAGCCAGGTGACTTATCCGCGGCCGCAAACACGCCAGCAGCAGGCGCCCACGACGAGCCAGCAATAGGGTAAAGCCACAGATTCACGCGAATCAACGCGGATCAGATCCGTGTTAATTCGCTTGAATCTGTGGCTATTCTTTTTCAAACCAAGCGGGGCAGTGCTGCGTCTAACCCCACATGAAATTCCTGGTATCCGCAATCCTGGCGCTCTCAATCGTAGCGCCTTCAATTGTTCCGGCCGCTGTGCAAAAGCGCGCGAAGGCGCCCGCGCTTACCGAAGAGCAGCGCATCGTTCACGTGCTCAACCGCCTCGGCTTCGGGCCGCGACCGGGAGACGTTGAACGCGTAAAAGCGATGGGGCTCGAGGCCTACATCAACCAGCAGCTCAGCCCCGAAAAGATCACCGACACGGTCGCCGAAAACAAAGTCAAGGACCTCAACGTCCTCAACATGACGACCGCCGATCTGTACGCTAAGTTTCCCCAACCCGGACAACTTCTCCGCCAGCTCCAGGCGCGCGGGATGTTACCTGCCGAGGTGGCAGAAGCTCGCGAGAAGAGGGACCAACCCGCTCAACCCGGTAATCCACTCGAAAACGAAAACTATCGCAAAGTGCTCGAAGAGTATTACCGCGAGAACGGACTGCAGCGACCACAACGCATCCTCGTCGAGCTGCAAGCGTCAAGAATCCTGCGCGCGGTCTACAGCGAGCGACAGCTTCAGGAAGTGATGGTCGACTTCTGGACCAACCACTTCAACGTCTTCGCCGGCAAGGGAGCCGATCGCTGGTTACTTCCCGCGTACGATCGCGACACCATTCGTCCGCATGCGATGGGAAAGTTTGGCGCGTTGCTACAGGCGACCGCACAAAGTCCGGCGATGCTGTTTTACCTCGACAACTTCCAGAGCGTCAGCCCGAACATGCGTCCACGCCCGCTCGCAAACCCGCAACAACAACGACGCGGCATCAACGAAAACTACGCACGCGAGTTGATGGAGCTTCACACACTCGGAGTTGATGGTGGTTACACGCAGAAAGACGTGCAGGAAGTGGCGCGTTGTTTTACCGGTTGGACCATCTTTCAGCCGCGGGGTGGCGCCGCTGCAGTGAACGCGATGACGGGTGAAACCGCGCGACGCACCGCAGGCACGTTCTTCTTCAACGCACGCACACATGATGACGGTGAAAAGACAGTTTTAGGTCACAAGATTCCCGCCGGTGGCGGATTCAAAGACGGACTGACAGTGCTCGACATCCTCGCGCGTCATCCGTCAACCGCGAAGTTTATCGCGACCAAGTTAGTGCGCCATTTCGTTGCCGACAATCCGCCGAAGTCCCTCGTCGATCGTGTAGCAGCTACGTTTATTAAAACCGACGGCGACATTCGCGAGACGCTGAAAACGATCTTCTTCTCGAACGAATTCAACTCCCCCGAAGCATATCGCGTTAAGATCAAGCGACCGTTTGAACTGGTGATCAGCGCCATTCGAACGCTTGGCGCCGACACAAACGGCGGCCCCGGAACTCATCAGTGGCTCGCGCGCATGGGCGAACCGCTTTACGGATTTCAAACTCCGAACGGTTATTCCGATGCGGCAGAGAGCTGGGTCAACACCGGCGGTCTGCTCGAACGTATGAACTTCGGTTTGGCGTTGGCGGGCAATCGCGTTCAGGGCACGCGAGTGGATCTCGCGCGCTTGACGAACGGCCAGACGAGCCAGTCGAAAGTGATGGACGAAGCGTTGAAGACAATTCTCGCCGGAGAGATCTCCCCGTCGACGCGAGAGACGTTAGCGAAGCAGTTGGACCAGTCAGATCCGGTCACGAAAGTTGTCGGGCTGATACTGGGCACACCGGAGTTTCAAAGGCAGTAAAAGTTATGAATCGAAGATTCTTTCTTAAATCAGGCAGCATCGCACTCGCGAGTCTTGGCACATCACTTTCAACGCCCTCGTTTCTCGAGCGCGTAGTGTCAGGCGCAAACGCCGAGGGTGGAAAACGGAAAACGCTGATCGCGATCTTCCAACGCGGCGCGGTAGACGGCCTCAACATGGTCGTGCCGTTTGGTGAATCGAGCTATTACGATTTGCGGCCTTCGATCGCGATCGCGAAACCGCAAACGGGCAATGCTGAAACAGCGATCGATCTCGACGGCTTCTTCGGCCTGCACCCTTCGATGAGTTCGTTTAAACCGCTCTGGGACTCAAAGCGGCTCGCGATCATTCACGCTTCCGGTTCGCCCGACAACACTCGTTCGCACTTCGACGCGCAGGACTACATGGAGTCAGCCACGCCCGGAGTGAAGTCGACGCCCGACGGTTGGTTGAATCGTTATCTCCAGGCCAAACGCGACAGGGATGAAACGACTTTTCGCGCGGTCGCGATAGCCGGAAAGATGCCTCGTGTGCTTCAGGGATCGGCGCCAACTCTCACGATCTCAAACTTGTCTGACTTCGCGATCCGCGCGGGCAAGTCGTCGGCGAATTTGCAAAATGGTTTCGAAGCAATCTACGCGCAGAAGACTAACGACGCCCTCGCCAACACAGGACGCGAGACTTTCGAGGCCGTGGATTATTTGAAGAGGGTCAATCCCGCGCAGTACAAACCCGAAAACGGCGCGCAGTATCCACGCACTCCTTTCGGCAATTCGTTGTTGCAGATCGCGCAGCTCATCAAAGCAGGCGTGGGGCTCGAAGTCGCGTTTACAGATATCGATGGATGGGACACGCACGTGAACCAGGGCAATGCACGCGGTCAGCTCGCGAATCTGCTGGGCCAGTTCAGTTCGGGGATCGCAGCGTTGTATCAGGACCTGGGCCAGCGAATGGACGACGTTGTTATTTTGACGATGTCGGAGTTTGGACGAACAGTTCGCGAAAATGGAAATCGCGGCACAGACCACGGACATGCGAATGCGATGTTTGTGTTAGGTAACGGCGTGCGTGGTGGAAAAGTGTATGGCCGCTGGCCCGGGTTGAAGAACGACCAACTTTATGAAGGGCGCGATTTAGCATTGACGACTGACTTTCGAGATGTGTTTGGGGAGATCGCCGTAAGGCACATGCATCTCGAGAAGATAGATCGGTTGTTTCCGGGTTACTCAGCTAAACAGGCACAGTTCAAGGGGTTTATTTAGCCACGGATTAACGCGGATGAAACGCGGATCTGAGATTTACCAGCGGACGCGTCCGAAGCGATTGATTAAATAAAGCATGAAAGCGGCGATGACCGAAACCGTGATGGCGAGGGTGAAGGCTTCGTTGTCGCGGCCCGCCTGCACTGCATCGTAGATTGCGACTGAAGCAGTTTGAGTCTTACCCGGAATATTTCCCGCGATCATTATCGTCACACCGAAATCCCCGAGAGCACGCGCGAACGCGAGCGCCGTCGCGGCCAGCACGCCTTTCGACGCGAGAGGCAAAGTCACCCGAAAAAAGATTGAACGATTGTTGAGGCCGAGCGTGCGTGCAGCGGCTTCGAGCTCCGTGTCTACTGCTTCAAACGCAGCCCGCAAACTCTTCGTCACGAGTGGCAATGCGTGAATCGACGCGGCGATGATCGCCGCCGTGACTGTGAACGTCAGTCGAATACCAAACGTCTCGTAGAGAAAACCTCCGAACGCGGAACGCGTGCCGAGCAACACCAGCAGGTAGTAACCAAGAACAGTCGGCGGCAGGACGAGCGGCAGTGTTACCAGCGCGTCGAGCAGGTTTCGTCCGGGAAAGCTTTTACGCGCCAGCAGCCATGCGAGACCTGAGCCTGCTATCAACGCGATCAGCGTGGCCGCGGTAGCCACGGCGAAAGAAAGCCGAATGGGGAACCAGTCGATCACGGGAGTCGTGGCGAGAGCTTAACCACAAACGCACTAAGACTCCAAAACCTGTCGCCCTTCGCGAGTCGAGATAAGGCAGGAAAGCAGGGTTCCGAGTAGTATCCCGCAAAGGTCCCACTGTAGATCCGTCGCCGTGTCGTACTTGCCCCAGATGCGAGCGCCGCCGAAGTAACGTTCGTCCCACAACTCGATGATTTCGTAAGCCGCCGACAGGCTAAACACGATCATTGCCGCAAAGGACGCCGTCAGCTTCAAGGGAAGTTGATAGCCCGACTTTTCAAGTGTGCGCGCAACCAGCCAGACGATCGTCGGAGTGACAAGCACCTGCACCGCCATGTGTGCAAACTCGTCGTACTGCATTGGACCAAACTGCCGCCCGTACATTCCGAAAAAGTTTCCGAGCGCATCGACCTGCAGCGCCAGGAACACCGTCCCCAGCAACACAAACGGAACCTGAAGATTCAGACGCACCTTTGCGTACCAGTAAACGATCGAGAGAAACACGATAACGAAGATCGTGTTGAAGGCGAGCGAGAGGTAACACATCTTCGTCAGGAACGCTGCGCCCGCGATCAGCGTCAGCATCACCAACGGGATTTCAAGTTTACGCAGACCCAGCGCAGCCGCGCGCAGTCCGGTATAATCAGCTTCGTCCATATGACGCTCCTCAAAACTAAGGTCCTGCGGTTCGAATCGTTGCCTTCTACAAACACCGAGTTGGCTCGACTCGCCTCCGAAGGCGCGGAGGAAGGGCTCTCGGTCGTTGCGGATGAGCAAACCGCAGGCCGGGGTCGTTTGCAGCGCGCGTGGTCGTCGCCGAAAGGCGCCGGGCTCTACTTCAGCATCCTGCTGCGCCCTCGATTTCCTCACCATCGTTGGCCTTTAATCACTTTCGCGGCCGCACTGGCCGTCGGAGATGCTCTTAGTGAGGCGGCAGGAGTCGAGACTGACATCAAGTGGCCCAACGATCTTCTTTCAGGTGAAAGAAAAATCTGCGGCATACTGGCCGAAGGCATCGAGACTCCGGCAGGGCGCGCGGTCATCGTCGGCATCGGCATCAACCTGACCAACAACGCTTTTCCTGCGGAACTGGAGAAGGTCGCCACATCGGTCACAGCAGAGAGTGGCAGGGCGGCGGAGCGTGAGTCGATACTTGCAGCGTTACTACACGCGCTCTCTCGCTGGTATTCGTTGCTGAACGAGCCGGGTGGTCACGAGAAGATCCTGGCTGCGTGGACCAGTAGATCTTCTTACGCGGATGGAAAGCACGTGAGCGTGAGCAATGGCGACGAAGTGTGGCAAGGTATCACGCGCGGACTCGAGAGCGACGGCGCACTGCGGCTCAGTATGAACGGTGAAATCAGGCTCGTAAGAGCGGGAGACGTCTCGAGCGTCAGATCGAATTAAACAATGCGGATTATCCTGAACACGTTTGGATCGTTTGGTGACATTCACCCTTACATCGCAATCGCGCTTGAGCTCAAGCGGCGACGGCACCGGCCGGTGATCGCGACGATGGAGGGCTATCGCGAGAAGATAGAGGGTGTGGGAGTGGAGTTTGTGCCGGTGCGGCCGAACATTCCGCCGCCCACAGAGCAGGAGCCCGAACTCGTCCGGAAGATCATGGAACCAAGAACTGGACCACGGTTTCTCATGGAAGGACTCGTGTATCCGGCGGTTCGTGATAGCTACGCGGATCTGTGGAAAGCAGTTGCCGGAGCCGATTTGCTGGTCACGCATCCGGCTGCTCCTGCTGGTCCACTCGTCGGTCGAAAGTCGGGGCTGCCATGGATCTCGACTGTGCTCGCGCCGTTCTCATTTATATCTGCCTACGACCCACCCGTGCCGCCGTACTGGCAGTGGACTAAACACCTCCGCGTGCTCGGACCGGAGGTCATGCGGTTCCTGCTGAATCTCTCGAAGAGCCAGTACAAAGCAGAGGCTGTTACGAAGTTTCGCGACGAGCTCGGAATCCCCGATTACGGTAATCCGATGTTTGAGGGGCAGCACTCTCCGATTCGTGTACTCGCGATGTTCTCGAAAGTGTTTGGCAAGCCACAACCTGACTGGCCGCCGCAAACTGAAGTTACGGGGTTCTGTTTTTACGACGGTCACAAGGAGACGGCCGTTCCGGCTGAATTGAATCGCTTCCTCGACAATGGACCACCGCCGCTCGTCTTCACACTCGGTTCGTCCGCCGTTTGGGTCGCACGGGATTTCTTTCGTGAGAGCATCCAGGCGGCGAAGCTTTTAGGCCGGCGTGCAGTGTTGCTTGTCGGCGACGAGCGAAACCTGCCGAACTCGTTGCCTGAAGGAATGATCGCGCTCGATTACGTGCCGTATCAATCGTTGTTGCCGCGTGCGTCCGTGGTGGTCCATCACGGCGGAGTTGGAACAACTTCGCAGGGGTTGCTGGCTGGAGTGCCGACGCTGATCGTTCCGTTTGCTTTCGATCAGTCAGACAATGCAGAGCACGCGCGCAAGCTCGGTACGAGTCGCACGCTTTATCGAAAAGACTACTTCGCGCCGGCCGTGGCAAACGAGTTGAATGAACTGCTCAGGCAGCCTTTCTATGCGCGCAAGGCGCTCGAGGTGAGCCAGCAGTTGAAACAGGAAGATGGTCCTGCACGTGCGGCGGATATCATCGAAGAGGTCTTGTCAGGAAAACAGAAGGAAGTCGCGTATGCTTCTCGTAGTTGACGCCGGCAACACAAACGTGAAGTTGGGAGTGTTTCGCGGTGCTGAGCTGTTGAACCAGTGGCGACTGGCGACTGACGCGACGCGCGCGGCAGAGGAGATCGCAAGTCTCTTTGAACGTGCGGAATTGAAGCTTGAAGAAGTGGAAGGAATTGCGATCGCGAGTGTGGTGCCGTCGTTGAATGCTTCGCTTACGTCCATGGCGGAACGTCTTTTTGGTTTGACGCCGCTGTTTGTGGACCACATGACTGAGACGGGTTTGAAGATACGTTATGATCCGCCCTCGGCTCTTGGCGCTGACAGAATCGTCGACGCCGTTGGGGCGGTTGCGAAGTATGGAGCGCCGTGTATCGTTGTCGATTTTGGAACGGCGACGACGTTCAACGCCGTCAACGCCGCGGGAGAGTTTATTGGTGGAGCGATCAGTCCGGGATTGATGACGTGTAGTGAGGCGCTGTTTGCACGCGCCGCGAAGTTGCCGCGAGTTGAGTTTGAGCGACCGGAGAAAGTGATCGGATCGTCCACTGTCGAGGCGATGCAATCGGGGATCTATCACGGATACGGAGGGCTTGTTGATGGCGTGCTCGAGAAGATGCTCGAAGAAATGGGTGGGAAGCCGCGGATAATCGCAACCGGCGGTCTCGCGCCGTTGATTGCTCCGGCGTCGCAGCACGTCGATCAGGTTGACGAGACGTTAACTCTGCAAGGCTTGCGGTTAGTCTATGAGCGCGTTTGACAGGATTAACATGATTTTCAAGATTTACATGATTTCTGGATTTACCTGTAAACCTTGAACTACTTCAACTACTTCACGGAAATCGAAGACGCTTTCGTGCGGCGACGCGGCAAGCACCTGTTTCTCAGCCCGATGGACTGGGCGTTAATGGAAACGTGGAAACAACAGGGCATTCCGTTGCACGTCGTGCTGCGCGGCGTTGAAAAATCGTTCGACTCGTTTGAATCGAAGCCACGCAAGCGCACGGTGAAGTCGCTGCTTTATTGCCAGGAAGAGGTTGAAGCGCAGTTTGCAGAGTGGACTGAAGCCCGTGTTGGCTCGTCGTCAACGGCCGCCGCGGCCGACACCGATCCCGATGCGACGCCATTTTCTTTTGAAGCAATCAGCGAACATTTGCAACGCAGCCGTGAGACGCTTGCCGAACTCGCCGAGTCGAGAAAGAAAAAAGGCGAGGACGATTTCACCGAGGCGCTCGAACGTGCCGCGAGCTTACTCGCCGAGATTGAAAAAGATTACGAGAGCGGCGCCACCTTCGATACGCGTAAGCTCGAAGATTCGTTGACAGGTCTCGAACGAATGTTGAACGACTCGATTTTTGCCGTCGTGACTGCGACGACGCTTGAAGACTTGAAGGCTGCGGTTAAAGATCAGCTCAAACCGTATCGCGCGTACATGGAAGCTGCCGTTTACAATCAAACCTTCAATAACCTGCTGATGAAGCGTTTGCGGGAGCACTTCGCCGTACCGAGGCTGAGTTTGTTCTACGTATGAGTTTAGAAGTTGAGATAGAACGGATTTTGCCCGGCGGGAGAGGGTTGGCGCATGCGGATGGAAAGACGATCTTGGTCGCGCTTGCCGCGCCGGGAGATCGTGTTCGCGTGCGTGTCGAGCGCGAGCAGGGCAACGTGTTGTTCGCGTCGATAGAAGAGATCATCACGCCGTCACCGCTGAGGATCGAACCGCCGTGCCCCTACTTCGGCCGTTGCGGAGGTTGCGATCTTCAACAGCTCACGTACGACACGCAGCTTGCTGCGAAGGCAGAGATCATTCGCGATTGTCTTCACCGCATTGCGCGACTCGAAAACGTTCCTGAGATCGTAGTCACGCCTTCGCCGAACGACTGGCGCTATCGCATGCGTGCGACGTGGCAGATCGATCGAGAGCTGAAGAGAGTTGGTTACTACCAGCGCGGTTCGCGACGTGTGTGCGACGTTGTTGATTGTGCGGTGCTAAGGCCGGAGTTGCAGGCTACGCTCGAGCAGGTTCGCGCGACTGAGTGGGACAAGTTTCCGCCGGATTTGAAGCATCTCGATGCGGTGTCTGGTGAAAATGGGGTTTCGTTGTCGCCTGCGTTTGCGGAGTTTGAGACGAATGAGTTGACGTTGACTGTTCGAGGCGAGGTTTACAGCTACAACGCGGGCACGTTTTTTCAGATCAATCCTTTGTTGCTGGCGCCGTTGATCGAGTTTGCGTTGGGAGATGCGTCGGGCGAGACGGCGCTCGATCTTTATTGTGGGGTGGGTTTGTTTACGCTTCCGCTGTCGCGGCAGTTTGCGAAGGTGTCTGGTGTTGAAGCGAATGCTGCGGCCGTGCGTTTTGCGCGTCGAAACTTACAGCGAGCAGGGTTGAAGAACGCGAGTGTGACGGCAGCGACAGTTACTGACTGGTTCCGATCCGGAGCGCGTGGTCCAGTCGATTTTGTTTTGCTCGATCCGCCGCGCGCGGGGGCCGAATCGGCTGTGATCAGGGGAATTTTGAATCTCAAACCGGCGCAGATCTCTTATGTCTCATGTGATCCGGCGACACTGGCACGTGATCTCAAGAAGCTGATCGCCGGCGGATATCGACTCGATTCGATCCTGGCGTTTGATCTGTTTCCGCAAACTCACCATGTGGAAACAGTCGTGCGGTTGGGTGTAAATTACGACGACAATGAATCCTCACAAACTCACGCAATATCCTCTCGTGCACCTCTCCGTGGCCCTGTCCGCGGGAATCTGCGTTCCAGGTAAGACTATCATCGCCATATCGTGCGGGGCTGCATGTGCTCTTGCGGCATTGGTCCTTGTCGTTAAGAAGAGAAACAAATCCGCGTCATCCGCGTTATTAGCGGCATTTTTCTTTGTGGGCCAAATGCTCGCACCACAAAGCAGGGCCGCGGATTTTACGGATGGGGCACGGATCATAACTGGAGTGCTTGATGGGCCGCCGGAGTATGGGCGCGATCGGGTTTACCTTTCGGTGCGCGCTGAGGGGATTGGGCGTGTGTGGTTGTTGGCGGTGTTTCGAGACGAGGAGCAGGAGCGTGCTTATCGTGCGATGCGGCTTCGGTATGGGGCGCGCGTGAGTGTTGGAACGACGCTGGAGCGTACGGGGAACTATCGGAATCCGGGTGTTTCGAGTTTAGCGGAGTATCTCGAGCGAAGAGACTTTGTTGCGACCGGTATCATTAAGAGTCCTGCATCCATCGTGAGGCTTGATGATGCGCCTGTTTTTCCGCTGCTCGCGTGGCTTTACGACTGGCGAGAGAGATTACAACGCGAGATCGATTCGCGTTTCTCACCGGAAACCGCCGGCGTCCTCGATGCCGCCCTGCTTGGGAATCGATACAACCTCTCGCGTGAAGCTACCGAACGTTTTCGGGAAGGCGGCACGTTTCATGTACTCGTAATCAGTGGACTCCATATCAGCTTCATCGGCGGGCTGGTTTTTCTCGTCGTTCGGCGTTTGACCAAACGCCGGCTGGTTCAGTTTGTCCTGCCGGCGATCATCGTCTGGGCCTATTCACTAGCCGTTGGCGCAGAGGCTTCGGTGATTCGAGCGGCGTTGATGTTCACGTTTGCCGGATTCGCCGCGATCGTGTTCCGGCAGGCGACGTCGCTGAATGCACTCGGTGGTGCAGCTGTTGTCATCCTGGTCCACAGTCCGAAAGAACTCTTCGATCCTTCTTTCCAGCTTACGTTTCTCTCGGTGCTGGCGATCGTCGTAATCGCGTGGCCGTTGCTGTTGAGATTTGCGGCAATCGGTTCATGGCATCCGGTGCGCTCGACGCCTTATCCACCGTCGTGCGCGCGCGGACTCAAAATATTTTGCGAGATCCTGTTTTGGAGCGAGAAGAAGTGGCAGCAGGAGCTCGCGCGCTCGTCACATCATTGTCGTTTATTCAAAGCACCGGGGAGCTTGTGGCTCGAGCGCTATCACCTGCAGAGTTCTCTGCGCTACGTGTTTGGAGCGATGGTGGTATCGGCGAGCGTGCAACTGGTGCTGCTGCCGTTAATGATCGTCTATTTTCATCGCGTGTCATTGGCAGCGCTCGTGCTCAACATCGTCGTGAGTGTTTTGCTGGCGGTCTTGATCGCGGTCGCATTGCTCGCGTTATTGATCGTGCAGGTCAGCACGACGCTCGCGGCACCATTCTTCAAGCTCGCAAATTCCATCAACTGGCTCATGGTCCACAGCGTCGATCCGTTTTCAAATCTGCGTTTATCCGAGTTACGCTTACCGGAGTATTCAGGACCAGCAGGGCTGATTTATGCGCTTTACTATCTGCCTTTGGTGTTCCTTGCCATTGCTCTCGCGCACTGGCGTCCACTCGCCTCACCACATGAATCGCGATCAAGAATTGAGCGGTTCGTCTTTCCAGTCGTTACTGTTCAACTGTCGCTAATCGCGATTGTCATCCTTCACCCATTCAGCAGTGGCCGCGCTAGCGGCACCCTTCGCGTGGACTTCCTGGACGTTGGGCAAGGCGATTGCGCGCTCGTGACGATGCCCGATGGGACTACGCTGCTTGTCGATGGTGGTGGACGGCCTGCCTTTGCTGCATCGACGGATTCAGCGCGAAGGATTGGTGAGACAGTTGTGTCGGAGTATCTATGGTGGCGTGGATTAAGCAAAATTGATTTTGTGCTCGCGACACACGCGGACGCGGATCACACGGATGGACTGAACGACGTGGTCGAGAATTTTGAGGTGCGTGGTGCGTTTATTGGGCGGAGCCCGGTCGAGAAGGCGGAGTTTGTGAAATTGTCGGAGACGCTTCGCGCGAGGGGCACGCACGTCGAGACGATTCAGGCGGGAGACGTGATGCGGTTTGGGGATGTTGAGGTGAGTGTTTTGTGGCCGCTTCCGGTAAGCAGCGGATCAACTAACAACGATTCGATCGTGTTGCGCATAAAGCTTGGAAGCAGATCGATCCTGTTAACTGGAGATATTGAAAAGCCGACAGAAGGAGCTCTGATCGCGATGCAGACGGGACTGCGTGCCGACGTCGTCAAGGTGCCGCATCACGGAAGCAAGACTTCTTCGACTGATGCATTTGTGCAAGCAACAAGACCTGCGTTTGCGATCATTTCAGTGGGACGCACTTCGATGTTTGGTCATCCGCACAAAGAAGTAGTCGATCGCTGGCAGGCGAGTGGGGCCACGGTGTTGACGACAGGTCACTCAGGCACGATCACTGTAACCACGGATGGGACGGATTTATGGACCGATTGGTTCGTGCGAGATGTAAACCGTTAATAAGCTAATCCGCGCCAATCCGCGTTAATCCGCGGCTGGAAATGAGAAGCCGTACTTCTGCATGATCGCACGTCCCTGTGGACTACCAACGAACGCTGCAAACGCTCGTGCGTCGCTCTCGTTCTTCGTGCTCTTGATGACCGCTAGTCCCTGGTCCAACGGCTTGTGCATCTCTTCCGGGATCAACGTCCAGCGACCCTTGCTCTGAATGCTCAACGACAACGCCATGATCGCGACTTCAACGTTCCCCGTCTGCGCAAACTGAAGCGTTTGCCGGATGTTGTCGCCGTAAACCAGTTTCGTCTTCACGCGGTCCCAGATGCCCGCCGTCTCGAGCGCTTCCTTCGCTGCCATGCCATAAGGCGCATGATCGGGATTTGCAATGGCGATGCGTGTCACCTCGGGCCGCGCAAGATCCGCGATCGACTCGAGCCTGAGATTACTATCCAACGGCGTCCACAACGTGATGCGCCCGCGAGCGTAAATCGCTTTCGTGCCGGGAACGATCAGCCCCTTTTGTTCCAACTGCTCTACAAAACTCACGTTCGCAGCGGCGAACAGATCCATCGGCGCGCCATTCTCGATCTGCCTCGTGAGCATGCCTGTCGAGCCGAATACAAACACCACTTTCGTCTTGTGAGTCGATTGAAACTCGCGACCGAGCTCTTCAAATGCAGGCGTGAGATCCGAAGCAGCAGCGACAGTGATTTCCGGCGCGGAGCTGGAGGGCCGGTCCTTGCACGCGGTGGCGGCGCATACGAGCGTCAGGAGTAACGCTGCAAGCAACGCCAGCCGCGTCTCAGGCCGGAAAATCATTGGGAGTGTAAAGGTCTACCTGCGAACTACCCACCTTGTAAGTCTTTAAAACACCGAGCGGCGGCGCATAAACATGAACCGTAACCAGATCCTGACCACTCACGTCCGGATTTCCGAGCTGGTGAATGTCGGGCCTTGCCGCACCCGTCACCGTGCCCGTCGGACATTCGCGGCCAGTGTCGTAACACAAACCTTTTTCCTCGTCGAAAGCGAAGTTTGTTTCCCACATGAGTCCCTGTTGAACCCGGACCACGCCGTGGGAACCGTTATGGTCGTGAATCGGAGTCTTCTGCCCTGGTCGCCAGCAGATAACCAGCATTTCGACAGCTTCATTGCGACAAACCCGGTGACGCCAGTAGTTACCCTCCTTGAATCCGATGTACGGCTCGAGATCGACGTCGAAGATCTCGGCAGTCGAAAGCCACAGATTCAACTGATCGAGCGTTGGAGGCGTGGTCTGGCTGTTCAGACGTTCGACGAGTTCCGAAAAACTGATCGAGTTGCCATCGGGTGCCGCGGTGGGAATGGGAGTTTCCGTATTTATAAGTGTCGACAAGTTTTCGGCTCCGGTGAACTCTTATATTCGCTCCGACGCTTGAGAGTCAAGACGATCGCAGAAAAATCCTTATATCACGGACGTTTGTGCCCGTTGGTCCGGTGAGGATCATATCGTTGAGCGGCTGAAAGAAGCTGTAGGAATCGCTGCGCGCGAGAAACTCGTGGGCGTCGAGGCCGATGGCGGCGGCGCGTTTGACGGTGGTTTCATCGGCGATGGCGCCGGCGGCGGGGCTGTTGCCGTCGATCCCATCGGTTCCCGCGCTGAGAAGCACGAAGTGTTCGGTTTCGCGATCGAGCTTTATTGCGCAACGCAGGGCAGTTTCGAGGTTTCGCCCGCCGAGCCCGTGACCTCGCACCGGACAGGAGAACTCGCCGCCGGAGATCAAGCAGGTGGTTTGCCTGATCCGCGAAAGAAGAAGATCGCAGCCTTCTTCGATTGGCTGCTCACAAATGTCCTGCGCCGTGGTTGCAGGGAAACCGAGTTCGCGTGCTTTAGCGGCTGCGGCTTGTACCGCGGACCAGTTGTCCAGCAGGACCTGGTGTGTTCCGGTTGCGCGATCAGGTCTCGATTGCTCGACGGCCTTGAGGATCGACTGCGGCAAGACGTCCTGAAGTTGATAACGCTGGATCACGTCAACTGCATCAGGAGCATCAGCCGGCGGCGACAGTGTTGGACCAGAAGCCACACTCGCTTCATCGCCCGGATTTGTGTCTGACACGATCAACGTGAAGCTTTGTGCGCGAGGTGCGCGACGCGCGAGTCCGCCACCTTTGACGGCGGAAAAGGCGCGGCGGACTGAGTTGATTTCGGCAATGCGTGCGCCGCAAGTTACCAGCAGTTGGTTCGCGAGACGCAGATCGGCAAGTGAGATCTCGTCGCTGCTGGGCCATTCGAGCA
This sequence comes from Pyrinomonadaceae bacterium, assembly GCA_035761985.1. Classification (GTDB taxonomy): domain Bacteria; phylum Acidobacteriota; class Blastocatellia; order Pyrinomonadales; family Pyrinomonadaceae; genus PSRF01. Next base: position 20,269 of record DASTQB010000190.1, read on the forward strand.
TTGCCGAACCACCACCGGAGATCAGAAAGATAACCACTGCTGATTCGGCGTTCGCCTGGTCCAGAAGTGCAAACGTGGCCTGAGCTGCTGCAAGGCTCGACTCATCCGGCAACGGATGTCCACCCGTATAGCTTTCCCAGCGATTTGAAGCGAACGGCTCCGGCGCACTGATCACGCCAGCGATCAGCGTCTGGCCCAGCACTTCTTCAAGCCCGATCGCCATCGAATGTGCGGCCTTGCCGATCGCAATTGCGTAAACCGGCCGCGACGACACCTCGAGACGCGCTTCGCCTATGTCAACAATTGGTCCATTGACACTGATCGCCTGCCTGACCGCTGTGCGAGGATCTACTGACGCGAGTGCGTGATCGAAGATCTCTCGAGCATAGCGATGGAGTTCGTTTAAATTCGGCAAGTGTTTCGAGAGGAACGGAGCGAGTACTCGATGTTCTGAGCGTTTGTCTCAATTACCCGCCGTTGGGTCATGGTGTTAACTTCCGCCTGCAGTAGTACCGTCATCCTCCTCGGGGTCAGACTTCGGCGAGGTGGTGCCGCCGGTGCCGCTCGTTCCGCCGCCTCCCTGGTTGTCCGGCGGATCGGTGGCAGGATCCCCGCCGGGATTAGTTTCAAACTTCCAACCGAATGCGAGTGGAGAGGAACCAATTTCAGTTGTCGGGAATTGAGTGTGCATGTAGCTATCCTTCTGTCGCCCGTGGCGACTTGAGATCTGGGATGTGTGAAGTCTACTGCGTCTGTCAATAGGAAGAATGGGCCGTTCAAAGAAATAGGTCCTATAGGACTTATTCGACCTATAGGACCTATATTGATGGCCCAAAATTACCCAAATCGTTATTCGCCGGCCACGCCCATTTCGTCCCAATCGGCGACCATCTCATACGCGCGGCCGAGGACCGGGCGGGGACGTGAGCCGTCGGCCTGGCCGATCAAGCCCTCGCGCTCCATGATGTCGAGAATCGCCGCCGCACGGCCGTATCCGATTCGCAAACGACGTTGCAGCACCGAGGTCGAAGCGCGTTTCATCTCCACGCAAATCCTGAGCGCCTCTTCGAAAAGCTCGTCGTGCTCGCCGCCGGACGTCTCCAGCCCGAGCGCTTCTTCTTCGGTTTGAGTGATGCTTTCGTCGTACGCCGGCGGACCCTGCGATTTGATGTGCGAGACGATGCGACCGATCTCGGTCTCGTCGATGTACGCGCCGTGAACGCGGATCAAACGCGACGTGCCCGGCGGAAGGAACAGCATGTCGCCGCGACCGAGCAGTTGTTCGGCGCCGTTCGTGTCGATGATCGTGCGTGAGTCGATCTTCGACGACACGCGGAACGAGATACGTGAAGGGAAGTTTGCCTTGATCAATCCCGTGATCACGTCGACCGAAGGTCTCTGCGTCGCGAGTACAAGGTGAATGCCGACGGCACGTGCCATCTGGGCCAGTCGCGTGATCGACTCCTCGACTTCGCGTCCGGAAGTCATCATCAGGTCCGCAAGCTCGTCGATGATGATGACGATGTAAGGCAGAGGCTTCCACGGCTCGCCTTTATCGTCGTACTCCTTCACGAGATTGCGGCGCATGATCTCGGTGTTGTAGCCGTCGATGTTGCGCACGCCCCAGCCCGCGAGATCGCGATAACGCCGCTCCATCTCAGCGACGGCCCACTTGAGCGAACGTGATGCAAGCTTCGGATCGACGATGATCGGCGTCGCGAGGTGTGGAATGTCTTCGTAGAGTCCAAGCTCCAGCCGCTTCGGATCGATCAGGATGAACTTAACTTCGTCCGGCCGCGCGCGATACAGAATCGAAACGATGAGCGAGTTCACGCCGACTGACTTACCGGATCCCGTGGTGCCGGCGATCAGCAAGTGTGGCATCTTGGCGAGATCGGCGACGTAGTTCAGACCGTCGATGGTTTTGCCGAGGGCAATCGTCAGTTTCGAACCAGACTCCTGAAACGCTCGCGATTCAATAACTTCACGCAGAAAGATCGTTTCGCGACGCGGGTTCGGCACTTCAATGCCGACGTGCGGTTTGCCCGGCATGCGATCGATGCGGATCGACTCCGCCTTCAGCGCCAGGCACAGATCGTCGACAAGCGACACGACGCGCGAATACTTCACGCCCGGGTCGGGTTTGAACTCGTAAGTCGTAACGACAGGCCCCGGACAGATGTGTTTGATCTGCCCGGTAACATTGAACTCTTTGCACTTCTCAGCAAGCCGCGTGGCGAGTCCGAGCAGTTCAGCCTCGGCCTGCTCACTGTGTGGCGGAGCTTCGTTCAAAAACTCCAACGGCGGCAGAGCATAATCGCTGTAGTTGACACGGCGTCCTGCGTCGAATGGCAACTTTGCAGGCGCAGGCGCTTCTTCGGTTTTGACTCGCACCACCGACGCGCCACGCACCATATCTTCAACTTCCTCATCTTCGTCAGCAACTGCATCGGACGGCGGAACGATTGAACGTTTTCCCGATCGACCAGTAACGACCGGCACGGGCGGAGTCGCGACACCAGCCGCTGCGCCCGCGGCTGCGCTCGCTACAATCGGTGCTTCGGGCTCGATAGTGGCCGTTCGCTTCACTTCAGCTCGTACAACCTGCGGCGCTTCCACCGGTTGCTTCATAAAATCTGCAACACGCTCGGCAGGACTCAGATTCGACGTCTGCTTCAGTGCACTCTTCGCTGCCTCACGCTCAGCTTTGATCGCCGCCTTTGTTTCTTTGCGCAGCTTCGATTGCTCAGCGCGCATTTGTCGCCACACGCGGAGACGTTCCGGCAGTTTGCCGACAAAAGCGAACCGCGATCCGATTGCATTCGCGATGATCTCGTACAGTCGAACAAACGAGAAGTTTGTCGCGAGCAACAGTCCCGTCGCTGCAAATGCGACCAGCAACACAGTCGCTCCAACACTACTCAATCCACTCGCTAACCCTTGCGCAACGACGGCGCCCAGCAGTCCACCCGGCTGCACACTTGCATCGAACAACGGCCGCATCTGCGAGATCGACAGCAGCGCCGACGCCGCAACTACAAGCACCACAATACCTGCCATCCTGGTCCATGAATTTTGAATCGTGTACGTATGGAACCGGCGCCATGCGGCTGCGAACAAAAGCAGCGGCAGCAGGTAAGCAGCGAGCCCGATAAACTGAAACGCGGTCGCGGCGACGTTTGCGCCGATAAAGCCGGCCCAGTTCCGCGTCTCGCTCTGGCCCGCGGAGTTCCACGATGGATCGTTCGGATAGAACGCTGCCGAGATGAGACAGAGCGCGAGTAGCAATCCCAAAGCGATAAAGAGGATCGCGATTATCTCGTTGCCGCGGCTGGCGCGTGGAAGGATGATGCGCGGCCGCTCTTCGATTTGTGTAGTTGTTGCCATGAAAACTCCGTCGCTCGCGCCGTACGGCTTATGCGGCCTTGCGTGCGAGCAAGTAGGCTTTGATGAAGTCGTCGATGTCTCCGCTGAGCACTGCTTCGACGTTACCTCGTTCCAGCTTCGTGCGTGTGTCTTTTACCAACTGATAGGGCGCCAGTACATAACTTCTGATCTGTGATCCGAATGAAATATCGGCCTTGTTGGCTTCGAGTTCGGCGGTTTCCGCACGCCGCTTTTCCAACTCGAGTTCATAAAGACGTGAGCGCAGCACCTGCATGGCAACTGCTCGATTTTGATGTTGTGAACGCTGGTTTTGACAGGATACGACGATCCCGGTTGGGATGTGTGTGATACGAACTGCTGAATCGGTCGTGTTGATATGTTGTCCACCCGCGCCGGTCGCGCGATAAGTGTCGACGCGCAAGTCTTTGTCCTGAACTTCGACTTCAATGTCTTCGTCGATCTCGGGATAAACGAACAGTGAAGCAAACGACGTGTGTCGGCGCGCTGCCTGATCGAATGGCGAGATACGCACGAGACGATGAACTCCAGCCTCGGCGGCCAGCAAGCCATAGGCATATTCGCCTTCAACTCTGAACGTTACACTCTTCAGTCCAGCTTCCTCGCCCGGTTGATACTCGAGCACTTCCGCTTTGAATCCGCGCTGCTCGGCCCACTTGAGATACATGCGCAAAAGCATCTCGGCCCAGTCCTGCGATTCGGTTCCACCGGCGCCGGGATGAATCGTGCAGATCGCGTTGCGACGATCGTTGTCGCCCGCGAGCAGCATTTCAGTTTCAGCCTGGCTCAAGTCGTGTTCAAGACGTTCGAGCAACGAATGTAGTTCGTTGATCGAAGTCTCGTCTTCTTCGGCAAACTCAAAGAGCACTTCTGCGTCTGCAACTTCAGATTCGAACTGTTCCTGACGACCTATTTTCTTCTCCAGACGACTACGGTCTTGCAGCAGCTTCTGCGCGGCTTCCTGATCGCTCCAGAAATCAGGCGCTGAGGCCTGCGCCTCGATCGTGCTCAACTCCTCGCGACGTGCCGGGACATCAAAGAAACCTCCCGAGCTGTTCTACGCGCGCGCGCAGGTTGTCAAACGAAGCTCTCAATTCCTGAATCGATAAAATTTGAGTCATCTTATTCTCGCGTCCTGGGGCTCACGCGCCAGGTTTTACGCTGCGCCCGTCTTCGGCGGGCTTCGAAAAAAGTCACTGCCGCAAGCACGAGCAAACTAATAAACGTACACGCTTGCACAAAAACGTCGCCGTGCCTTGTGTAGAACGTGCTTCCCGTTCGCGAATGAACCGGCCACACGCGAACATCGGGTTGAAACGCGCTCGTCAGATCTTCAATCTCGCCGCGTTCACTTATCAACGCAGTCAAACCGGTATTCGTAACACGCAACATCTGCCGATCATTCTCAACGGCGCGAAAGATCACATTCGCAAGATGCTGTCGCATCACTGCCGTTGGTCCGAGATAGCCGTCGTTCGAGATGTTGATCAAGATGTTCGCGCCTTCACGCGTCAGGTTCCGCGCGATCCACGGATACGCCGACTCGATGCAGATAAAGAGACCGGCCTTGCGATCTCCAAACGGCATCAACGTGTACTGCTCGCCCGCGGTGAAATCGCCGACAATCCCGGTTATCAAAGAAGCTCCCGGTAACCATTGAGGGAGCGGGACATATTCGCCAAACGGCATCAGGCGAATCTTATCATATTGCGAGATCAGGCGGCCCTCTTCATTTATGAGCACTGCTGAATTGTATGAACCATCTGCGCGCGCGGGCTCGAGTGAGTTGAAGATGAGCGACGTTCGGTTTTCACGCGTGAAGTCAGTAATGAACTCCTGAAACGCTTTACTCGAAGCCCACGAGAAGTTCATCGGCGATTCGGGCCAGATCACAATTCGTTGTGTCGCGTCGTCAGGGATCTGAGAGAGGCCTTGCGTGCTCAACGATAGATGACGTTCGAGTAGTTGCTGTGTCTCTGCCGGAGATTTGTACGGCGTCATCGGCACGTTGGGTTGGACGGCGACGACTCTAATCCACGGGTTGTAATCGATCATCATCCAGGGCGGGAACACAATCAGAAATGCAACCAGCAGAACAACAGCGGCTGCTGCGGGGATGGTCCACCTCGTTCGCTTGATCACGATCAGCGCAAGGGCGGAGTTGATCGCCACGATCAAAAAACTGACGGCATAAACTCCGCCCCACTTCGCATTCTGAATCAATAACGGTTGGTAAGCCTGCGAGTAACCAAGTGCGTTCCAGAGCTGTCCGGTGACGCCGAGACGAGTCCACTCGAGCGCGGTCCAGAACACCGGCGCGAGCAGCAGGGCCATGTGGCCCCATCTCCTGACGACGAGTGCTAGAAGCGCAGCGAAGAACCCGGGAAAGATACCGACGACGATCGCAGCCGGGACAACTAACGCGTACGAGAGCAACCGCGGCAGGCCGCCGTAGTTGATCATCGAGTAGGTGAGCCAGTAACACGTCCCGTAGAAGAAGACCGTTCCTACGGCCCAGCCGAGAAAGAATATGCGAAAAGGGGCAGGCTGGCGTGCGATAACGACGAGGAGCGGAACGAGTGCGATCCACGCGAGGTAGTAAAACTCAAAGTTCGGAAACGCAAATATGAGGAGGAGCGCGCTGGCCAAGGCAGCAATCAACTCCGCCCGTGAAAAAAATTGCATCGGCGCAGATTTTATCAGCCAATCGTTCAATCTGTGAAAAACGCGAGGTCAGAACGGCAGGATTTGACGCAAAAAGACAGAATCCGTCACTGCGAAAGTGACAAATTTCGTCGGTTTACAAAATCGCGTGTGTTTGGCGAATTTTGCTTTTAAATGCGGGAGAACCCAGTCATCACTGACTGGGTCCACGTTTTGGGGGGAAGCACTGAAGGATCGCTCGGAAGGTAGCTGGCGCAGCGGCAGGCGGCGCTCAGGGGATGTCGGCGGCGGGGTCCACGGTCAACCAATTCGTGTCATCCGTGTCGTGCCGCGAATCTACTGAGCACACGCTGTGCCAGAAATCCCCGCTATAGGTCCTATAAGTCCTATAGGTCCTATACGACCTATTTAAATCCCCGCCCTCAGTTGCCCATCGTTACCTGTCGCTGCAGTGCGATCGCTTCCTGATTGTTCGGATCGATCGTGATCGCGCTCAACGCATACTTCCGCGCTTCACCTCGATCGCCACGTTCAAAAAATATCTTCCCTAAAAGAATATGCGCGTCGATTAACTTCGGGTCCCAGAAGATCGCCGTCTTCAACGCCGCAATCGCTGCTTCCTGATCGCTGCGACGCAGGTTGATGCGGCCACTCAACAGGTAAGCCTCTGCGTTCGTCGGTTCGATCATCACGACGCGATGGAGTTCCGGTAACGCCTCCTCATCGCGTCCCGCCTGGTAAAGGTCACGTGCTTTAACCAGCAAGTCCTGCGTCGTCGCACTCGGCCCACGTGTGATGACCGGCGTATCGCGGATGATGCTGAACAGTTCTTCACGGTTCAGCACGTCGCGCATGCGCAAGTTCACACCGCTCGTGGTCTGCGATTTCTGCCACTCGGTTTCCCATTTAGCATAAGCCGTTCGCAGGTGCCGGCGCGCCATGTCGTCCGCCGCAGCTGCAGCTTCAGTCTTGCCGAGTTTTGCAAGCGATTTCGCAAAGAGGAAATACGCCTGGCCGTCCTGCTGGTCCGACGTGATCACAGGTCGAAAATGATCGGCAGCTTCAGCGTACTTCCCGGCTAGAAAGAGCGCGTAACCGTAGTTGAAGTTCACCATCTGGTCCGTTGGCGCTGACTCTGACGCCCGTGCAAGAAAGTCTGTGCCCTGCGACAGCAGACGCGTGCGTTCAGCGTCGTTTTTATTCTCTCGCGCTGCCTGGACCGCAACTGCACCCGCATTGTTGTAAACGCCGATCAGCGGCAGATCACTCGAAAGCGGAACGACTGTCGCCAACGCGCGACCGTAATCGCCGAGCTTCGTGTATCCGAGGCTCGCGTAGAAGGCTGCTTCAGCGTAGTGCGGTTCCTTCTTCTGTATTTTTGAAAACTGTTCTGTCGCGTCTTTCCAGTTGCCGAGGCTCATGTAAGTTCGACCGAGCTCGAAAGCGGCTTGCGGATAGACCGCGCCTGCCTGTGCGTCTGAATAGAAACGAAGTGCGTTCTTCAAGTAATTGGTGCGAAGTTCATCCCGCAGCGGCAACTGAACAGCTTTCACGTAAGCCTCAAATGCCCTGTGCGGTATCTTCGTCGCTTCCTGGACGATCTGGTTTTGCGAATAAGGCAGTGCCTTGTCTCGTTGATAAAGGATCTGGTAAGCGAGCCGGCCGTGGATCTCCTGAAGCGCAGTTAACGTGTCGCCGTAGTCAAACTGTCGTGTGGCCCAGCCGCCGTCTTTAACCTCGCCCAGCGTGCGGCCTTCATTGACTCTGATCACACGCGAAGTAACTTGAACAAAGGCGTCCGCAGGTGCTTTGTCGTTACTGCTGGTTGGGGGCGGCGTAACGGCATAGCTACCGAGAACGATCATCGTCGCTCTGGCCTGGCGCGCGAGTTTGATTGCGGTTGCACGAGAGGGAATCACGGTCAACGGCAGGCGGAGCTGCTGGTAAGCGAGTTCGCGTTCGTCGCTGGACACGACGACGAGGCCGGGTTTGTTGAGCAAGTCGGCGAGCGCGTCCGCAAAACTCTCGCCCACCCAGTTGTATTCGCCACGCGGCGCGCCGTCGGATGCTTTCGAAGTGTTTTCAAACGGCAGCACTATCACGACGTCAGCCGCCGCGTTCTGCGCCTGGACGGGTGCAAACGCCGGCATTACAAGCGTTGTAAATAATAGAATTAATACTAACTTCAAACGCACTAATCGCATCAGCTAAAAGCTCCTATCAAATGACTTCAGAGCAGTCTAAACCACAAAGACGCGCATACACAAAGGTCAGGTTGGCCGCTAAGAAGCACAAAAAGCGCAAAGTCAGGCAGGTGGACCAATGAAAAGGGCAAGGCCATAGGTCCTATATGTCGTATAGGACCCATTGCTTGCCCCGTTAAAGCCGGCTTGTGTGCAGCGCGTGATTACTAGCTCTTCGCGCGCGTGCCTGTGCCGCCCGCGGCTGCCGTACTCGACGACGTGGCCCCGCCCGTCGCTCCAGTTCCGGTTCCAGTTCCAGCACCACCGCCGGTGCCCATGGTACCCGCAGCACCAGTCGTACCCACGTTGCCGGTGCCCGTGTCACCACTGCCTGCACCCGTCGTGGACGTTGTGCCGCTGGTTGTCATCGTATTGCTGCCGTAACTCTCCGAGCCGGGTTGCTTCACTCGGATGCGGTTCTCAACGTGAGTCACGCCGCTTACTGACTCAGCAATGTCTTCAGCCCGTCGCTTGTCCCAGCGATTGTTTACCGTGCCGGTGAGTGTGACCTCAGCGCTCACAACTGTTACCTCAACCTCAGAAGCATCGAGATAACCTTCGCTTAGTCGATCGTTAATGTCTTCGCGGATGCGTTCATCCGAACGGCGATAACCCTTCGGACCTTTGCCGCGCCACTCCTCACGCCGCTGGTCCATACGTCGCCTGCGCTCCGCCTCTTCATCTCCAAACCATGAGGCAACTGCATCAGACGCGCGATCCCACCAGCCGCGATCTTCTCCACCCTGGCCACCCTGGCGATCGCGGTCATATTCATAACCGCCTTCCTGTCCGCGGCCATACCGGCTTCGGTCGTAATCAAACGTGCGTTCACCCTGGTTGCTATGCATGCCACGCGACGGGTAATCGCTCGGGTAGTCGTAACGCTGCGAGTAACGGTTTGAGCTTTCACCCCAACGCTGCTGCGATCCTCCACCACCGTAGCCGCCGCCGGTGGAACCATAGCCGCCGCCACCCATCTGGCCGCTCGAGGAGCCGCCACCTGTATAGCCGTATCCACCGCCGGTGTAGCCACTGCCTATCGAGCCGCCGCCCATGTAGCCGCCGCCGGTGTAGGCGCCGAATCTGCTACGGTCACGTTCGCCGCCACCGCTTTCCCAACCACGGTCATATTCGCTGCGACCGCCTGATTCCTGACCACCGCCACCGTAGCCTCTGGATTCGCGACCGCCTCCGTATTCGCCGCCGCCGGAACGTGAACGGCCGTATTGACCACCCCATCTGCTTTCGCCGGCATATCTATTCTCTCTATCGTCGTCGTCATCGTCTTCACGACCCCATCGATAGCGCTCCTGCGTTCGATTGCTGGAGCGGCCATACTCAGACTCACGACGACGGCCGGAGCGCTCGCCGCGGTCATAGTCTCGATCGTCATATCTGTTTGACATCTCTATCCTCCTTTGCCCTTTGCTCGTCTATTTCCTTGTAAGCGATAGACTCATGTTGTCAGCGGCGGTTCACAAAGTTGTTTCCGAACTGCAACGGATTTCGAGTTACACACGCGAAAACCTTTGATCAACTCCGGTCAACGAGATGTGTATGCCTTCAAGCCAGCGCGGAGGGCTTCGAGTGGCAGGAGAGCGCAGGCAATGCGCGCGGGTTTGATCTCGCTTTCAAGTGCAGTGATGAGACGATCGTTGGAAAAGTTTGAGAGTTCATCGATCGGGATGCCGCGGATCAGTTCCGTGAGAAGTGACGCGGCAGCCAAACTGATCGCACACCCGTCACCTTTAAATCTCGCTTCTTCAACAATCGAATCGTTGACACGAATTTCGATCCGGATTCGATCGCCGCACAACGGATTCACATTTTCGTAAGTGATATCCGGAGCAGTGAGGTCGCCGTAGTTGCGTGGATGGCGGAAGTGGTCGAGAAGAATGTCGCTGTACAACGCGGGCATCGGCTACTTTCTGTCTTTCAAAAACGCTGCGGGCCGACCTGATTTGATCGCGACCGCTTCAGCCAGAATGCTCAATGCGATTTCAGCGGCTGTATCGCCGCCGATGTCGAGACCTGTCGGCACGTGAAGCTGGTCAAACAAGCTCTCGTCCATTCCGCTTTCGCGGAGAAATTCCTTGATCGCGTGTCCACGTCGTTTGCTGCCGAGCAAGCCGACGTACGCCGGTCGGGCAGGGAGTACGACCTTCAAAACAGGTAAATCGTATTTGTAGTCGTGGGCTGTCAGGACGACGAACGTGGAACTCGTGTACGCAAGCGTTTGCGCGATCTCTGATGGTATGCCGATCAGCAGCTCGTCTGCATCGGGAAATCGTTCGCGGGTGGCGAAACGTGGACGGCCGTCGACGAGGATCGTTTTCAGTCCGAGATCGTGGGCGAGGCTGATGAGCGGCATCGAGACGTGTCCGGCGCCGAAGACGATCAAGGTGCGTGGTGGTCCATGGACTTCAAAGAAGACGGGCTCGCCGCCGAGGTTAACTGTGCTCGACGTGCGTTTGCGTAAGAGTTCGAGGGCCGTGGTGTGTGCTTCGCGGTCGAGATCGTTAGAGCCTAAGGTTCCGGAGATCTCGCCGTTTTCAAGTACGAGCAGTTTTGACGTGCTGTCTTTCAAAGGTGTGACGAGTACGGCGCATTTGCCCTGGTCCACTGACGCGCGCACGCGACGATACAGATCGATAACCTGGCCATTTGAGATCTCGATCGGTTCGATCAGCACGTCCAGTTCGCCCGCGCATGAGAAACCGATTTCCCATGCGTCTTCGTCGCCCAGTCGCATCTCGAGCAGGCGAGGTTGCGACGAGGATAATGCTTTCTCTGATTCGGCGATCACACGTGCATCGACGCAGCCGCCGATCGTTACCGAGCCGAGTATGCGGCCTTCTTCTCCGACCCACATCTTTGCGCCTTCACGCTTCGGGCTCGTGCCGCGTGTGGCGACAAGTGTCGCCATCGCCACGCGCTTCTCGACGCTCGCCAGCTTCTCGATGTCTTCGAAGAGTTCTTCCATGCTTATAAAACTAAATGCTTTTCCAGCGCGCGCAGGCTGGCGAGATCGTGCGCGGGCGCGAACACGTTCACAAAGGGCAGCGCGCACTGCATTCCACGTGTGACCGGCTCGTAATCGCTGCTGCCGAGTAGCGGGTTCAGCCAGATCAACCTGCCTGCACGTTCATTGATCTTCGAGAGTGCGTGCGCGAGTTGTTCGGGCTCGCCGGTGTCCCATCCATCGCTCAAGATAATCACTACGGTACGCTTATCGATGCGCCGTAGCCACTGCGCGTTGAAGTCGATGAGACTCGCGCCGATCCGCGTCCCGCCTGACCATCCGTGTACATTCGCTGAAAGACGATCGAGCACGCGCTGATAAGCTCTGTTCTTCAAATCCGCGCTGATCCGTGTTAACGACGTCGTAAATACAAACGACTCGACTTGCGCGAAACTGTTCTGCAATCCGTAAACAAACTGGAGCAGCAGGCGGCTGTACATGTCCATCGATCCGGAGACGTCGCAGATCACGAACAGCTTGGTCCGTTTCGGTCGCCGCTCTTTGTACGCGAGATCGATCAGCTCGCCGCCGTTTGTTAACGAGAGTCGCAACGAGCGCCGCAGGTTGACTCTGGCGCCGTGCCGGACAGGCCGCCAGCGACGACTCGGATTCTTCGCCATTCGCCTGACCATGCGACGTGCGAGTTGCGAGATCTCCGCGAGCTCTTCGTTACTGAAGGTGCTGAAATCCTTTTCTGCGCCTGACTCGGTTTCACTCGCGCCGGGCACTTTGATGCTTTTGCCGTCCTCGCTAAGAGACGTGGACCAGTGTTCGAGAAAGTATGCGATCCCTTTGGGTTGAGAAGGAGAACGTAACTTCGTGGAGAGCGATTCTCGCTGCACGAGCTTTCGCGGCGCCTGTGTCCAGAACGTCTCGAATAGTTCTGCAAAGATGGGAAAGTCGTCGTTGCGCGTGGTGAGGATGCAACGGAGGCTTAGAAAAACCTCGTCGCGGTCTTCAGTGTCAATGAGCTGCAACGCCGTCGCCGCCGTAACCACTTCCGCAGGCGTCACCGGAACACCATGCTCTCTCAACGCGCGACAAAAACTGACGAGCTTCTCTACTTCCATAAATCTGCGTCATCCGCGTTGATCTGTGGCCATTTGCTCTTTGAAGCTTGCAATGTCCGCTTCGTCTTTCAAAAAACAGCCGGTGGTTTGCGCCATGACCTCCTCATTCAACTCCGTCACCTTCAACGCCACGAGCGCGTTGGCCCAGTCGAGCGTCTCGGCAACACCCGGAACCTTCGAGAGACTCATCGTCCTCGTCGACTGCATCACTCGTGTCACCTGCGTTGCAAGCTCCGTATCCATCGCGGGAACTTTCGCGCGCACGATCTCCAGCTCCTTCTCGAGCGACGGGTAATCGATCCAGTGATAAAGACATCGCCGCCTGAGCGCGTCAGACAAATCTCGCGATCGGTTCGACGTCAGCACAACGTGTGGACGGTGAGTCGCCGTGATCGTGCCGATCTCAGGAATCGTCACCTGAAAATCAGAGAGCACTTCGAGCAGGAAAGCTTCAAACTCTTCATCGCTACGATCGATCTCGTCGATCAACAACACGGGCGCACGCTCGGTTTCAGTGATCGCCTGCAGCAAAGGACGTTTCAGCAGGAATGCTTCACTGAAGATCGCGGCTTCTTTTTCCGTTGCTGATGCAGACGAGGATTCGGTGAGCTTGAGATGAAGTAACTGTTTCGGGTAGTTCCATTCGTAGAGCGCGGTTGACGCGTCGAGACCTTCGTAGCATTGCAGGCGGATTAGCCTGGTGCCGAGTGCGTTGGCCAGTGCTTTGGCGATCTCCGTCTTGCCGACTCCTGCGGGACCTTCAACCAACAGCGGCCGGCCGAGAGTCATCGACAAGTACAGCGCCGTCGCGATCTCAGGACCGGCGATGTAGATCTGTTTTTCGAGCAGTTGCTGGATGTGACGTACTTCTTCTCTCAAATCGTCGTTTTCTCTAGTTTTTCAAAATCCTGTGGCGTGTTGACGTCGGCAGGGAAGGGAAGATCGAAATAAACTTCCTGGACCAGGTCGGCATTTGCATCGACCAGCTTCCACGCGGCTTTGTCGCCATGCAGTCCGATCAGTTGATCAAACATCGAGCGCGCGAAGATCATCGGATGGCCCTTGCGCCCGCGATACGAGCAGAGCGCGATGGTCGATTCTTTCTGTCGCCATTCCGCCGCGACACGGTCGATGACTTCCGGCGTGATTCCAGGTTGATCGCCGAGGATGATCATGACCGCCGAAGACTCCGGATTCAGCGCACCAAGTCCCGCGCGATACGACGAAGCGCATCCTTCACTAAATACCGGGTTCTCGATTACACGCGCTGCACCGAAATCCACGCGCTCACGCACTTCATCCGCTGCGCGCCCGAGCACCACGACCACTTCATCGAGGCCTTTCGCGCGCTGTGCTTGTGCCACGACCCAACCCAGCATCGTCGTACCTCGAAACGGCAGAAGCTGCTTGGGTGGTCCAAGACGCTGCGAAGCGCCCGCACCAAGAATCAACCCTGACATAATTGCCATGATTGTTAAGATTTACATGAATCTTGTTAATTGTGTAAATCCTGAAATCCTGTCAGAGGTTTGATCAAAACTTTCCTTACATCGAAGGCAACAGAAGTAGATCGTCTCGTTGTTCACTACCGATGTGTATTTCGCATTGTCAACGTTGACAGTCATACCGCAGATCGGATCGATTGCAACGTGACCCTCCGCTGATTGTTCGTGAGCGGCCCGGCGTACGCTGATGATCTCGGCGGCGATACTCAGTGCAATTTCCGGCCACGTCTCACTTCCGAAATTAAGTCCCGCGGGACACTTGATCATCGCGAGATCTTCGTCAGTCGCACCCTTTCCACGAGCGTATTCAAAGAGCGCCTTCGACTTCTTCTCACTCGCAACGAGCCCAAGATATCCAGGGCTCGTGCCGATTACCGACATCAGTCCTTCTTCGTCGCCGTTTCCCATCGTAGCGACGACGACGAACGTTCTTTCGTTGATCTGATCGCGAATCAAATCGAGATCGCTCAGCAGTTGATCTGCATCCGGAAAATCTTCAGTGCGTGCCTCTGCGTCCGCGACGACGACTTTGAAATCCAGCAGCCGCCCGAGGTGAGAAAGCGTTTGGGCCACTGGCGAACGCCCGACGATTAGCAATTGTGGTTTGGGCAAGTAAGGCTCCAGGTATATCTCGAGTGAACCGCCGCCTTCGCACGTCATCCGAAACGACTCGGCTCCATCCCAATCGTCACGCTCAGCGTCCGGACTAATCGTCAGGAGTTTCGGCTTACCCGTTTTCAGCGCCTGCTTAGCTTCACGCAAAACAATCGGCTGAACGCATCCACCTCCAACCCAACCGCTGGTCGAACCATCCGCTTTGATAATCGCCTTCGACCCCGGCTTCGCCGACTGCGGACTCTTGTACGCAACAACAGTGGCAAGCACGAACGGCTCTTCCCGAGTCCGTAAGTCATCAAATTGATCTTGAATATCCAATCTGATTCGTGCCTTTGAGGCTAGCCGTTGACGCCCGCCTCTCTCAATGCCTTCCACACCTTTGCCGAGGTGATCGGGATGTCGATGTGTCTGACGCCTAAGTGCCAGAGGGCGTCGACTACGGCGTTCACGATTGCTGCGGGCGCGCCGACTGTTGCTGACTCACCGACGCCTTTCGCGCCGAGAGGATGGTGCGGCGAGGGTGTGACGGTCTTTGCGGTTTCCCAGTTCGGAGTCTCGACGGCCGTCGGCAACAGGTAGTTCATTAAACTGCCCTGCAAAATGTTACCGCTTTCGTCGTACTGAATCTCCTCGTAAAGCGCTGGTCCAAGTCCCATGGTGAGTCCACCATGAATCTGGCCTTCGACGATCATCGGATTGATGATGTTGCCGCAATCGTCGACGGCGACAAAGCGACGCACCTTGATCTCTCCCGTGCCCTTGTCGATGTCAACAACGCAGATGTAACTCCCGAACGGATACGTAAGATTCGGCGGATCGTAGTAGTTGACAGCTTCGAGTCCCGCTTCCATTCCTGGCGGATGATTTGTGTAAGCAGCGAGCGAGATCTCCTGGATCGTCTTCGCGCGATCCGGCGAACCCTTGACGAAGAACTTTCCGGGTTCCCATTCGAGATCGTCTTCGTGCGCTTCGAGTAAGTACGCCGCGATCTTCCGAGCCTTGTCTTTGATCTTCCGGCAAGCAATCGCGCACGCCGCGCCTGCGACCGGCGTGCTCCGACTCGCATACGTGCCCAAACCATAAGGCGCAGTATCCGTATCGCCTTCTTCCACGAGCACACTATCAACCGGAAAGCCAAGTTCTTCGGCAACGATCTGCGCGTAAGTTGTTTCGTGACCCTGGCCCTGCGACTTCGTCCCGAAACGCGCGATGACCTTGCCCGTCGGGTGAACACGTATCTCCGCGCTGTCAAACATCTTCAGACCAAGTATGTCGAAGTGTTTCGATGGACCAGCACCCACGATTTCGGTGAAACTGCTAATGCCGATTCCCATCAACTCGCCACGCGCGCGTTTCTCAGCCTGCTCCTTTCTCAGCTCGTTATAACCGACACGGTCCATTGCCAACTGCAAAGCCGCGCCGTAGTTGCCGCTGTCATACTCCCAATCAAGCGCAGACTTGTACGGAAACTGCTCGGGCTTGATGAAGTTCTTCATGCGCAGTTCCGCGGCGTCCATTCCGATCTCGTGGGCCATCAGATCGGCCATGCGCTCGATCGTGTGGACTGCTTCAGTGACGCGGAACGAACAGCGATAGGCAATACCGCCCGGTGGCTTGTTTGTGTAAACACCATCGACTTCCACGTGCGCAGCTTTCAGGTCGTACGAGCCGGTACACACGTGAAACAGTCCAGCCGGAAACTTCGACGGATTCGCAGCGGCGTCTGTGTAACCGTGATCGGCAATGGTCTTGATACGCAACGCGGTGAGCTGGCCGTCTTTCTTTCCGGCGAGTTCCGCGGTGATGTGATAGTCGCGCGCAAATGAATCGGCCTGGAGATTCTCCATGCGATCTTCGATCCACTTGACCGGTTTACCGGTCAGCACAGACGCAGCCACAGCGATCACATAACCCGGATACACCGGCACCTTCCCGCCGAAACCGCCACCGATATCCGGCGCGATGATCTGAATCCGTTCTTCCGAAAGCCCAACGTGTCCCGCCACCAGCGCAAATACGGTGCGGATCGCGTGCGGCGCCTGCGTCGTCATCCAAACGGTCAGCTTGCCTTTGACTTTGTCGAAATGCGCAACGCAACCACACGTCTCGATCGAAGAAACGTGAATGCGCGCAATGTAAATGTCCTGTTTGACTGTGACTTCGGCTTCGTTGAAAAGCTGATCGGTGGCGTCGCGATTGCCCCACTCCCAGTGCCAGATGTGATTGTCTTTTTTATCTTTCTTGTCAGTGCGCAACACCGGCGCATCAGGCAGCAGCGCCTTCTTGGGATCGACGACGACCGGCAGCGGATCGTAGTCGATCTCAACTGCCTCAACTCCATCAGCTGCGATGTAGCGATCCGTCGCAAGCACTGCCGCAACTTCCTGCGCCTGGTACATCACCTTATCGACAGGCAGGACCATCTGCGTATCCGACATCAACGTCGGCATCCAGTGGAGGTTGTACTTCTCCAGATCCTTTCCCGTGATCACTGCAAGCACGCCGGGAATCGCGAGCGCCTTCGACGTGTCGATGTTCGTGATCGTCGCATGCGCGTAAGGACTGCGCACGATGTCGAGATAGAGCATGCCGGGCAGCGACACGTCGTCGACGTAATTGCCGAGCCCGCGAAGGAAGCGCGGATCTTCTCTGCGTTTGACGGAGTGGCCCATGCCACCGATTTCAGCCGATGTTTTTGGCGCCATCTTCTGCACCTCCATTACGCATTTTTTCAGCGGCGTATTGATATGCCTTGACGATGTTTACGTAGCCTGTGCAGCGACAAAGATTGCCCGAGATCGCGTGCCGGATCTCGTCGTCAGTCGGGTTGGTGTTCGACTGGAGAAACGCGTAACCCGTCATCAACATTCCGGGCGTGCAGTAGCCGCATTGCAGACCGTGCTCCTGGAAGAAACCGTCCTGCAACGGATGCATCTTGCCGTCCTGTTCGAGACCTTCGACTGTCAGCACAGATCGTCCATCCGCCTGGACCGCGAATGCCGTACACGACTTGATCGGACGTCCATCCATGACGACTGTACACGCACCGCAGTGACTGGTGTCGCAACCGATGTGCGTGCCCGTCAGTCGCAGGTTTTCGCGAAGGAAGTGGACCAGCAACAAGCGTGGTTCGATCTCCATGCTGTGTTCGACGCCGTTGACGTTAACTTTGATCGGGACTTTAGCCATCGTTAAGCTCCTCCTTTCGCGCGGTCCAATGCGCGCGTGAGCGCGCGTGCAGTCAGTACGCGAATGAGATCGCGTTTGTAATCGGCGGAACCGCGGATGTCGTCCATTGGTTGCGACTCCGACGCGGCGGTTTCGGCTGCTTTCTGAATTGTGGCTTCATCGAGCTTGTTGCCGGTAAGAACTGCTTCGGCCTGTTTTGCTTTGATCGGAGTCAGGCCAACGTTCGTTAACCCGATCCCTGCGCGCGTGCACACACCCGCATCGTCGAGCGAGATCTGCACCGCAACGCCTGCGGTCGCGAAGTCGCCGACTTTTCTTTCGAGCTTCAGATAAGCGCCACCGCTGCGGGGCGGTGGAAATGGAATCCGAATTTCAGTCAGTATCTCCTCGGGTTCGAGGGCAGTGGTGAACAGTCCCGGAAAAAAATCTTCGATCGAGATCTCTCGTTTACCTGTTGGACCAACGGCGACGACGGTTGCGCCGAGCGCGAGCATCGTTGCCGGATGATCGTTGGCCGGATCGCCGTGCGCAAGATTTCCGCATATCGTGGCCTGGCTGCGCACGAGTGGATCCGCGATCACCTTCGCCGTGTCAGCGAGTATGGGAAATTTTGATTGCACACTGTCCGACGACTCGAGCTGGTGTTCGCGCGCGAGTGCGCCGATTCTCAGGTGGCCGTCGGTTTCGGAGATATAATCAAGGCCCGGGATGCGATTGATGTCGACGATGTGTTCAGGCGAGAGGAGTCTCAGCTTCATCATAGGAATGAGACTTTGTCCGCCTGAGAGCAACTTGGCTTCTGGTCCAAGTTTTTGAAGCAGCGCAACTGCCTCGTCGAGGGTCGTTGGAGAGTAGTACTCAAAGCTCCGAGGTATCATGGGGGTTCCACCTTCCTACATCGGATTCGAATTTGCTTTCGTCAAGCTGAGCGATTCAATCGGGAAGGGCGCGATCATACGAGCGTGTGGTCGGAAACGTCAATATGGTCCATAATTCGGGCGTGTTATAGGACATATAGGTCCTATAGGACGTGTAGGACCTATTCAGGAGGTGAGTGATGGCCTTTAAGATTGAAGAGCGTTTTGAGGTGCAGGCGCCGGTTGATCGAGTTTGGAAGTATTTGATCGATCCCGAGAGCGTGGTGCAGTGTCTTCCAGGTGCGCAGTTGCTCGAGAAGCAGGACGAGCACAATTTCCTCGGCGCGATCAAAGTGAAAGTTGGACCTCTGGCGATGTCGTACAAAGGCCATGCGAAGTTCACCGAAGTCAATGAAGAGACACATCAAGTGCGGATGGTTGGCGACGCACGCGAAGTCGGCGGTTCGGGATCAACGAAGGTGTCGATGTTGAGCACGGTCGTGCCGCTGGCAAACGGTGGTTCGGAAGTGGTCGTCAACGCCGAGGTGGATCTCGTCGGGAAGATAGTTCAGTTTGGACGCGGGATGATCGAAGAAGTTTCGCGACAGATGTTCCGTCAGTTTTCGACGTGTGTGAAGCAGCGGCTCGAAACAATAGACACGCAGGCGGCGGAAGAAAATCCGGCCGCGGATAACACGGATAAAACGCAAAACGCGATTGGCGCGGATAGCAACACACAGGCTGTTGCCGCCGCGCCACTCGCATTCCGAGCGTTATGGGCCATCATTGCGCGCTTTTTCAAACGGCTGGCCGGCAAAAGTGAAGAGGCAAAATCATAGGCTCCACGCCACGCCGACAAACTCGTGAGTGCCGTTGAAGCGGAAGTTCTTCACCCTGATCGTGTGATTACCTGACGCACCCGCAACGAAGTCAACAACTTCATACGAGTTGTCCCAACTCGACGACCATTCCACGTTCGCTGGTCCAATCACGTTCAAGTCGAGATCGGCTTGCAGCGGATCGGTGCTGTAGTCAAACGACGGGTTTGAATCCCACACGAGCGCTACCTTCACGCGCTGGCCGGCGTTGACCCAGCCCATGTTGATGTTCATGAAACCCAGCGAATCAAACGACGAGGGCGTAACCACAAACCAGCGATGACGATCGCTGACCGTGCTGACGTATGACGCCAGCGCGTTCACGCCGCCCGCACCATCTTTCTCACTCAAACGAGGTGAACCTTCGACGTTGTCGATTGCACCAGCCATGATTAGCGCTTTCGTTGTTTCCGGTAGAACCTTCAGGCTTGGTCGAACCTGCATCAGTTGCGCAGCCAAACCCGCAACGATCGGCGCAGAGTAACTCGTGCCCGAGCCGACATCGGCCGTGGCACAGTTGCCGTTTGGACTCATCACCATGCTTCTGATCGCAGTGCCGGGCGCCGCGACTTCCGGCTTCTCGCGATCGCCGACCGTTGAAACGGGATCCTTGAAGCTCGAACTCGGATTCATCACGTTGTCCAACGCGCTAACTGTTTCGCGGTCGTCGTAATTACCGACAGCGATCGTGTTGTAACCAGTGGCAACGCCCGTGACGTACTCCAGGTTTGTGCACAGGCCGTTGTTGCCGGCAGACGCTGTCACTGTGTCCCAAATGTAACGGACGATGTAGTCAGCATGACGCGCATGAAGATGCAGGACTCCGGGATTACCGCAACCGAGTCCCCAACTGTTGTTGATAACGTGGGCGTTGGCTGCGCCGGCATCGATCGCCGCGGAGATTTCTGAATCGTGCACATACGTCGTGCTGTTGGCACTGTAAATACCAGCGCCCGATGCGATGCCGCGGAAATTGTTGTGAGTTCCCGCAGCCATGCCGGCGGTTGCAGTTGCGTGATCGTCAACGTCAGGATGATTCGGCACACGCGTACCGAGATTGTTCGGCAAACAACTGTTGTTGAAGTCAACACGGCTGTCTTCAACGATCGCGATGTTTGATCCTGCGCCCGTGATGCCGAGCGACCAGAGCGCGTCGGCCTTGATCGATGGACCAGCAACGTTCATCTGGTCCTGGTACTGGTTGTCTTCAGCCAGGTAGATCAACTGCACGTCTGCGCGTTCAGCGTACTGTCTGACAAGACCCGCCGGCAGTGTGGCGAACACCATCGGTGCGCCCTCGCTGCGGCGCTGCACTGCGTGACCGGCGCGTTCCAAAGCACGCGCGAGTCCCTCGGTAGAACGTGACGTAACGTTTTTCACTTGCGCGGCACGCTGCGCGAGTAAAGTTTCGACCTCTTCGGTGCTCATGTCCATGCGTCCATCGCGCGGATCGAGTGCGTCGAGATCTTCAGCTGAATTAAGCCAGAAGGCGACTTTCACTCTCTGATCCGCACGCTGATTAGCGCGCAGGTTTTCCGTTTTCTCGTGCAGCCTGGGTTCAAGCTTGCCGTAACGTGCGCGATACGCGCGCTGTTCTGCGTCCTTTAATACTGAGAAGTCGATCTCTTTTGATTGCTCGTCGATGGCTGCATTCAGCACTCGACCGTCATCCTGATTGAGAACTTTACCGATTTTGATCCGGCGGCCGGTTATCGGCAGTTCGACAGTTGTGCTGTTTAGTAGTTGAAGACGTCCGCCGCCCGCTCGTCGCGCGGCCACGTCAAGCAAATTCTTTTCGTCTGTAGTTAATTGCTTCTCGCTTTGTGCGCGAGTTTGCGGCGTAGATGAGATTGTGATCGCCGCGATCACGATAAGAGTGGTGGTGATTGCAAGTTTTACCTTTAGATAACGCATTTACTTCTCCTCATGAATTGTTACTAATCGGGTCTCCGGTCGGGATGAGGCTCACGGGCAGTGGTATGAAATGTATGAATTATGAAATTGCTGCCGTCGTAGCTCATCCTTTCCGTCGACTGGGTATTCAAACTTCGAATACCGAAAGGAGAAGTTGCTGAAGGTTTCGGCATATTACCGGCGGGTGAAAAACTTTTACATGTTGGTACAACTAATTGGATCCGTCAGGGAACATTTCGTCACGCGCGTCCGTAACTTCCACACAGCCGGCAGGATTCCGCAACGTTAAATCATTGTCATAAAGGAGAAAGATAGTGAGGTCCTTAACTTCTGTTGTTGCTCTTTGTTTCAGCTTGGCTGTCGTTTCGCTTACCACTTCCGCACAATCAAAAAGCTCCGCGAGCGATTGGCCTCAATGGCGTGGCCCGGAACGCTCCGGAACGTCGAAAGAAACCGGACTTCTCAAGCAATGGCCCGCGGGTGGACCAAAACTACTATGGCAGGTGACCGATCTCGGCGACGGATATTCGACGCCCGTCGTCGTCGGCAACCGGATCTATGTGATGAGCAATGAGGGCATGGAGAATGAGTTTGTTCAGGCCCGCTCAACTCAGGATGGAAAGGTCATCTGGACCACTCGCGTCGGCAACGTAGGTAACCCAAACCAAAACCCGCCTTACGCGAAAGCACGTTCAACTCCGACAATCGATGGCAACTTTCTGTACGCGCTGGGTTCGGACGGCGACATTGCTTGTCTCGAACTGAAGACCGGCAAGATCCGCTGGACAAAAAATATTCGGAAAGAGTTTAACGGCAAACCCGGTGAATGGGCGTACGCGGAGTCGCCCCTCGTCGACGGCGATCTGGTTGTCGTAACTCCCGGCGGCACGGAAGCGACAATGGTCGCGCTTAACAAAAAGACAGGCGCGCTGGTTTGGAAATCGGCGATTCCCGGAGCTGACGCCGCGGGTTACGCGTCGGCTGTGGTCGCGAATGGTGGCGGTCGGAGACAGTACGTGCAGTTGTTGCCGAAAGGCATCGTTGGAGTCGATGCGAAGACGGGTCAGTTTCTGTGGCTTTATAAGGAAGCGGCGAAAGGCCCGGCGCAGTATTTCACACCCGTGACGCGTGGCGACTATGTCTACGGGGGCGCGCTTGGCGTCGGCGGCGCGATGGTGCGTTTGAAAGCCGAGGGCAACGGCGTTGCGGCCGAACAGGTTTACTTCATACGCGGGCTCCCGAACGGTATCGGCGGTGCTGCACTCGTCGGCGATCACCTTTACGGCACGGAAGCGGGGCAGGGTTTGGTGGCGGCCGAGTTCACTACGGGCAAGCTCTTATGGAAACAGGACAATTTCGGCTGGGCTTCAGTCGCTTCCGCCGACGGGCTACTGTTTGCGCATTTTATTAGCGGCGATATGGCGCTCGTCGAGGCGACTCCCGAAGCGTTTCGTGAAAAGGGGCGATTCACCCCACCGAATCAGCCGAAGAAGAAGCAAGTGGGACAGTTTCCTGAAGCAGCGTTTGCGTATCCGGTGATTGCGAATGGCCGGCTTTACATTCGCGACCTCGGAACGTTGTGGGCTTATGACATCAAAGCTGGTAAGTGAGACAGATCGGGGAAAAATTCCGCGTTAATCCGTGGTAACACTGCTTCGCGATAATCTCGAAAGACTTTTTCCAAGGTTGAAATATAATCTCCGGCGCGATGTTAAAAACGATCCGGTTGCTTTTCGCTTTGTGGCTCGTTTGCGGGCTTTTTCTCGTGGCGCCGAAAACCGCTTCGGCTCAGGAACGGCTTTGCGATCCGTCTTTTGAGAACTGTTACTGGCCGATGCTCGACCTTATCCGAGCCGAGAAGGTCGGCATCGACATGATCTTTTACATGATCGAGCTTCCCGGCCTGGCCGACGAGGTTATCGCTCGCCACCGCGCGGGCGTGCCCGTGCGTCTGATCGTCGAGCCACGTGGAAGTTTGAAGTTTCCCTTCAACGAACCGCTACTCGAGAAGTTCAAAGCAGCCGGCATCCCGATGCGTTACAAACTCGGCGACGGCATCATCCACATGAAAACGCTGCTGCTCGCCGGACAGAACACGGTCGTCTTTACCGGTTCGAATTTCGGCGAAGGCGACGTTGCTCCGTACGAGCCGTTCAACAACTACGTGGATGGAGCGTGGTACTTCGCCACTGATCCTGTAGTTGTGAACAGTTTTAAAACGAGATACGACGATACGTGGACTAACACGACCGCCTACGGCAACTACGGCAACATCACTGGCCCGCTGACGCGCAGGCATCAGTTTTTCCAGATCGATCCAACGGTAAACTTCGTTCCCAATCACAATCTTGCAGAAGACTTCGGAGTGCGCACCATTGCGCAGATCGATCAGGAAAACCAGAAGATCGATATCACGATGTACCGCATTACAGACAACACGGTCACGGATGCACTTCTGCGTGCGGTGAAACGCGGCGTACCGGTACGACTGCTTGCGGAACCTCATGAATATCGTTTCGATTCGAGCAGGATTAGTTCTGAACTGAGCGGACCTTACAACATCGATCGACTGCATGCGGGCGGCGTGCAGATTCGCATGCGAAAGCATCGCGGTCTCAATCACCAGAAATCAGTGACGCTTTATGGTCGCGGTTTGACGATCTTTGGATCGTCGAACTTTAGCTGGCAATCGTACAACTTTCAGGAAGAGCACAACTACTTCACGACGAAGACATGGTTCTTTGATTGGTTTGTCAATCAATTCAACCGGAAGTGGAATTCGACGACGGAGTATGAGCCGTTTGTTCCGCAACCGCCGACTCCGCCGTCAAACATATCGCCGAGTCATGGCGCCACGGTTGGAACGTCAGTGATGCTGACGTGGGAAGGTGGTCGCTGGGCGCACAAGTACGACATTTACTTTGGCACTGACTCCGCTAACTTGCCGCTGATCGCGGCGGATGTGGTAACAGGCACTTTTGGCTCGGAGGGTTCGGAAACGTTTTTGGTTTCGGGACTGCAGGCCGGACGCACGTACCACTGGCGCATAGTGGGCGAGACGATGGCGAACCAGTCAGCGACTGGCCCAATGTGGAGCTTCACGGTTTCGGGCACGGCGCCGACGCCGACACCAACACCGACTCCGACACCAACACCGACGCCAACGCCAACGCCGACGCCGACGCCGACGCCAACGCCGACGCCAACGCCAACGCCGACGCCGACGCCAACACCGACGCCAACACCGACACCGACGCCAACACCGACACCGACGCCGACGCCGACGCCAAATCCGACACCACCACCATCATCGGCGGCGGAAGTCGTTCTTTACGCCGGCAACGCACCTGTAAAAGTTGGTGGATGGTCAACAGTCTCAGATCTGACAGCCGCAGCGGGTGTTCGCATCAGCAATCCCGACGGCGGAGTTCCAAAGATAACTTCGCCTTTCGCAAACCCGCCTAACTATTTCGAGATGACGTTCAATGCCGAGGCAGGCCGTCCGTATCGAGTGTGGATCAGAGCCAGAGCACTGAACGATTTCTGGGGCAACGACTCGGTCTGGGTACAGTTTTCCGGAAGTGTGAACAGCAGCGGCTCGCCGGTGTTTCGCATCGGCACGACCTCCGGCACCGAGATCAATCTCGAAGACTGTTCGGGATGCGGGCTCAGCGCGTGGGGCTGGCAGGACAACGGTTGGGGCGTGGGAGTGTTAGGTCCGCAGATATTCTTCCAATCGACGGGCACACAAACCATACGTGTGCAGAACCGTGAAGACGGAATCTCGATCGATCAGATCGTGCTGTCGCCTGGAACGTACCTGCACACGTCGCCCGGAGCTCTGAAGAACGACAACACCGTGTTGCCGAGTTCTGGTGGCCCGTCGCCGACGCCGACGCCAACGCCAACGCCAACGCCAACGCCAACGCCAACGCCAACGCCGACGCCAACTCCGACGCCAACACCGACGCCGACGCCAACTCCGACGCCGACACCAACGCCGACACCGACGCCTCCACCAACAGGCGAAACGGTCATTCTTGCAGACAACTTCAACGACACAAGTCTCGATACCAAAATATGGGTGCCGAACAGTCTGTTCAGCGGCTTTACAGATTCGAGCGTCAGCCTGTTTGAGGCAGACGCGTTCCGGATCGGACCGTTGAAGCAAGGTGTTGACGGTTCACATTACAACGGCATCAGGTCCGCCGCCGCGCACAACTTCACCGGTGCTTACAGCTACGTGGAGCTGATTCAGGGTCCGTCTTCTGCGACCAAAGCCGATGCAATGTTTACGATCGGAAGAGATTCCAGCAATTACTACCGCATCTACGTTGAGCAAGGTGTCTTTATCTGCCAGTCAAGAATAGCCGGCACGAAGAGCAACCTCTTCACCGCCGCTTACAACACGACGTCGCATCGTTACTGGCGCATCCGTCACGATCAATCGACTGGCAGAGTTGTGTTTGAGACTGCACCTAACAACGCAGGTGTGCCTGGCAGTTGGACTATTCACTACAGCGAAGTGTGGAACAACGCCGCAGTACCGGTAACGGGAGTGATCTTCGAGATCAAAGCCGGCACCTGGCAGGTTGAAACAGTCGCGCCCGGATCGGTCGTCTTCGACAACTTCCGCGCCGCGCGTCCGTAACTGAAGAACCACGGATGACACGGATTTGAGATCCGTGTCATCCGGGCTACGAAACGAAATCGCCGCTAACCTCATAGGAAGTAGCGACCGTTTTAAGCCGAGGTTCTTCCTAATGAAACACGCGCGCTTTACTCATCACCTTTTTCTTTTTGCATTACTCCTGCTTTCCGCCCTTCAAACCTCGTTCGCACAGGAACTGCACCCTGAAGAGTTGCAGGATGAGCCCTGGGTCGGCGAGGTCGTTTGTCGTGGCGATGAAAAGAAGGAACGACGTGGCTTCATCGGCGACCGCGAGTACCGGTTCTGCTTCCTCTTTTCCGAAGACAAGCTCCAGCCGACTCTCGAAGGCACGCCAAACTACAGCGATTTATACATAACGAGTTACACGAAAAAGGGCGAACCTAACCTCACCGGTATCGACATTCTCCGGCTCTTTCCAGAAGAACATCCTGGTCTGATCATCGGCGAAGCCAGTCCGCTCGGACCGGAACGAACCAGCACGCTCAGCTCTGCACGTTTTTTCAAGGTACATCTGCAGATTACCAAGCAAGCGCGATCGGGACGATACCCGCTCGCATTGTCCATCACTTCCGGCACTCAGACCGCGAAACAGGAAGTCGACTTCAGTTTGCCCGTTCTCGCGACGAACAGTCCTGCGATCGTCGTGAAGCCTAAACGTCATTCAGTAGTCGATTGCTGGGCGGGTTCTGAGTGTTCGGCGCTCGAGCTCGAGGTCCAGAACAAGCTGCCTTACAAGATCAAAATCACGAACATCTCCGTCTCATCCGGCGATCTTCTGCACAACCAGCCGTCAGGCGATTACGCAAAGGAGTTTGAGGGCAATTCATCTCTCAAGGACCTGAGCCTGGTAATGACGGCCAAGCCGATAACGTTCAAACGAGTGTTTAGCGGATTCGGCACGCCACAACTGAGCATGAGGATCGATTACAAGGATGAGTTTGGCCGCGCCCTCTCGACAGAAACGCCTGCGGATCTGGAAATCAGGCCGAACATACTCGTGATCATTCTGTTCCTGATCCTTGGTGCAGTGATCGGAACTTTCGTCAGAGTTGACCTGGCCAAACTTCAACGCGCCGGACTGATCACGAAGACGCAGAGAGTGGTTTTCGTAGTCACGACCTTTGCTTCCGGAATCGTTGTTTGTCTGATCGCGTTGTTTGCAAACATCAAAATCATCGTTTGGAGTAACGACAATTCTTATTCAGCGTGGGATCCGAAAGTGCTTTTCCTCACCGCGCTGATCGCAACAGTTAGCGGGCTCCCGATACTTTACGCATACTTGAAACTTCCGCGACCCGCGGACGCTCCCGCGTCTAACACCGCTGACTCGTCGAACCAGAATTAGTTTTGCCGTGCGTTAGGAGGTCTTATGTTCGTCAATCCCCGTTCGGTCGTGAAGAAAGCGTTGCTCGCATGCTTATTGCTGCTCGCGACGACGCAAACGAACGTCTTTGCCCAGACTGCCGCACAACTGTTGAGACACGGAAGTCGTTACCAGGCTGCGGACGACACGAGCGATCGCGCACCGGAGTTGTACAGGCAGTTGATAAAGCAGTATCCACAATCGGCCGAGGCGGAGTCTGCGCAGTACTTTCTCGGAGGCTACTACAGCCGGAAGTTTTTCATTCTTGAAGGCCGAAATCAGGTCGAGGATTGGGGCTCTTTGAACAGGGCTGAAGAGGCTTTGTACGCGTACCTCGAACGCTATCCGCGAGGGTTTTATCTAGCCGACTCTTACGCCACGCTCTCGCTCATTGCGTTGCGGCGGAACTACAGAGACAAGGCGCTCTCGTTGTGGACCAAAATGAAGAACGTCGCCGACAAGGACAAGAAGGTTTATATCTACAGGTTGACGTGGTCCACCAACCCTGATGATGTGATCAAGGGTTACTGCGACACGAAAGCTTTAGCCGAGGCCGGCTTCAACGTGCTGGACCAGAAGTCTTCATTCGGCGACACCATTAAAGGCTTGACGAACTGGGCCCGGTCCAATTGCCGGTCAAAGACATGATCACAAGATGCACGCGATTACTTGTTAGTCGCGATCATCGTGTAAATCCTGTCTCCCGATCACTACATGGCCGATCGTTTCGGCGGCGACGCCGCAAACTAGCTCATCCCCCAGACGACCACCCCGATTATTACGAACGCAAGCACGATCAAAAGAATCGGTAAAAGGCCTAGCGGGGCCGTCTTTATAACTGTTTTCGTAACGTCCGGATCTCCGTCCCGGTCAAACTCTTTAGATCTTCCCATTTGAACTCCTCACCTAGTGCTCTGTACCGGAATGGTTCGGAAGCCAGAGACTACCTAAGGCGTCTACAAGGCGTATGCCGCGGACTATTCAAAAACTGGTTGTACTCGGATAAAATCCCGAAGCCAATCCAAGAAGAAGGGGACAACTCCAATGTCAGTCACCCGATCCTTTCGCTGCTTTTCGCTCCTTTGCATTCTGCTCGTTCCGGGCTTTGCTATCGCGCAGAGCACCGCAAGCTACTGCGAAGCACCGCCTGCCGTGCAGGAAGAACTGAGCAAAATCAGTAAGCTCTATGACGAAGACCTGCCATTCGTAGTGATACGCGAGCGCCAGATCGCGATGGCTGAGGAGTTGCTGAAGAAATACCCTGACAACTTTCACGTGAGGCGACGTTACCAGGACGTTCGCCAGGGCGGTTTTATCGTCAACAGGTACGCGCTGATTGACGAGTATCGAGCCCACATGG
This sequence comes from Pyrinomonadaceae bacterium, assembly GCA_035761985.1. GTDB lineage: Bacteria > Acidobacteriota > Blastocatellia > Pyrinomonadales > Pyrinomonadaceae > PSRF01. The sequence continues at coordinate 49,029 of DASTQB010000190.1, forward strand.
AGAAGAACCCAAACGATCCGGTAGCGGTTTATCTTTATGCGCGCCTGCTCGTCGGACAAAAGACCAAAGAAGCGATCGAGCTTGCAACAAAACTCACGCAGCAAGCGCCCGACTTTCCGTGGACCCACTTACAGCTTGCAGAGATCTACAACTATCCCAACTTCAAAGATCCGGCAAAGTTGAAAGAGCATTTGAAAATATGGTCAAGCAAGTGTCCAACTCTGCTGTCCGCGGTCAACTTGATCACACGTGCGGGCGACAAGGAGATGATGACGAGCACTGCGCAGTCGTTGCGTGTTCATCTGGAGTCGTCGACCAAACCTGACGATTTCTACTACTGGGACAATCTGTGGACGTTGGGATTCAAGTTGAGGACCGTGCCCGAACATGCACAGTGGCGCCAGCAGATCGCAGAAGACTTGAAAAAGCTGCGCGCCCGCAATTTGAACACTAAAGAATGGCTTCAGGCACTCCAGGCCGGTTACAAGCAGGTGGGCGACAAAACCAACCAGCGTTTGGTTGAAGACGAACTCCTGCGACTGGTGCCGAAGTCGGGTAGCGCGCGTCACATAGTTGAGTCGCGCTACCTGGAGGAACATCCATTTCCCAAAGCCGAAGAGCCGGATGAGAAGAAGCAGGCGTATTTCCATGAGTATGTAAAGGTGATCCGCGAATGGCTCAAGCAATGGCCCAACGATGTACTTTTATGGTCCAACCTCGTTCGAACGTTGACGCAAATCGAGGGATCGTCGCCCGCTGAAGTTGAAGCGGCTTACAAGGAATACGCAGTAGCTAACGAGCGCTCCTATAACTCTTATTCGCTGCCGCCGATCGAAGTCACAGTCGCCAGGTATTATCTGAAGCGCGGCGCCAATCTCGAAAGCGTTCCGGTTTTGATTGAGAAGGGAGTTGCGCACATCGAGCGTGTCGAAAACACTCGTGGTCCGTCGGATCTCTTTCCGGCGCGAGACAGTGAAGAGAGCAATCTCAAGTATGTTCGGACCGAAAGCTGGCCCTCACTCGCCGAGGCTTACGCGCGGCTGAAACAACCTGAGAAGGCGCGCGAAGTACTAGTCAAAATATTCCAGCTTTCAAGTTCAAACAAACAACTGAACGACACGCAGAAGCGCGCCTACGCATACGATCAAACTGTTTACTGGCGAACGGTGGGAAAAGTCGCGGAGGTGGAGCAACGTAAACTCGATGCGCTGATGGCTTACCAGACGGCACTTACCTTCCGTCTTGCTGCGCCCACGACGGGTCCAGGTAAGAAAGACGAGTTAAGCGAAAGTGCGCAACGACTGTGGAAAGAGTTAGGTGGTACGGATCAGGGATGGAATGCTTACCTCGCGCGCAACGTTGTTGACAAGAGCAAAGTGGGAAGCGCCGAAGTTGCAACGTGGGATTCGAAGAACATCACGTTGCCGGAGTTTGAGCTTAGCGATCTTCAGGGACGCAAATGGTCAACTGCCGATCTGAAAGGCAAAGTAGCGTTTATTAATTTCTGGGCCACGTGGTGCGGACCTTGCCGCCAGGAATTACCGTACGTGCAAAAGTTGCGTGAGCGACTGAAAGACAGGAAAGACGTGCTCGTGATCACGCTCAACATCGACGACGAAGTCGGCATGGTCGAGCCGTTTATGAAAGACAACAAGTACAACTTCCCGACGCTTCTGGCCCAGACATTCGCCGAGCAGCAGGGCGTCACCAGCATTCCACGCAACTGGGTCGTCAGCAGCGATGGCAAGGTAATGTTCGAAGGCATCGGTTTCGACAACGACGGCGAAGGATTTCTGAAGAAAGCTCTCGACGTGATTGAGAAGGTGAAAGGTACAAACGCGCAACCCTGATTCAGCATGGCACGAGAAAGGCATGCTTCACAGGATTAACATGATTATCAGGATAGACATGGTTCACAACACGACCTCGTGAAACAGCTTGTCGCCCGTCATTGTCTTCGTCAGTTTCGTTGGAATGTCGCTGTCGATCCTTACCACTCTCTCGTCAGTGATCTCGTTGAGCCGTTCCATCAACTCGTTCAGCGGCATCTGATTCCAACGTTTCTTTACGGCCATCTCACGATCGACAGGAACGAACGCCAGCTTGAGCGACTTCATTTGTTCGAGTCCAAGTTCGCGAAGCGTCGCGTTGTGACTGCCGTGGTGACCGACCTTGTAGAAGATCGTTCGCCGGAGTAAGTCGGGCCCGGTCACTTCCGTTCCGTTCACGCCCCATTTCACGTCCTGCCACGACAACCAGTTTCCGACCTGAGCGTCGGCTGCAAACAAAAGTACGTCGCCGTCGCCAAGCTCAAACGCGAGCACCAGGCAGGTGTTGTTCGTAGCACTGTCGAGCTGAAGAGCGAGGGAAGAAGAAGAGTCGAGCCAACTGGCATCGATGCGACGCCAGCTCTGGTCCTTCTCGTCCGACTCAAAATCCTCACCAAAGTAGTGTTGCTGAAAGAAGGGCATCTGCTCGGCGACGTGCAACGGGATCTGAAATCTTTCGTCGAAGGGTGTTTCCACATCCGTTTCTGACATAGTTGGATGGAGTGCGTTCAGGTAATGCTTCATCGCATCCATGCCGTAGGTTTCAGGTTCTCTCTTTGACGGGTTGTATTTCTTGATCAGCTTCTCATTCTGAGGTGGACCAAGGACATAGACTGTTACATCCGTTCCGGGAAGTTGAACCGGATCGTCCTGTGGAGTGCAGAACCTGAGATTGTCAGAGAGATCCTTTACCGACTCGAGGGCATCGGCTGTACTTCCGGCGGCCCCAAAAAATCCCAGCAGGTTAGTCAGGTCTTCGGCTGCCGTCGAATCTCCGGCGAGGTGCATGCGCGATGCGGCGGTCTGGAGGGCCATCTTCAACGCCTGGCGCTCACCTCGCAGTTTTTTGGCGAGCGGGTTCTTCGGATCTTCTGCCCACGACAGCCAGACCTCACCGATCGTAAGCCTCTCTCGATCGCTCCAGATCTCTTTTGCTTGTTGGAAACCCGAAATGTGGTCCCAGTGTTCGTGTGTCGCAACGACCAGATCAACATGGCCGTCCGTTGTCTTGATGATGTGCTCCACCACTTCGGTCATGATTTTGCCGGGCTCTTTCGTGCCGAGGATTACGCCGCAATCGATCACCGCATAAAACGGCTTACCGCTTTTGCGCGGGATCGTCAGCAGAAAACAGTCGCCCAAACCCTGGCGATACATCCTCACCTTGATCCGGTAGTTGCCGTTCAGGTTTCGAAATTTGGACGCGGGTTTGCGTTTCGTTGCGCGCACAGCGGCCTTCTTCGAAGTCGACTTCTTTGCAGCCGGCCTCGAATTCGTTTTCTTTGTCGCTGTTGCCTTCTTCGTGGTTTTGCGTGCTGCCATGTTGTCTCCTACGCGCCTCTGTGAAGCATTGCAAACGGCTCGCGACCGCGCGCGATGTCGTCATAGTAGTTGCTGCGAATCGACATATCGGCCAGGGACATGCGAAATCCCTGCTGATTGGAGATGCGTTGTGCATGACCGACGCGCTTTCGCACGACATACTTCAGTCGTCTTTGTTCGAGATCGACGATAACTGTGCTACCGCCTCGATACTTGTCGCCATTTGGGCGCGACCAGCTCTGCGTGAGCTCTACTACCAGATCGAGTCGTTGCTGCCCGTCGGGACCGACCCTGCGAACCGGACGTACTGAGTGAACTTCAAACGGTGAGAGTTTTCCTTCTTCCTTTCCAACCGTTAACGACGTCATGCGAGAAAATCCGAGAGACCGCGCCTGGTCTTCGGTCATCTTCTGTTTGAGCCATTGATTCAGACGCGCGGCGTTGGCACGCGACGACTCGTAAGCGCCCTGCCGATTTGCGTGCAGGTCCCACGAGAGAGACAGCAGGCCGATACCTTCATCAATCTTTACGTCCAGCTCCGGAGTGTCCCAACAGACACTTTCGGTTGAAAGATTGCGAATGAACTCAGGATAGATGCCGCGGCGACGAAACGCCTGGAGAAACGCGACGCGATAACCGAGATCGTCGTCAGGCACCAGATCGCGATCGGCGGTAATCAACGCTCGCACGTAATCACCAAACGTCATGTCAACAGGAGGTGAGTAGTCGAGCGCGCGGATACACATGTTTAGAACATGCGATGCTGTTTTGCTCGCTTCCTGGGCCAGACGATTAACGAGGTCATGCGGGATATCGCCGGGCGGAAGAACGCCGGTGCCACCGGTTGCAAGCCGGATAAGGTCGCGGCTTCGTTGCCGGTAGATGCTCAGGAAGGCCTCAAAAACTGCGGCGACGAGCACTGCTCCACGATCGTGAGCTTCCGTTGCATCGTTGTAATCGGTGGGCTTTGGCTCGGTTAGCTTCCAGGTCTGCTTCCCGTCGATCTCTTCGACATGGCCGATGGCATCACGCAGTGCGCCGTAACGGCCAATGCCGTGTCCGAATTGTTGTGCCAACTGGCCCAGCAAACTTTGTTGCGCGAGATCTCCGCGTGTTAGTGCGATCTGGTCACGCAGCGCCTCCGGAACCGTGAAATGCTGAAAGAGTGCAACGATGTCTGCGAAAGCTTCATGAAATCCGAGCACATCGGCATTCGTTGGCTCACGGAAACGGCGATGAAGTCCGTCCAATAAGGCGTGCGTTGTTTCATGCGCAATAATGTCGTGCGAGAGGCAGCAGAAGATGGTTTGGCCCGGAAGGTTTTCCCCGGGGTTTGACTCAGACGCGCGAAAGTATCCGAAGAGCAACGCATGTTTGTCGGGGCTGTAATAAGCATTTGCTTCCCGCAACGCATGCGGATAAATCCGCAAGCGGCGGACAAAGTGGTTCTCGTATCCGTTTTTCGTCTTCACGATCCGCGGCGCCCACAAGGCCACACGGCCGAGGGCTTTCTCGAAGTGCTGGATCGTCTTCATTGCCACCGCATAGACCATCTGTTGATGAAACTGCGGGTTGGCTTCCGACGGCCGCAGACCGCCCTGCGAGAGCGGCCACGGCTGATTCAGATCGATCGGTGCATAAGCAACACCCGTGGCCGGATCGACGTCTACCACTTCCAGATAATCACCCACTGGCCCAGGCTCGAGCTTCTCCCAACGAACCGGAATCGTCGTCTCGTTGATAGCCAGTGTTTCGAGTTTGGTCCCTGCGAGCGGATCGAATGCAAACACGCGCAACGGTCTGTTGTTCGGAGAACGTGACGGAGGATTGATGGCACGCTCGAGCAGAGTTTTTTCCGCAGGCGTAAGTTCCTTTGGAACTGTCACCTGAGGTCGCATCGTCCGTACGCTGCTTCCCAGAGCTTCTCGTAAGCTTTTGGAGGCGCCGGGTGTATGGGCCAACGCTTCGATAAACCTCTGGCGTTCGGTGGGAGACAGGTCCTGCGCGTCGCGTTCCGGATCGGGCAGCAACTCTTCAAGCTCTTTCGACTGCTGCGTTAGTTGCAGCGCTTCGAGCTCCAGCATTTGCTGACGTGCATCAGGGACCGCAACGCCCAGTCCCGTGATCACTCGCAGGAACGGGAAGCTTACAGAATCTTTTTCTTCTTTCTGTAAGCTTGCTTCATTCGCCGGTTGCTGGCCCAATGCTGCCTTGGCGCGGATAATGCCGCGGCCCAATCTTTCACTCAATTCCGGAGACGCTAAACTCGCTGAATCGGCGAGTGCTTTTCTGACGGCCTCAACTCGCATCCAGCCGTTCGAATAGCTGTCCCACTTCGACTTGAACTTCTGAATCCACAGAGCTGCCGCCGCAGCGATCTGTGGCGTTGCCGACGATGTTCCACGACCGTCACGATCGAGCAGTTGGCTACAGCCGATTCGCGCCCACGGCGTGTTTGGAGTGTAGGCGGCGAGAGCTGTCCGCATCTTGCTCTCTGGTCCGTAGTTGCCCGCCATGATTCTGAGCGGCAGGTCTGCGTAGGGACGCCCGTCAGCCATTGCCCCGCACGCCGCGATCACACGTTTGAATCGTGCCGGATAGACGATGTTTCGAGTCGGGAAATTACCAAAGTTATTGCCCGCAGCAGTGACGATGAATACGCCCAGTTCATACAGTGCATTTACTGCATCGGCCCATGCCTGCGACGCCAGTCCGCCCATGCTCATCGTGATCACGTGAACCTGCGTGTTGGGATTACTGGAGAGCGAATGAACGTAGTCAAACGCCTTCGCAATTGAACTGTTCCTGAATAGGACCACGGAGTTTGCCACCCTCACAGGGATGACTTCGAGAAACGCGGCGCCGCCGAGTGGCGAACCGTCTATTGTCGCGCCGGCGAGGATCCCGAGTGTGCCGGTGCCGTGTCCGAAGTTATTGACGAGTCCATCGCGGTTGTCCCTTGCGTCATTTAGATCGCCATCCTCAAAATTGCGCTGCAGGTCGGTGCGCAGAAATTGTGGCTTAGTAACGTGCTCGTCGTCGTAACCAGTATCGAAGTGCGCGATGCGCACGCGCGATGCCGGCTGGCCAACCTCGTCACGTGCTGATTGGAGTTGTGAGTGCGCTTGATCTCGAAACCAGAAGAGGCCGTCGCCAACCGGGAGACGCGAGTCGGGATCCTGTGCCCTGTCACACGAAGCAGTTGCGGCCATCAGCGATTGGGCTTCGGTACCGAAAGTCCAACGCTGCTCGAGGTCAGGTTCTGCAAACTCGACAGTTGCGCCCGCCATGCCTAATCCGCCGGTCATCATCTGGTGACACAGTTCCCAACCGTTTACTTCGTCAGCTTGATCGGTTGCAGTCACCATCTGCCATTGCGTTGGCGCGGCAACGCCGAGCCTGGGCTTGTCTTTTATGCTTTCGAACAGCGGTTCGGCCTGGAGAGTAAACTGGGATTTGCCGGCGGCGAGGGTAAGCCGTTGTGGACCAGCCGACATCTTCACCAGCAGTTTAGGTTGACGTGTGATGGCTTTCACTGGATTTCCTTTCGAATGACAAACGGAGACTCAAGCGGTACGTTCCGACGAAGATAAAAAGACAAACCGCGGTTTAGTTCGGCTAATCTTTATGAAGAAGATCGGCGAAAGGTTTCATACCTGGAAACGATCGCGCGAAATGGTTTAAGAGCGCTGGCGACCTCGAGAATGTGCAGCGGAAAATATCACAATCCGGCCAACGCGTCGATGTCTTTTCGGGAAAAAAACTAATGATCAGTGAAACTGCCTATTGCGGGCTGAAACCTTTCTGTTGCATGCTAGCAAGGTCTGCAATCAAGGCGGTCTATCTCACTCTGTAGTTCGAACCCAGGGCATCGTTTTCAAACACATTCAGGAGAATTTACATGCGAAAACCTTTGTGGCTTTTGATCTCCGTCATCGTCCTGTTCGCGTGTACTCACCCGGCTTCGTCACAGTCGCTGTCAGGTCAGGATCGAGACCGCGGGCTCATCATGTTGAAAGCCGTTCGCGACGATATCCGCAAAAATTACTACGACCCTTCGCTTCGTGGAATTGATCTGGATGCGCGGACCAAGGCCGCCGAGGAAAGAATAAAACAGGCCAAGTCGAACGGTGAGGTGTTTGGCATCATCGCGCAGTTGTTGATGGACTTCAACGACTCTCACACGATCTTTCTGCCGCCGCAAAGAGCTGCGCGGATTGAGTATGGCTGGCAGTTGCAAACGTTTGGCGAGGAATCTTACGTCATCGCCGTCAAGCCGAAGAGTGATGCGGAGGCGAAAGGGCTGAAGCCCGGCGACAAGGTACTCTCAATTGATGGAGTGATGCCAACGCGC
>DASTQB010000191.1:0-13107 GCA_035761985.1 Pyrinomonadaceae bacterium
AACGTGTCTTCGGAGTATCTCTGGTACGAAGCCGAGAACATGCGCGGCTTTTCGACCGGCAAGCTCGGCGAACCTCTCCTCAACCCATCGTATTTGAATCTCCCGCGCGCGAAAGCGCCCGGTTGGGGAATGAATGGACCAGGTGTGTCGGCTGAGTGGACGCAGGGCGGTGAGAGCGAATGGAACTCGGCGGCCGCAAGTGCAGATGAAACTCGTGCGACGTTGTACCAGGATGTGGAAATTCCACGCGGCGGACAGTACACGCTGTGGATCCGTTACGCTGACTGGGCCAGGAAGAATGAAAACTTCACGGTCACTGTTGCGCAGGAGAATGCGGAGGTGTTTCGTCGTGAGTTTGGCGAGAAGGACTTGATCGATCCGCACGACGAAGTGAGCATGTACTGGGGCTGGGCGTTTGCCTGGGACAGTGCAACAGCAACCGTGAAGAAAGGCCCGGCGCGCGTGTCGATCGTGATCGACAAAGCCGCAGAAGCACGCAGGCACGTCGACTGTTTCTTACTCACGAACGAACCCACATTCAAACCTGCCGGACGCCAGAAGCCCGAGTTTGCCGCGATGCGTCACCTGCGTGGCTGGTCCAGCACGCGCAAGCCGTTGCCTTCGTGGATTCGAACTGAACCTCCGTCGCGAGTTCCTGAAACGTGGTGGCGGCCGGCAGTTGCCGGACGCGACTTCTTCATGCCATGGAACATCGCGAAGGAGTTCTGGCCGCTGTATGACAAACCTCCCCAGGAGCGTCCGCTTTATCCTTTCCACGCGGAACCGATCGAAGAGTTTGTCGCGAAGTACAAAGGCGCGCGCGATGTGCCGTTGTTTCAGTCGAAGCTCGTCGTTCCGGTTGTTTACATCAACAACGTTCCGGAGTATCTGAAAGAAGGCAGTGCTTTTCTGCGCTACATTCGTGAGACGAAGGTGCCGTTCGCGATCCTGATCAACTACGGTGCGGCGCAGATGAACGATGCAGACGGTCAGGCTGCATGGCAGTTGCTCAATGGAGAACTGAAGAATCAGTTTCTCGGATGGATCTCGGGCGAGAGTGTCGGGTACGTGTGGGAGTACGCGCCGGTGGAATTGAAGATCTCGGCGTCGATGTCACGACGCGAGTTGCTCGAAGCGCACCGGCAGTTTTATTCAAACGCACTAGCGCGCAAGTGGCGTGAGCTTTTCAAGACTGAGACTGGCCCAATGTGGGACAAGTTGATTCCCGCGCAGTCGACGTCGAGCACTTCGTTTGCACATGCGTTGACGCAGTGGGGCGTGAACCTGATCGGCATGGAAACAGCCGCAGTGATGCCGATGACGGGCATGCGCATCGCTTTCACTCGCGGCGCCGCGCGGCAGTTCGGCGGCGCGTTTCTTTACTATCACGCGCCGAACTTCGGCGACACGGCGACCACCTTTACGAAGGTCCAAAACTTTGCCGGCCCCGATCACTTTTACCACTCGCGGTACGGCGCAACGATGGGACCGTCACTCTCCTGGTATCGCAAGAATTATTACCTCTATTACATGTCGGGCGCTTCGGCGATCTATCTCGAGCAGGGGTTCGACCAGTTCTTCAAACCCGGACCGGGCGAGCATCCGTTTCAACTCAATCCGCTCGGAAGAATCACTGACGAATTCATGCGTTTTGCAGAGAAGCATCCGGATCGCGGCACGCCTTACACGCCCGTAGCTTTTCTGCTCGATCCGGCAAACGGGTTCGAGATGACGGATTATCCGCACTGGCCGTTCGAAGTGTCGCAGATCGATCGTGGTGATCGTGGGTTAAGAGAGTTGTTTGGCGTCGCTTACTATCCGGGGCTGGTGGTTGAAGGTGAGCCGGCGATTGCGGATCGACAGCCGTTTGTGTCCGGTGTGTTTGGCGACATTTTCGACGTGTTGACAGCCGCGGATGTCGCAGATGGACGCGGATCGAGGTCGAAGATGCAGACGTTGTTGCCGTCGTATCGTGCGGTTGTTGTTGGTGGGCGTGTTGAGTGGTCGGACGAGTGGATAAAGCGGCTTAACGAGTATGTGCGGAACGGCGGCACGCTGGTGATCAATGCGGCCCAAATCAAACGACTGCCGGAACAGTTGCTGGGAGTGCGACTGACAAACGAGACGGGTGAAGCACACAACGCTCGTTGTCTTTCGCCGGGTGAAGACGTTCAGGAGCTGAAGGGACAGATCTTCCGGTATGAAAAGCTCGAGCTAAAGGGAGCCACACCGCTGATCACTACGCTCAGCGATGAGCCGTTAGTAACAGTGAACAACGTCGGGAAGGGAAATGTGATCTTCGTAGCCGTGCCTGACTTACTAGGTGAGGACGAGCGCATGGCGCCATTCGCCGCGCACGTGCTCGCCCACGTGTTTAGCGACGCTACGCCGGTGAAGGTCACAGGCGACGTTGAGTACCTGATCAATCGAACTGCAAATGGTTGGATCGTTACGTTGCTGAACAACAACGGCGTCTTTAAGACGCAGCAGGGAATGGCCCAGGTCGATCGCACCGCTTACGTGAACGTGACGATCTCTTTGGCCGGCCAGCAAATCCAAAGCGCCAGGGATTGGACCACCGACACGCCCGTAAAGATCATTGCCGGGAGCGCATCAGTGTCGATCGCCCCCGGCAGTCTCGCTGTGATCAGCGTCAATCCGCGTTAATCCGCGGCTTCAAACGGTGATCGTCGTCCCATCAAACTTCGTCAAACTGAAACCATTGAACACTTCGTTGTAACAGCTTCGCTGGTCTTTCAGAATGCCGATCGCAATCTGCTCGCCGAGTTTGAGCGATTCGGTTGCATCGGAACGCCAGTGCACGCCCGCCGTATTTCTTCCGAGCGCGACGTTCGACGCGACCTTGTTGAGCTCGCCGCCAACCGTCAGGTCACCGGCATCCGCTTCGACGTAAGGCACAAGGCTTAGACCATCATCCGTTGGTTGCACCGGCGCGAGACCGATATCAACCAGCCGCGTAGTTTCCTTGAACCACGCCTTGAGAATCGTGACGCATGCACCTGCGACAGTTGCGTGTCCCGCGCCATACGCCGGATGCGTCGGTGAGCCTTCCGGAAATGCCATCGGCAGTAACGCGTTGCCTGCCGGCATGAACCCGCCGAGACGATTCGCATCCGAGAGCGACGTGAGTATGTCCGGATGCACCGGATAACCGGCGCCGGCGTGTAAAGTCCGGTGAACTCGCGCCGCGTGGACCTCCGGCCGCAGCCGTCGATGCACAAACCACTTCTGATACCACACCGCTTTCAACGCACGCGTCGACACTTCGCACAAAAGCGTTGCGATGTGTGGACCACCAAACGTTCCGAACCCCGCCTGGCTGGGATTGCCGTTGTAAGGATTGCCGTCGTCAAACGGCGCGCCTGCTCCAGCGAGCACGAGAAACGCGTGGAAGTAACCCTGGAACAGTACGTCGATGTGGACCCACTGTCCGATGTCACGGCCGTTGCGCATGTATCGCGGCACCGGATCGAACGTGTTCGACGGTTGTGCAATTCCACGTTGCACGGCGAGCCACGTGGCGAAGTCAGTCATGTAATCAAGACCGGGAACGGTTGTCGTGATCTTCTGTTCGATCTTGTTCGCGCCGAAGTTGCAGTCCTGGTAGAAGTATTGTGAGAGGTATGGTCCAACGCGATCTCCCGGCGTGAGGCCGCGAAATAGAGTCGCAGTTGTGACGGCGCCGCCTGTCTTCGGTGCGTTGAAGTCGTTGCCGTACAACGTCAGATCAGCGGCGGCGGCGTTCGCGATCGCGTTCGTCGCATACTGGCTGTACGGAACGTCACGCAGCAAGGCCATCCAGTAGTTTTCAGAGATCTCGGCCGCCTGTGCGCGGCTGGCAAATGCAGGCGCGGGAGGTTGGACCAGCGAGTGCGCGTCGGGTCCCTCCATGTCAAACGCCAAACCTGCCTGGGGATTAGTTAAGAGCGTGGTGCCGCCAAGAGGAATCGCGTCGAAGTCCGCGGGTCGTCCACTGTTGATGGCTTTGACGAGTGCGGCGTAGGCGCTGGCGACAACAGTTCCGTCGTTGTTGTGCGGCAAGCCTTTCGAATAGCTGCCGAGTTTATCCGGGTAAAGGTTTTCGTCTTCGTTGTTTGGATGTGGGAGATTTTGAGGTGTGTCTTTAAGGCCGGCGTTTGCGGCGTCGCGCCGGAGTTTTGCGCATTCGTTAGCGCGTTGGTTGGAGCCGGTAGCGGCGTTGGCTTGGGAACGCTCGCCTGGGAGCAGTGGATCGACTGCGATCACTCCGGCTGCGAGGGTTGCGGCGCCAGCGACGCCAAGAAAGTTGCGTCTACTTGTTTGTAAAGGATTTTTCTTCACGGATATTCCTCCCCGGGGAGATTCGTTTGATTGACGGCGAGGTCTACTCTGGGCACACGAGAAGTGCGCAGGGAAGACTTGCTTCCAAAATGGACTGATGAGTTAAACCGGTGAGTCGGGCAAAGACTACACGCGAGCTCTGGGACGCGCGTATTCTTACCACAAGTGTGAGGCGGATGGAAGAGTGAAGTTGTAGGGGTGGCCCTCCGCGGCCACCCCAGCGTGGAAAATAAAAAGGGGGTAGCTACTTAAGCCACCCCCTGTGAAATTTATTACTGGGGGTTGGCCACGGAGGGCCACCCGTACAGTTTATGGTTTTTTTCCGCCGCCTTTGCCCCCGCCTTTGCCGCCGCCCTGTGCAGGCTGGGTGGCTTTAGCCGGACGTTCCTGTTGCTTGGGCTGCGCCTGTGCCGGACGCTGCTGCTCCTGCCGTTTCGGCTGTTGCTGCTGCGGCTGAGCACGTGGACGCTCCGCGGCGCGAGGCGCCGGTTGTGCGTTTCTCACCGGACCGGGATCTCGACGCACCTGCGGTTGCTGCTGCTGACGGCCAGCAGGCCGTTCCTGCCGTGGCCGCTGCTGCTGCGGCGCCGCAACGCGTTCACCCTGCGGCTGCTGCTGGCGAACCGGTCGCGCCGCACGTTCCGCCTGCGGTGCACCTCGGCCGCGATCTACCGGCCGCTGTTCCTGCCGGCGCTGCTCCTGCTCTGCCCGTCGGACATCACGTTGCACGTTCTGATCGCGCCGTGGCTGCACAGGCTCAGGTTTACTGACTGTCGTTCGCGCCGGCGCAGCTTGCTGCTGCTCCGCACCTCTTCCACGACGCTCGTCTCTCACCTGAAACTTCTGACCCTTCGCGCGATCCGAAGCCGTCTCAACACGCATCCTCTTCGTGATATCGCGGTTGAACCGTGGCTCCACCGGCGCTCTGCTCGTGATCACAGTCGTATCGTCAAGCTTCCGTGCGATGCCCGGAGGAATGTCGATCTTGCCTCGACCCCACGCCGAGTTCACCACTGCATTTCTAAGCGGCGTCACCAGCAGCGGATCGAGCACCGGATTCACCTGCGCAAGCATGTTGCGATCAGCCTTGCGCACGCGTCTGCCATCGAACTCACGCCCGAACTCGTCGAACGTAACCACCGTGACTGCTCCCGGCACGTCGAGATTCACAACGCGGTGATACAACTCATCACGCGTGAAGTAATGCGGCTGCCAGCTCGCGTCGTAATAGCGCGGCACGTAAACGTCGCCTGGTGCAAGCGGCACCCAGCCGATCTGGTCATTTCCAAACGGCACGAAGGCAACCATCGCCGGCGAGTAAACCGGTGCAACGTTGGTGCGCTCAGGGACCCAGTACCAGCGATCGCCGACAAACGCCCAGCGACCGTAGTGATACGGCGCATAACCCCACGGCTCACTCGATACCCAGGTTGGTCCATACGGATAATCCGTGTACCAGTAACCCTCCTGGTAAGGCGCCCAACCCTGGTCCACGCGCGGCGACCACGCGTAACCATACCCGTCGAGATTGCGCCAGTCGCCGTAGTAATCAAGCTCGTACAGGCCGGGGATGTAAGAGTTCGCGTGCTGGTAACTGACGTTTCGACGATATGGATCGAAGTAATAGGGATCGCTTAGATAAGCGTTGTAGTCGCGATAGCGACCGTCGTAATACTGCGGATACTGATAACCGTAATAGTCGTCGACGAGATAGCCCGCGTCGCGACCGTTGATTTGTGACAGGACGACATCGGCAGCGGTCGAGCCGAGAAGCGTCAGCAGTTCGCCTTTGCTGATCTGTCCACTGCCGCCCATACCGACGACCTGTGCGAGACCACTCAATACCGATATCAGCACCTGTCCATTATCGATGCCGACGTTGTAAAGACCCGGTTGCTCAAAGTCGACAGCGCCATACGGCGTCGCGACTTCAAAAAGATCGCCGTCATCCAGATACCCAACGTCAAACACGGCCGATCCGTCGCGCAGTGCTAGCTGCGTGCGATCGTCGGTTAGCGAGAGCACGTCGAGCGACGTATTCGGATTGAGTCGCGCGAAGTTGCGCCCGGTGAATGCGATGCTCGCGCGTGAATTGTCACGCGTGTAGATTCGATCGCCGACCGAAAAAGGTTGATTGTCAGTTGCCGCGATCCACTGATCGTCCGCGGTTGCAGTTGCGTTACTGTTATCGATGGCGACCTCGCCTTCGACACGTTGAATCCGTGCGGCATTCGGCAACTCTTCAGCCGATGCGACCCGGTCATTTCTCATCCATAAAGCAACGCCCACTCCCGCAAGGACGGCACACACCACCGCCACGATAGTGAGGTGCGGCCAGACTTTTACGTTATTCATAAGCTGCCCCCCAAAGTCATTTATTTGGGATTCTTTTCGCAAGGCCCATGCCGGGCCGCGGACGTGGGCGGATTTACAAAAACACAGACTTTCATAACCCATATCGTCGAGTGCTGAATCAAATCGTTCCGGCCGCTGACTTAAAAAATGGCGGTTTTGTTGCGGTTTTGATGTGGAATGCTACTTGCGAAACGGGGACCGTCCAGCTCTCTCCGCTCGTCAGTACTGAAAGGAAGCATCAAGTGAAACATCGAAAACGGATCGGTTTATCGTTGGCGATATCCGCCACCCTGCTGGGAGGGGCTGATCTCGCGAATGCGCAGGGCCGGCGTGGACGCGGTGAGGAGCGCAGACAGGAAAATCAGGAGCGCAGACAGGAAAGTCAGGTACGTCGCCAGGAAAATCAGGCCGAGCGCAGTCAACGCCAGCAACAGCGACAACAGGAACAACAACAACGCTGGGAACAGCGCCGCCAGGAGCAACAGCAGCGGAGCCAGCAACAGCAACAGGAGTGGGAACAACGTCGACAGGAACAACAGCGCGAGAGTCGGGAACGACAGCAACGCTGGGAACAGCGGCGCCAGCAGCAACCGGGTAACGACGCGCAACGCCAGCAACAGATTCAACGCTCGCGCGAACGTGAAGAACGCTGGCAACAACAGCGCCAGCAGCAGATTGAACGTTCACGCGAACGTGAAGACCGCTGGCAGCAGCAGCGACAGGAACAAATTGAACGCTCACGCCAACGCGACGGACGGTTCGATCGTGACCGAGATCGTGATCGCGACCGCGACTGGAACAACCGCAACAACGACTGGCGACAACGCCAGCAACGTGACTGGCGGCGCGAACAGCAGCTTCGCAACGATCGGTACCGGCAGGATTGGCAGCGTCGCCAGAACTTCTTCCAGCAGCGACAACGCCTGCTCGAACAGCAGCGACGGCTGAACCACTTGCGCTACCAGCAACGTTATCTCGAGCGGCTGCGTCGCGATCAGTTGCGCTTGCAGCAGTGGCGGTACCAGGACTATGGTCCATACAACTATCGCTATCGACGCGGTAGCAGTTACTACGAAACGAACCGCTACGGCGCGGAGATGTTGCAACGCGCGATCAACGACGGTTACCGCGAGGGTTTCCAAAGCGGGCAGGCCGATCGTGAAGACGGTTATGGTTACAATCTTGAAGAAGCTTACGCCTATCAGGACGCAAGCTACGGCTACGATGCTTACTACGTTGATCTGAACGAGTATCAGTATTACTTCCGTGAGGGATTCAGGCGTGGTTATGAAGACGGTTACTACAGCCGTTCACAATACGGCCGTTACTCGAATGGAAGTTACAGCATCCTCGGAACGATCCTCGAATCGATCCTCGGTTTGCAGTTACTAGACTAAGCCACAGATAACGCGGATTACACAGTTCCGATCTGTGTAATCCGCGTTAATTCGTGGCGAACCCTCTGCGCCGCACACTCTTCACGCAACTCGTATCAATGCCCTTCATCGATCCGCGCTGAATAAACTGAATCAGCATCTGATCGATGCAATCCATCCCTTCGAGTCCGTCAAGACCGTGCGCGCCGCTCGGCACAACGAGGTGAACGCTGTTTGGCAAACTCTTCGCCGTAGCTTCGCCGTTTGCAGGCGGCGTAACCGGATCCCATTCTCCCGTCAGAATCAAAACAGGCGCATCGGCACGAACGGGTTTTGCATAATCTTTCTCGAGCTCAGCGCGAGGCCAAAGCTCGCACGCCGCTCTTTGCTGGCGCAACCGGTAATCGCCGAGAAATGTGTTTTCAGCCAGCTTCTCGCCTTCGCCTGGTTTGATCCAGGGCAAGTCTTCCGCGCACGTGATCGACAGGTACATTCCGTTGCTGCCGCTACTGACCATTGTCCTGCGATACCTGAGCGCCGCCTGGGCCAGTGGAGCAAAGTTGCCCTGTGCAGCAGTGTGAATGGTCAACGGCACTCGACTCGCACTCGCAGGATGGTAAAGCATGTAGCGAATGGCTTCCGCAGCCAGATCCCGAGAGAGTTTTACTTTCACGCGCGTGCTTGAATTCGGTACCGGAACTTCTACTTCGACTGGTCCTTTGATGAGTTGTGCAAGCAGCGACTGCGTTTCGTCCTTCAGGTTCGGAAAAGCTTTGTTGCACGCTGCATCAGCTGCACACTCGGCGATGATGCCTTGAAGTGCGCGCTCATTCGAAACCGGAAAATCGCCGGGCAGGAAATGGTTTGTGGGAGAGACGCCTTGCAACGTTGCAGTGCGTACGCGTTTCGGATGGCGCTTCAAATAAGTGAGCGCAGCGCGTGTTCCGTACGAAGCGCCGAATAGATTGATCTGTTCATAGCCGAGTGCTGCTCTGACGTCGTCGATGTCGTCCATCGCGATCGTGGTTGTGTAGAGCTTGAGATCGGCTTTGGTCTCGAGTTCCGCGCGACACTTGCGAACGTCTTCGAGTGGGAAGAAATAACCGAGGTAGGTCTGTGGATCAGCGGCGTCATAAAAGTTGCAGTCGAGCGGGTGTGAACTGCCCGTGCCACGCTGGTCCACGAATACGAAATCACGATGTTCGCGGAGTTGGGGAAATGCGAGTGCGAAGCCGAAACCTTCTTCAGTGGCTGCGGAGCCTGGTCCACCTGCGAAATAAAACAACGGATCGGGTTCGCGTTTAGCGCCAGTTGCAGGCAGGACGAGAATGTTAAGACTTATCTTGCGTCCCTTCTTCGTCGCGCGGTTTTCGTAGACTTCAAGCGTTCCACACTTTGCCTGAACACCGCGGACCTGGCAGTCTTTCAGTTCAATCTTCGGAGGAGCCTGCCGAACAGCACTCGCACTTTGCAGCAGGAGAACCGCCACAACAAAGACAACCTTTGCCGCACGCACCGCTTTGATCATGTTGACAAGATTACATAATTGAACAGGATTACATGTCAATCCGTAAAATCTTGCCAATCCTGTAACTAAAACTCGCGGATGCCCGAGACGTTCGTTCCTGATCCCAAACCCATCTTCACGGCCGACGAATCGTATTGCACGTTTGAGTTACCGCCACCGTTCGTATGGAACGTCGGCGCCGTGAAATTACCGGAGGTGCGACCGAACGCGGCGATCGTGATACCGCCGAAGATGTCGCCGTTACCACCACCATCACGGATCAACTTGCCTTCTCCGAGCACGAGTATGATGCCGCGGAAGTCGGTGTTACCGCGCATCGTCAACGTGCCGGTCACGACGAGGAATCCTGAACCGCTCAGCAGATTGGCGTCGCCATCTACGAAAGTGAACATGCCGGCGTTAATTGAATCAGAAATCGTAATTGAAGAGCCCGATGCGGGTTTGAAGTAGCGGTTCATCGTCTGCGCTTTCGATTGCAGGCCGTTGAGATACGCGCGTGCTTTGTCGGCGCTGTCCAGGAACGAAGGTGTCTCGACCGTACCTGGAAGCGTATTCTCATCGCCGAGAAGACCGACTTCCGGATCGTCAACCGTGTCAGGCTTGATGATGCCCGCCTTTGCGTCAGCTTCGTCGCACGGAGTGACGGCGAACGCAGGACGCTGCGCATCAACTCCTGCACGGTCGATACCCGAATAGTATTTCGTTCCACTGCTTCCGGTATCGAGCGACAGCGGCGAACAATCGTCAGCACCTCGCAACGTGACGCCCGCCGGTGACTCGAATTCGAAGTAGGCTTTCGTAATCATCAACTCAACACGCTTCTCCGAACCCTGCGGTCCAAACCCGTATGACTTGAGCAACAACCGTTTCGGATCTGGCGACGTCACTTTCGCCGGAACTGAGGTGGTGCTCGGCGATGCGGTGTAAGTCAGATTAAGAATCTGTGTGCCGGCGAGGTTCAGCGCGTATGTTGTGCCGTCTGCTCTGACTGAAGCTTTATCGAAAGTCACTTTAACCGTCGTTGCAGCCGTGTCTACGTCACCTTCGAACGTTCCTTCGAGTGTTGTCGTCGCTGCCCACGGCAGATTTTGCGTGATCGTTATTTCAAATCCTGTCTTCGGAATCACGACGTCGTCAGCAGTGCTCGTGAGCGGTCTTTCGATCACAAAACTTCCGAGTGCTGAATCGAGCGTGAGCGGATAGTTGTTTGGATCCGGAGTCAGGTTGGTCGAACCCTGGCCTACATAACGAATCGTCACTTCATCTGCGCCGCCGACCGTTCCAAACGTTTTTTGCGAAGGCGTCGCAACATCCCCGCCGTCAATCGTTCCCGAAGTTTGAAACTCGACGATGTGACTAGTCGGATCCATGTTCTCGACCGTCACTCTGTAACCCCCCGTGAACGAACCGATATTTACCGGAACGAGGCTCGCCGGATCGGCAGGATTGTTGTACGGAAGCCAGCCTGCGAAACGCGGCGTGCCCGTGTTGCCGCCGTTCGAGATACTCGGAATGATCGCGGTGCGAAAACTCATGCGGTCAGTAGACGTGATCAACGGCTGTGCGTTGCCGCGGAGCACGTTGAGCGCCGATTGCATTCCCGACTCGGCCACGTAAAAAGCCTGCATCTCCGGCGTGGAGCCGATCGAGTTGTTGGCAGACATCATCGTCGTCATGATCAATGCGCCACCAGCACCAAGAAGAAGTATCGATACCAGCAACATCGTGATCAACGCTGCGCCTCGTTCACCGGCGCGGCTGTTTGTATTCATGTGGGGGGATTCGAGTTTCATTACGGGTATCAGGCTCCTTCAGTAAACGATTGAGTTGCGCAGAACTACATCAGAGGTGAGCTGTACTTGAGAGGGGGGCTGATAACCTTCGGCACCGGCAGTGCCGAGCGCCGGCAGCGTTACGCCAACGGCAATCACGATGAACTTTGCAGAACCAGGAGAAACTTCAGCTTCGGTAGTCCCGGCGGCATTCCTTACGTTTGTGATGTCGCAAACGCCGCTGGCGTCAACCGTCGTATCGTAAGTTACTTTTTCATCGTAGTAACGAAACACGAGCGAATCGATACGATTAGCAAGCACTGTGGTTTGGTTTGAACCGTTCTTTTCATAACGCACGATGTAACGCTGGCCGAGAGCGGCGTCAACGTACATAAGGAACTTGATGTCTTCATCCGTGTCGTCGACGTCTGCATCTTCCAGGTAGCCGTTCGCTGAGTCGGGCATGCCGTTGAGATTAGAGACAAAGCGGATGGAATCGGTGTCGCTGTCGCCGGCTACGACGCCGTTGGTCGAAACCGTTGGGAGTCCGCCCGGCAGCTTCATTCCGGCGTTGCTGATCTCGCGCGTCATGATGTTGAGAGCGCGTTGGACGTCGGCGATTCCGTCTGACTTGCGATCTTCGCGCGAGCGGACCTTGAAAGCGCCGGCGAGGATGCTGGCGGCCATTGCCATGATGGTGATCGTGATGCCCATCGCGAGGATCACTTCGATCAGTGAAAAACCGGCTTCATTTTTTGAACGTCGAGTTTCCATGCGTCTTTGCCTCATGAGTCGAGTCGTGGGTTATTCACTAACGGCGAAGCTTCCGGCGGCGAGTGTCGAACGATAAGTGGTGAGCACGACGGGCGTGCGGAGCCAGTTTGCACCGGCGGTTATGGGCGTCACTGTGATCGTGATCTTCTTCAAACCCTTCGAGGAGAGGTCGGGGTTGGTCTCATTAACAACCACTCTTTCCACTGTGTAGTCGCGCGCACCGTTTCTAACAGTCGAACTCGTCGTGCCGGCGGTCAGCGTCGTGTCTTCATAAGTGACGCTTCTGAGCTGCTCCAACTGTTGCTGGGCCACCGCCATCGCCAGGGCTCGCTCGCCGCCGCCGACGTTGTTCTGCGTCGAGAACACGAAAAGGGAAGAGACGGCGAGTGCGCCAACCATCATCACGAGCGACGCGATAGTGGTTTCGACCAGGGTGAATCCGCGCTGGCCTTTGGCGTTTTGTGTTTTGACGTTTTTGGTTTTCATCGTTTTTATCCGGGGCTTTGCTGGGGTTCTTTCTTAGAGTGCAACGACGACTACAGGGACGACCTTGGTGCCGCAGCCTGTGCTGAACGTCACCGAGTAGGTCCCAAGTGTTTTCTTCGACTTGATCGTGAAGGTGGCGAATTCTCCCGGTGCCACACTCTGTGAACCGCCGTTCACCTGGAGATCCGAAGGCTTGCTCGAACTTCCAGTGATCGCCAGGCTCGAGGATCCATTGTGGCTCACCTTGATTGTGGCCGTACCTTCCAGCTTAAGAATCAGCGATGAGAGATCCACTGACAGAATGCACGGGAGAGCCGGAGTCGGCGTTGGCGCCGGCGTCGGAGTCGGCGTCGCGTTTGGGTTGCTGCCATTACCATTACCATTACCCGCCGGCGTCGGTGTCGGTACTGGAACGCCGCCACCACCAACCGGAGGAGTCGGCGTTGGGACCGGGTTTGCTGAATCATCGGGGTTG
>DASTQB010000192.1:0-51752 GCA_035761985.1 Pyrinomonadaceae bacterium
TGGCGTCGGAAATAGCCAGACAGCATGAGCACGTGTGGGGAGAAGTGGCTCAATAAGCCGAGGTAACAGTCGAAAACCTTCTGCGATCACACCGGGTTCACGTGGCAGGCGTAAGAGATCTTCGATGATGAGATTGAAGCCTTCGCCCTGAAACCAGTGAAACGTCTCGAGCAAAGCTTGCGGAGATCGATTAACCCAACGCTCATCCATGTCCATCGCGATGAATTTGTGCAGCAACGGCGCGTCTTCGGGTGTGCTGCGGCGCGCGTGGTCCGACATCACGTCGTCGGTCGAGTAAACGTGGAAACCATGCTCGACCGCGATGCGACGAGCGATGGTCGACTTACCCGCAGCGCTTCCGCCGCCGATCCAGTAGACGTGTTCCAGCTGTTCCTTAAACGGTTTCACGATGCACGCTAAAGACATTGCACCGGCTTCAAACAAGGAGTAAGATTCGGCCCCTCAAGACAGAAATCACGGGTTTTCGCATCCCGCGTATACGCTGCCGGCTCCTCAACCTTCAACAAGGAGTGTCACCATGAAAATGCGAAGCACCTTTCACAACGTTCCAACTACGTCAAACCCTGAACGAGCAACTGCTCTCCTGAAACAAATCAGTCGTTCTTTGTCATAAATCATAGAGCGGTGCTGGTGAAAGAACAGCGCCCAACGCAAATTTACCTTCATTACGAAAGAGAAAAAACTATGCCCTCCCGGAACATTGACGACCTGGTTCTCGACCTGAGACCCCTCGCACGAACCCTTATCGAGAATTGCCGCGCACGTGGGATCGAAATGCGCCCCTACGACACCGTACGTCACCCACGCGAGCAGGGAAAACTCTGGCGACAATCACGCACCCGAGAGCAAGTTCGAGCAAAGATTGCAGAACTTCGAGACGCCGGTGCTGATTACCTTGCGTTTTGCATAGAGGATGTTGGCCCACAATCCGGCCGGCACGTCACTGACGCGATTCCAGGTCTGTCGTGGCATCAGTGGGGTGAGGCTTTCGATTCTTTCTGGGTGGTTGACGGTGAAGCAGAGTGGTCCACAACTCGAGAAGTAAACGGATTGAATGGTTATCGTGTCTATGCAGCAGAAGCTGAACGACTTGGCTTGACTGCCGGCGGGCATTGGACCAGCTTCAAAGACTGGCCACATGTACAGCTTCGATCCGCAAGCAGCCCGAAGAGAGTGTTTACCATCCAGGAAATCGATCGAGAGATGAGAGAAAGATTTGAGAACGAAGCATAACGTTCCTCAACGTTAGATGGAGATTCTCGATGAGCGTCTTACTTGATGCAATTAAATTCAATCACGACGCGGCGTCAGCCAATGTTGATGCTCTGAACATCAGAAAGAATGCGACGGAATTCGTAAACGTTCCGGAGTGGCGACGAGGCATCAGCGTTAACCCGGAAGACTCACCTGCCGCCTATGCTCTCGATGAGACGCATGGAAATACAATCAGGATCCAGGCGAAGTTTCGTCGCACGGATCCTGGTATTCAAACCTGCTACATCAGAGCAGTTGATCCAGCCATACGTCCGCATCCACCGGGCGGCTGCCTCGGACTACTCTACTGGTTGCTGTTGATGCTCTGCGGTCGTGTTCTACGCGCACTCTTCCGCATCTTCTTCGGCAATGTGTTGGGAGAAGTGCGGCCGAAGCAGGTGACATTCCAGGCCAACGGTCAAACAAATTTCGAAACGTTCCGATTGCACAGGGTGCGTCTGTGGCATGCCGGCGCGGGCGTGCACACAGTCACGTGGCGTTGGGAATACCGTCTGCAACCCTCAGACAATTGGAAATACTTGACCACGACGCGCCACCGGATCTATTCAGTGCTCGAAACACCGAAACTGCCGTGGCAACAGGCTCCTTACAATGCTGCCAACGATCAACTTCCCTGGACCGAGGTGCTGGACTACGCCTGCAACTGGGCGGCTGGTACCACGAATTTAGACGCAGCCGCCGGCGCGGTAACGCGCGGTATGTATGACCTTGGCCCAACCGTCGTCGAGTATGACTGTCCGGGCAATGGCTCTACGCATTATGCCTTCCCCAACTTCGATTGCAGCGCCTTCCTCGATCGACTGCATGGCGGGATCGGTAACGGTCAATACGTAAACTGCACCGACTGCGGAACGGTCGTCTCCAGTTTCGCAAACATCCTCGGTTGCGACTTATGGCAATCGAGAATGGGATGGAACTTCGGTCTTAACAACATGCTCGGGATTGGCTCCAACGTGTGGCAAACGGCTTGTAATTGGGGAGGCTTCTCCTATCATGAAGTAGCGTGGAAAGGGGCCTGCACTGAAAACGAAGACGTCTTTGATGGATGCCTCCAGGTAGACGGCGACGTCGACCCAACCACGGCCCCGCATACGGCGTTGTTGCCGGTCAACCTGCGGTTTGGGAATTCCGGAGACGGCCATTATCGTGATCGCCTGGCGACGCCGCCAACCCGGCCGAATTGTGCTCCGCAACCGGCTACGCGACAACGGAGACTCATCTCATGAATATGCACTGGTCTGAGAGTTTTAATACCGAGCCTCAGCAGGAGGAGTTGAAGAGACGCTTCAATTATGAAGCGTGGGGTCAGCCGGATCCGGCGGAGGAGCAGGCGCCTTTGAGAAGCGTTTCTTTATCCGGCATCGGATCGCCTGACTGGAGCGCTGCTCGAATTCAGCGGATGACGGCTAAAGATTTTCCGCCGTATGAACGAACGATGTGGCAATCCAGCACTGCGGGCACGGAAGTTCTGATACGTGTAGATCTTTATGAGTGCGACTCAGTCCAGGCGGCGCGTGAATTCCTGTTGCGTGTGCTGGGCGAGTTTGAGTCTAACAAGGTCGAAAGGCGAGAAGGTTTCGTCGGCGATGTCGCGTTTAGCTATACGGGCGAGACGATGGTGCTCTTCTCGCGAAGTAACGTCGTCGTGTGGTTGCGAAACGCTGGGCCTAAAGTAATATCGGTCACATTCATGGCCCAACGAATCGATGCTCATCTTTTGTCGCTGCTGAAATTGGGACAGGGTGACTGAAAATTCTGCCGTGGTTCGCGGCGTTCGAGGCCACCCTCCCAGCGAAAGTTCAATCAAAGCAGGCATGAATCTACAAAGATGCTTCGCCGCAGTCGTATGTATCTTCGCCTGTGTGAGTTCCGGCTTTGCGTGTTCGTGTATCTTTCCAACTGCATCGGAAGGCTTTGCCCAAGCGACTGGCACGAATGGGAGAGTTGAAGGCCAGACAAGAGATTTTATGGGAGCCGGTTCCGAAAGCCGTCGTCGTGTTTAAAAAGGGCGACTTCACGCGTGAAGTGATTTCTGACGAAGACGGTAGCTACCAGATCGACTTACCTGCTGGAGTTTATGAAGTGACGGTGGCGAAGTTTAATATCTTCGACGCATACCGGCGGAAGAACGTCAAAGTGCAGACTGGAAAGCTAAAGAAGTTTGACGTTGTGTTGAAATACGATGTGAAGAAACATCCTCCGGTTACACTTCGCCGGCCGTGATCGATCGTTCCCTGCCCTGAAACGTTTTGCGCCTCTCTCACCATATTCATTTGGAGGGTAGAAAAGTTTCTACCCGAGCAGACACATTCCAACAACGAGGGTACAAGATATGAACGCCTCACATCTGGCGTACGCTACAAGCCGTCCCTACGCGTCTCTTCTGAGAGAAGCCACTGTATTCGGTAAGTTGTTTCAGTCGAAACAACTCGACTTCAACATGGAGGCGCAAACGCAGTCAAACTGGTGCTGGGCAGCTACCGCGACGAGCGTGTCTCATTTCTACTGGTTCCTCAGTAATTGGACACAATGTCTTGTCGCGAATGCAGAGTTGAACTTAAATGGGTGCTGCAATACTCCGGTCCCCGGCCCGTGCAACGTCCCGTGGTTTCTTAACAGTGCGCTGACGCGGACGAACAACTTCGTAAGCATCACCGGACCGATTACTTTTCAACAGGTCAAAGCCGAGATCGATGCGGGCCGGCCGGTGGGTGCGCGCATCGGATGGAATGGCGGCGGCGGCCACTTCATGGTTATCTACGGTTACAGTTCCATAGCGGGTACGGATTACTTTGACATTGACGACCCGATCTATGGGAAGAGTCATCTCACGGTAGCTGACTTTTCGAGTAACTATCAGGGAAGCGGAAGCTGGACACACAGTTATTTCACGAAGAGCTATATCAAAGTGCCAATCAAGTTACTCATTCCGAAAGAACCTATTCTTCGCCGCATCTGGGAAGTTCGTCCTCTCTTGAATCTGAAGCAGGACATCAACTTCGCCGATGACTTGCGCAGCGCGGTCGCCGATACAGGAACAGCATCGCTCGGCATGGCCCAACGCGTTTACTCGCTCGGCCTGGATACGTTGTTGAGCGAACAACCCGCGCCGCAGCCCGTCAACTTGCGTGTGTACGAACTCTCCGGGGGAACGCCGCGCGCATTTTTCGACGTCAGTGAAGCGGACGAACCTCGCGTGCAACAGATATCCGCAGCTGCGAGGCATTTGGATGCGTTTCAGAAAGCTCTGAATGAGGTGTTGAGCAGGGCGGACGCAAGCGATCGCGAGTATGAGTTGAAACTGTTCCGAGTGCCCGCGCTGAATTATGAGGCGCTCTGGCTGGATGGGGATCACGGCGACAGCACACTCGTGACGTTGAGTAATCTGGGACCGTTGCCTCAGTTCCAACCCGTCCCATTCAACGAGGCCCTCGAAAAGCTCCGCGAGGCCGCACGCCTCCAGGGTCCAATGGACGACACCAAGGGCGCCTGATCTCTCACTGGCCTCCCACGGCAGTAACCACGGATAGCACGGATGAAAATCGGATTTCATCCGCGTCATCCGTGGTTACTGATTTGTCTCAGCTACCCAGAACCAAAATACAACACTTGTCCGTTTGACTTAATCCGCCGTGTGTTCTACAAGTGCGGATGCTGGTCTCCTTTCCCCTAACCATGAATCGAAGGTAAGTTCCCCCTATGCAAACAGCTACGCTGGCCAACTTAGGTCAACTAATAGAAACCCATCGCACCGAACTGCTGTCTGACTGGCACCGCCAGGTGGGTTTACTCTCCGGCGCCGAACAACTCGACGCTCCGACGATCACCGATCACATTCCGCAACTCTTAGTAGAGTTAAGCGAGAGCTTGCAATCCGATCGTATGCAGGACAGTGTCATCGGGAGTCCGGCAGAACACGGCGTGCAACGGTGGAGAGTTGGGTTTGATATTACTGAGGTCGTCGCCGAGTACGGCATCTTGCGCACGTGTATCTATCGTCTCGCCGAGAAATATCATCTGCCCCTCACGAGCAATACTGCCAGCATCGTCAACACGGTTTTCGATAACGCAGTGGCACAAGCGATAAAAGCTTATTCGACTCACATGGCTGTAGAGCTTCAAAAACGTCGCGAGGAGCATTTGAGCTTCGTCATTCACGACTTGCGCACGCCGCTCCAGGCAGTGTCGCTGGCGACTACAATGCTGGAACGTACAGTCGCAGATGAATTAAAGACAGAGCCGTTTGTCGCGTCGTTATCGATGTTGCGGCGGAACATCGGCCGGCTGGATGTTTTGATCAAGCGCGTCCTTCAGGAAGAAGGTAACCTGCAACTTGGCGACGCGCCGCGAGTTGAAAGGCGCGAGTTTGATCTATGGTCACTCGTGGAGAACATAATCCACGATCTTTATCCGATTGCGAGCGATGCACACTCGACTCTCGTGAATAACGTTCCACCTGACATGACGATGTTTGCCGACGCCCGCTTGTTGGGCCAGGTTTTCCAAAACCTGATCTCGAACGCGATCAGATTCACGCCTAATGGAAAGGTCATCATCGGCGCGCAGATACCGGATGGAAACGGGGTCGTGCGATGCTGGGTTGAGGACAACGGAACTGGCATTGACCCTGAACGCCTCGACAGAATCTTCGAAAAACTCGAGACAGATCAACAGCCAGACAAACGTGGAGTGGGACTCGGGCTGGCGATCGTCAAACAGATCGTCGAACTTCACGGCGGCACAGTGGCAGTCGAAAGCCGCGTGGGGGAAGGTTCGAAATTTACGTTAGAAATTCCGCGGACGGCCGGCTAAACGCTCCAGGTCATTTCGTGGCCCGCTCGTGGCGCGGGTGGTCTGGTTCGGAATGTGGCGCGCTGGCTGGGCGCTCGGGCAGGTTTCGCGCTTCTGGGATTTTCCCCGTGCAGGATTTTTTTCAGAAGCCGCGCCAGCTCATCAAAATCGATCGGTTTGGCCATGAAATAGTCGCCGCCCGCGCTAAGAGCAGTTTCGTAAGTGGACGGTGCGGTGTATGCAGTTAAAACGATAATCGGGGTGTTTTGAAAGCCATCGATCGCACGAATCCGGCGAATGGCTTCGAATCCATCAAATCCCGGAAGCGCCAAATCCATCAGAATGACATCCGGACGGTGCTCCTTTACCGCCTCTAAAGCCTCAGATCCAGATGCAGCCTCAACTACCCTGAATTCCTCAGATTCCAGCAGAACCTTCAACATTCGACGAATATCATCATAGTCTTCAACAACTAAAATTGTGCCCATTACCTTGTACGCGGTTCGCACACCGCCCCTTTTCTAATTACGATTGCAAAAATCATGTGCCAGTCAGTGTTTCCTGACCTCGCGACTCGACAATTCAGCAAGTCGTGTACCGCCGGAGTGAGGTAACGCGTCTACAAAAAAGACACACCTCAACCCTGAAGGGTTAATTAGGGCAAACCCCTCCAGGGTTGAAGACTGAATTGAACTGATATCCCAGGTTGTCGCTGCGCTCAAACCCGGGGGCTGAAAATTAGCGCACGCCTTTGGCGTAGAGGAGCTTACCAGCGAGGCTCGCGTCGATTGCCGCCACCGCCGTGATTACCGCCACCACCACCGCCGCGATAGCCGCCACCACCGCCGCCGCGATTACCGCCGCCACCGAAGTTGCGTCCTCCGCCGAACCCACCACGACTCTCGCGCGGCTTGGCCTCATTGACTTTCAATGCGCGGCCCGCCATCTCCTTACCATTGAACTGGTCTATAGCTGCGGCAGCCTCTGCATTCGTCGACATCTCGACAAACGCGAATCCGCGTGAGCGACCGGTGTCGCGGTCTTCGACCACGTTTGCTGATTGCACGGTGCCGGCCTGCGAAAATAGCTGTTGCAGATCTTCGCTGGTGGTTTGGAAAGCCAGGTTTCCAACATAGAGTTTCGTTGACATCCAAAAATACCTTTCCCCTTTGGGGATGAAAAAGAAGCTGCGAATCGGATGAACTTCGGCGAAACGGTTGCCGTTCGAAGGACCAGGTTCGGATGCTCGTAAAGAGCGGCTTCCAGAGTTTGAAACAAGCCCGCTCTCGAACTATCCAAAACGTCCGGCGCTGATACTTGCGGCGCAGGGCGCATCACCGTCGATGCGCGAGAGAAGGTTTAGCGGCTTACTACGATGCCTCATTTAGGAATTAGTTGCAAACTCCCCCGGCGCGCTTACCGTGTCATGCCCAACCCAACATGGTCCAAAGTGACAACGTGCGTGTGTTCGGAAATGTACATTCCGAAGCAACATTGACATCTATTTATTGATGCACTGCGATCACGCAGACCGCACAACAACGTAAAAACTTGTTGCGCAGAGCGTGCCCGCCCTGTATCTTGTAATGGACCAGCCACTCGACGGTCTGGTCCAACTTTTATCCCTCTCCTGCCCCGACTCTCACGGGAACTTTCGCATCAACACTATGAATCTAAACATTCGGTCTCTTCGACAGCCGTGTCTGGCTGCTGCAAGCCTCGTTCTGATTGTTTTGAGCGCGTTTGTCACTGCCGCTAAGCCTAACGGTTCCCGCGCGACCGCGCAGACTAGTTCGAGCGGCGAAACCGTGTTGACGCTGTCGGATTTTGGCGCGGTGGGCGACGGTGTCGCCGATGATGGTCCAGCTTTGCAGTTAGCACTCGACGTGCTTGCAGAGGCTGGAGGTGGCACGCTGTTCATTCCTGCCGGGAAGTATCTGATTTCAACGCCGGTCACAAAAGACTTCCTGGGGACTAATGCCACAACGATAAAGATTCAGGGTGTTCCGTCCGACACCATGCCTGCTCATCCGACTGCCAATGGCCAGTTTCTAGCGGCCGGGTTGGACCTCGTTTCGGAAATCATCCCGGCTACGGGTGACCTTCACGATGCAATCAACCTCAGCAGCGTTCAACAACTCACGATCGAGCACATCGCTTTCACCGGCCAGCCCTCGGCATTCACCGACGCGTTCGTCACCGTCTATCTGAGCGACATTGAAAAAGCGACGATCCGCCACTGTGAGTTTTACGGCATCAGCACCTTCGGATTGAGACACGGCTTTGGCGGAGGAAACGTTGTTAGAGCAGTGCGAAGTGAGTTGTCGATCGAGCTCAGCGTGTTTCTTGGTTGTACTGCTAACAGTGGTGCCTACGCTGCGATCGTCGAAAACGTTGAGTGGAAGAAGTTCAGCATCTCGAATTCGATCTTTCTCGATTACGGTCTGCGAGCATTTTTCGGCAAGATGGGATTAGGAGCGCCGTTATCGTGGATCAACATCGCCAACGCCGCAGCCGTCACACCTGAATCGCAGCGACGTGAAATCGTCATGCGCGATATTTTTCTTGATGAAGGTGGCTGGGTCGGAATCAGTGCGTTCCCTCGTAAGTGGGATCCGGCGAGTGCGCCGATCGATCTCATTTACATCTCCGGTTTGAAGATGAACGTTTCAAACCTCGGTACTGCCGGTCATCTCTTTTACGACGCGCGTAACCTGCTGATTGAAAATTCGCACTACGGGTGGAGCCATAACACTGTTGCCGCGATCGATATCAACAGGTTCGAGCACGCCATACTCAATCGCCTTACGTGCATCGACGATGCCGATCGAATACGCGCAGATGAGAATACCGGGCGGCTGACCGTGATCAATTCGGAGTTCGAAGGTCTCGATTCCCTGGCCCATACGACAACGGTGCTCGAGACGTCGCCTGAAAATGATCCGGTGCAGTACGTGCGCCAGCAGTTCCTTTCGATTTTGGGCAAACAGCCGGAGCCGGCGGCTCATTTCTACTGGTCGGATATGTTGATAAGGTGCGGCGACGACAACGAATGTCTGAATCAACTGCGTTCCGAGCTGAGCGACTATTTGAAGAGAGATCCAAACGTGGATTTTGCGATCGCGGGCACCGTCAAGGATGAATCCGGCGCGCCACTGAGCGGCGTCCCCATCAACTTAACTGGCGGACAAACCGGCTTTGCATTGACGGATTCACAAGGCAACTTCCGCTTTGTAGGTTTGCCGACGAGCGGTAGTTACACTGTTGGAGTCGATACGAGGCATTACACGGCCAGCGGAAGCCAGACGTTTGTACGTCCGGCGACTAACGTGACTGCTGTTTTCACGGCGCAGTTGAAGCGTCATACGATTCGAGGGCGAATCGCAAAGTGGAACGGTGTTGGGATCAGCGGCGTCAGCGTGCAACTGCTTGGATCACCAAACACGGTCGCTGTGACAGACGCGAGTGGTGCGTACACGTTCTCAGACGTCGCGTCGGGAGGCGACTACACGGTCGTTCCTTCATTGAACGATTTCGTGTTTACCCCTTTTGATTTGTCCGTCAATGACCTGGCGGATGATCGGTTAATCAACTTCAACGGCCAACTACCGCCTGAAGTGCTGATGATTGAAAGTTCCGACATGACGATCGGGCTGGATACGGTAACACTGGTGTCGCAGCCGTCGCTGTTCAATTCGCTTGGATTCAGTACTGACGGGTTTATACGAGTGATGGTCTTTGCCAAAAACCTTGAAGGATACAAGGCGTGGCAGGTTTTAGCTGTAGCTAAAGATGACGAAGATCAGGAGCATCGACTCGACGTTGAATTCGCCGGCGATGTTGCGGGACAGAATTGGCTGAAGCAACTGAACCTGAAAATCTCGCCTGCTGCACTCGGTGGAAAGTGTGTGCAGTTGAAGATCGCCGTTGATGGTCTTGAGAGTAATGCCGGGCGCCTTTGTCTTGCCGCACCCTGACAGGATTTACATAATTTCACATGATTAGCAGGAATAATCCTGTAAATCATGTTAGATCATGTACTCATGTCTATGAGATCGGTTTTGTGGCGGAGTCTGGACGGGCGGGGCCATGAAGCGTGTCGTGTGTTCACACGCGATGGTGAATGGCGTCTGGAAGGTTCTGCAGTTTTGTCGCACGACGAGCAACCGTGCCGTCTTGATTATTACGTGCGCTGTGACGCAAGTTGGACCACTCTCTCGGGGAGAGTCTCTGGCTGGGTGGGCCAAGCACCGGTAGATCTCGACATCGCAGTCGATCCTGATCGTAACTGGCGTGTTAATGGTGTTGAGTGTCCCGCGGTAGCGGGCTGCATCGATCTCGATCTCAACTTCAGTCCCTCAACAAACCTGCTGCCTATTCGTCGACTGAACCTGGGTGTGGGCCAGGAAGCAGAAGTCAAAGCCGCGTGGCTTCGGTTTCCGAGTTTCGAACTGGAAACACTCGTGCAGATCTATCGACGAATCGGTGCGTCAACTTACCAGTACAGAAGTGAACCAGACTTCCTCGCGGAGCTCGAAGTTGATGAGTTTGGCCTGGTCACAAACTATCGGGGTCTCTGGCTGGCTGAGGCCACGACGTAGTTTAAACCTTCCGTCCAGATAAGCTTCTACATACAATACTCGCCGCAAGCTCCTGATCCCCTCTCATCAACTGAACGGAGGAAAACTGAAAATGCTAAGACGAGTGTTTGTTCTGAGTGTGCTCATGGTGGCTGCACTCCTGGGCGTGGTCTCTGAAAAACCGAGGACCGTTTCGGCTGCTACCAACATCTCGGTGTATGGCGCCTGGCATTGTGGAAACGAATTTTGTTCCTGGGCCAGTGTTCGCAACATGACTGATTTCGATCAGCGTAACCGGTGGATCATCGATCGAGGGGATGGCAGACCGTCTGTGAACCTCATTGTTCTGAGTTTTGTTCATCCGCTGCGGTTGCTGAACAAGACCAACGACGCAGGCACAACGCAGGGTATTCCGAGCGGTATGACCCAGGCAGTAGTCGATTACTTCAAGACCCGCGGCATCCGAGTGCAGTTGTCGATCGGAGGGATTACGTATACGGATGCGTGGAACCAGGCTCTCGCAACGAATCCTACGCAGCTTGGCTTGAACGCAGCCGAGGCCGCCACACGTTTAGGAGTGGGTATCGAAATCGACTACGAAGAAAACATGAACCCTAACCTCACGGGATTGCAGGCGTTCATCAACGCTTACCGTTCAGTTCATCCTTACGACGCTTCAGGAAGCAATCATGCAGCACGATTGACGATCGATCTGGCGGCGGGCGATCGATGGTTGATCCCTTTGACTCGCAAGGCAACCGCGGATTGGCTCAACACCACCACGCCAGTCCTTGATTATGCGAACGCAATGGTTACGAGCAAGCAAGCTAATAATGCCGCAGATGCGCAGTCTCACTGGCAGGAGCATATTGACGGCAAGCCGCAGTTTGATCCTCCGATCTTACCGCTCGCGCCCGCGAAGTTTACGGGCGCGATGTATATCGTTACGGGCACGAGGGCGGCGCCTGAGTGCACCAATTTCAGCAGTTCGCTGATCAACTCAACCGGAGCATACGTTCAAAACGTTGCGCCCAACGGCGCGGGGACCACGAGCGGAATGTTAGGTTACATGTTCTGGGCCGCAGAATGTCCGTCGTCGCGGCGTATTTGCACGGTGCCACCGAATTCCTGCGAGGGCGGCGTGGGCGTCGGGGCCACGACGTACAACATTCCGATCCCAATGCCACCATTGCGACAAAGCTAAGGTTGCAACAATGGTCCAATGATTCGCAAAACAACGGGCGACTCGGAATTTGAGTCGCCCGACTCAGTCAGCTAAGGAAAACGATTAGCCCATGAATTCACTTTTTGCTATTTCGCTTTGATCGATGATGCTCTTGAGAGTGCCACGCGCTATTTCGGAATGGTTCGGCACGGGAACGGTAAGGGTCCGGCCTGGAAGTTCACGCCGCATGATGATGTGGCTGCCACTTTGTCTTACTTGAACAAATCCATGCTTTTTAAGAATCTTGCAAACTTCACTCGCCGAGAGGACTCGAAGCTTAGGCATGTGCCAGTTCCAGTCGGGTAACTTTTACTCCACGATTCAGGCGGCGCTGGATTTCCGCTTCGTCCGCTTCTTCTAATAGAAGTTCGACAGCTTCTCGAATCATAACCTCCGCTTCTTCAATTGATCGTCCCTGGCTGGCAACGCCAAGTTCGGGACATGTAGCCACATACCATTTGCCTTCTTTCTCGATTACAGCCGTCAAATTAGGTAAATTCATTCCCATCCTCCTTGCATCGGTTGAGCCCGCCAGCGGACGATATAACTATAAGACATTTTGCTGCAAACACGCGAAGAGCTATCCCCTGGGAGTACCCGCACGAGGTCACTGCATCTACTCGCTTTAAAACTATGGACCACTTAGCAACTCCTCGTATGCACAAATCTTCACTGAACATTTCTGCCTCTCTTTAAGTATTAGACCAGCAGTCTCTCCCCAGGAGTTTCATCACACCTTCATTCCGAAATTTCGGAATGCCTACCACATTTTGGATGAAGAGGAGCACCACATGAAGAAACTGTTCTTACTCGCCACACTGCTCGTGCTGCAAGCCTCGACTTCCGTCGTCGCGCAGCAGCCGAACGCTTCGCAGCGTTCGTATCAACAAGCCCGGCGCGTGCTCGATGATGCGATCGAAGCACACGGTGGACTCGAATCACTACGCGCAATCAAAGATTTCACACTGAAGGAGAAAGGCAAGATTCACGCACGCTTTCAAAGCCCCGGCGCGGAACCGCCGTTCGCAACCGGCACGTCCGAAGAAACACTCATCGTCGATACTGAACGTGGATTTGTCTTCAACGATCTGAAGACTGCGAATGCCGGTTTCAACAACTGGATCAAGACCGTCGTCAAAGGCACTGAAGGACAAACCTACGATATGTGGTCCAAAACAGCCACGCCGATAGTCAATCCATCTGTTAACAACTTCCGCGGGCAAATGCGCCGTCTGCCGCCATTCGTCTTACTCGAAGCTTTGGATCGCGCTACAACTCTTCGCTGGTTAGGTGAAGACGAGATCGACGGCAGACGTCAAAAGGTGATCAGCGTCATCCGTCCAGACAATCAACAACTCGCACTCTCGTTTGACGCGCAAACAAATCTCCTGACGCGCTACGGTTATCTCTACGCCGATCCGGTAACCGGCGACTCTGAAATCGCACAGACCTATTCAAACTATCGCTCGATCGGAAAGTTGAAACTCCCCAGCGGTCGCGTTCTCTACAACTCAGGCGGAGTCATTCAGGAAACAGAGTTCACTGATCTTCAGATCAACACGCGACCTGCGGAAGCGCTGTTTCAAGGTCCTGATGGTTTTGAAAAACTCGCCGCGCCGCCGGCAACGCCGCCTCCACCCGCAGTGAGCAAGATCGCCGAAGATGTTTATCTCTTACAAGGCCTCGCTGGAGGGACACACAACGTTCTGTTTGTCGCTTTCAACGATCACGTGCTGGTGCTCGAAGCGCCGGAACAGATCCTTTACGGCAACAATTCGGTCCAGGCACTGACGAAGATCAAAGAGACTGTGCCGGGTAAGCCGATCAAGTATCTCGTGCTGAGTCATCATCACTCGGACCACGCCGGTGGGTTCCGCGAGTACGTAGCAGAAGGCGCAACGATCGTGGCTACATCAGAAACGAAAAAGTTTCTCGAGAAGGCTGCTACAGCAGAGTCTTCACTACTGCCGAAACTGCCAAACAAGCTGAACATCGAGACCATCAACAAGAAGCGCGTTTTCCAGGACGACAAGCACGTCGTCGAGATTTACGACATTGGACCAAACCCGCATGCAAACGAGATCCTGGTTGCGTACCTGCCGAAGGAGAAGATTTTGTTTCAGGCGGACCTGCTAAACCCTGCGGCTAACGGAACGATTCCGATTGCGCAGGATGCAACTGTCAGTTTCAGTGAGAAGTTGCAACAGTTGGGATTGGAAGTGGAGAAGATCTACGGCGTACATGGACGCTCTGCGACACCACAGGAATTGCGAACATCGGTCGAACGACGGCGTGCTTCGGAGTTGAAGTAGTTGACACGCAGGATTGGCGTGATCCTGCAATCATGCCAATCCTGTCTCAACCAGCAAAGTAAGCGGCAGAAAATACGACGACGAGCACTAACGCAAACGCGCCGGCGATGGCGCGTCCCCATTGGCGTGTGTGCGAGTCTTCCCCGCGGGCATGCTCAGAAGATGCCGGGTCGTTGAGCCAGACCATGTGCGTATAAGCCTGCATCTCGTCGAGTCGAGAATGGACGGGCACGTGAAATCGATTGTGAAAAGGATTCCGAAACGGGTCGTTAATCAAGGTTCGCTTCATGGGTGTCGCTCCTCGCTTGCTCACTGAAGGACTCAGTGGCGCGTTTGGAAAGCGCGATGAGCAACGATTATGCCGCGTGGAAAAAGCCCGCTTTTCTGCCACTTTCGAGCGGGTTATGTGCATTTGCGTGTGCCTGTTACACCAAGTGGGTAGTTCCCTATAGGTCCTATAGACTAATAAGACCTATTAACCGCGTCATTCTCTGCCGTCCCCTAACACTCGGCGGACTGGCAATCACAGTCGTCGCAAATCGGCGGAACAGGTTCGCGTTTTCGGTGTCAAAAAGGAATGGCAGATTGCGGGAGAATAGAAATGAAAAAATACATGCTGCGTTTATCAGTTGCTACTCTCACGTTTCTTATAGGCACGGCAAGCATTTATTTATTCGCATGGGTCAAAGTAAACCCTCCAAGCCTTTTTAGAGCAACTCATTTTTCTGAAAACAACAGTCCGTATTCTGTTCTTGAAGGCAGAACGGTTCGCCTGAAACCTTATGATGCAACATTTGATATACCTGAAAGTTGGCTCACGCCGCATCCGGTGCCGACTCCTGCGAAAAATCTTCATCTCAGCCGGCAAGATTTGAACGACCTATATTGGAAGGATGGCAGTGACGCAGAAGACGCGGAAGTTATTAATTCCGTTCTTTCATTTAGCGATTGTGCCGCTCACGTTGGAGATAGGGGTTGGGGAAACTACCTGTGGAATGATTTGCAAGGCCGAACCTATATCATCGACTTAACACCTGAAGAAATCGCCGCGAGAATTGAGACGCGAGGACTTAGTAAAGCTTTAAGCGTCTTTGAAGAAGCTTCCGTGACTTCGGACAATCAGGGTGCGTGGCACAAACTGACGCTAGACATTACGGACGCGCCTACTCATTTTATTTTGATGAAGCGCTTAGATTTCTATTACCGCTCCTTTGGTGACAAAACAGTCGTATTCGTCTTCTTACACGCCGGCGGATTTGATAAGACTATCAATGGAATTCTGAGCTCCTTCAAATGGTTAAATGGACACATAAGCGCGTGAATCCCTGTCAATTGCTATAATTCGCGGGCAATGACCAACCTTGACGACGCGAAAACGAAAGCGGCGACGACTTACAACGCAGCTGCTGACTTCTACGATCATCCTGCAAACACTTTCTGGCAACGCTACGGACGCAGAACCGTCGAACGCCTCCAACTCACGCCAGGCGCCACAGTCCTCGACGTGTGTTGCGGGACCGGCGCTTCAGCACTCCCGGCCGCCGAGATCGTTGGACCAGCGGGCTCCGTAACCGGCGTCGATCTCGCCGAGAACCTCCTGAATCTCGCGCGCAACAAAGCAAAGCAGCGCGGGCTCAATAACATCGAATTTCAAACGGGCGATCTGGCCCAACTTCCATTCGACGACAACACCTTCGACGTCGCCGTCTGCGTGTTCGGCATCTTCTTCGTCCCTGATATGCAAGCGGCATTGCGCGAACTGAAACGCGTTGCGCGCACCGGCGGTACCGTCGCGATCACAACCTGGGGACCACGGTTCTTCGAGCCTGCCACCAGCGCGTTCTGGAATTCTGTTCGCAGCGTCAGACCCGACCTCTACAAAGGCTTCAATCCATGGGACCGCATCTCTGAACCGGAAGCACTGCGTTCACTCTTCCTCGAAGCCGGATTCTCTGACGCGGAAGCCGTCGCTGAAAGCGATGTCCAACCCGTAAACTCCGCGGAAGACTGGTGGGCCGCAATAATGGGCTCCGGTTACCGCGGCACTATCGACCAGCTATCCGCCGAAGATCAAGAACGCGTTCGAGCCGAAAACAT
Organism: Pyrinomonadaceae bacterium; assembly: GCA_035761985.1. Classification (GTDB taxonomy): domain Bacteria; phylum Acidobacteriota; class Blastocatellia; order Pyrinomonadales; family Pyrinomonadaceae; genus PSRF01. The sequence continues at coordinate 16,302 of DASTQB010000192.1, forward strand.
GGACTACATCGAACGCACCGCCCTTCGCTCTCTCGAATCAAACGTGGTCTACGGAAGAGCGGTAAAAGACTGAGAACAACTTCACAACCTTTTCGCCGCGCCCGTGCATCCGACATCGGACACTCTCTCGCGCTCTCCCGCTTGCAAAAGCATTCGAGTCTTGCTAAACCTCGTCAACGGATGCCCCCAAAAGGAGAAGTTTTATGAAGAAAACATTCCGACTTCTGCTCTCCGCCTCGCTGTTGGTTTCACTTTGCACTCCGCTACTCGCCGACACGATTCGCCTGAAAGATGGAAGCGTTATTCGCGGCAAGGTAGTGGGGTTTAAGGACCAGCAGTTCACTATTCTGATCGGCGGCAACGCAAGAGGCAGGCGCGGGCAAACCACCGTCTATGTCGAAGACGTCGAGTCGATCGAGTTTGACTCGACCGGCGGCGTGCCCAATGCCACTGACGACAGTACCGCCCGCAACAATCCACCGCCGACACGCCCGTCTATTCCGGATAACACGAACAATTCCGATTCGCGAACGATCGACAACACTCCAGCTTCGTCATCATCGTCATCGACTCCGACTTTCTTTACGATCAAAGTCGGTGTTAGAGCCGACGCCGCAAACAACGGCTGGACAAACAGCGGTCTCGTAGTCCGAAAGGGTCAACGACTCCGCATCAGCGCCTCTGGCCGCGTGTCGCTCGGTCGCGGACGTTTCTCCACGCCGGCCGGTCTTGCCACCGTTCAAGACGGGGAAAAGTTGATGCGGAACGAAGCGACGGGAGCGTTGATCGCCGTAATTGGCGACGATAATGACGACTTCATCCTGGTCGGTCCGCGCCGTGATTTCGTCGCGCAGCGCGACGGCGTGCTTTTTCTGGGTATAAACGAGGGCGACCTGGGGGATAATACGGGCAGCTACGATATCGTCATTGAGGCGGAAGCCAGCGGCCGTTAGTGGTAAACTCACGCCGACGCCCCCGCATCAGACCTTTCGATAGTTGGTTCCTTTAGAGTTCAAGCTTTGGCTTGCCATAAAATGGGGCAGCCTAAAGCTTGAACTCTGAACTGTTGAGTACCTTCCTCGCTATGTCCTTCGGAGTCAGAATTATGAGATTGAATCGGTCATATCCACTTTTTTGCATCGTGCTTTCCCTGCTGCTGGTGGGACTGAGCTTTAGTCCGGTTTTGTCGCAGTCGCGACGGCAGCCGCCCAGCAGCAACGAGAAGAAAAACAAACGACCAGGCGAGACCCCGAAGCAGGGCGAAGACCAGGAGCCGCTTCCGAAAGACCTCGAGCCCACCAAGCCACAGGACATCGAGAAAGTCACTATCGCGACCCAGATCGTGAACGTCGATGCCGTCGTCTATCACAAGAAGAGCGGGCAGATTGTCACGAACCTGAAAAAACCGAACTTCGCGATCTTCGACAACGGCAAACAGGTGGAGATCACAAACTTCTCGACGCCCGAGGCGCCGATCACTGTGGCAATGGTGATCGAGTACAGCAAGCTTTCGGAATACTTCGGCTATGCGTCGACGAGAGGATACGAGCCGGGCACGTACGAAGTGATTCGCCCGACCGCCATGTTTTTGTCCCAGTTTATCAAGCCGCCCGATGACTACGTTTCAGTTACCGCTTTTGATATTCGCCCAACGCCGTTGACTGACTTTACAAACGATCCCGGCCGCCTACAACAGGTGATCAGTTTGCTGCTGCGGAACAGTCCGGCGTTTCGCGAAACGAACTTGTTTGACGCGTTGAAGTTTGTGCTTGTCGGCGGACGTGGTGATTCGGTGGTGTTAGAGGAATCGAAGTCTGACAAGACTGATTACTCAGGTCTCGTAGCTGTTCAGGGAAGACGCCGCGCAATCGTGCTGGTGGCTTCAGGCATCGACACGTTCAGCAAGATCAACTACGGCGACGCTCGCAAGGTGCTGCAGAACTCAGGCATTCCGGTTTACATCATCGGCACCGCCGGAATGTACAAGAAGCTCTACAGCGATAACCTCGGACCGACGGACAGCCTACTGGGAACGCCCGGACGTATGAGCTGGCTGCAGGCCGACAACACGCTGCAAACGTTCGCAAAGGAAACCGGCGGCGCCTATTTTCCGGTGACGTTCGAAGGCGAGTTGCCGAAAGTGCTCAACAACATCAACGCCCTGCTGCGCAGTCAGTACAGTCTCGCGTTCAATCCCGGTGACGTGCGCGACGGGAAACAGCACAAGCTGCAAGTGAAAGTGGATGTGGACGGCGACGGGACTTACGACGACAAGGAATTCGTGATTCAGGCGCGTCAGTTCTACAACTCACCCAAACCCGACACTAAATAGTTGGACAGGATTGGCACGATTTTCAGGATTGACATGTAAATCATGTTCAATCCTGAAATCATGTCTAAAAAGCACTGTAAATCTTCAACCGAAACTCATCATTGAACGAAACGATCTCCGCCTTGCGATTCGAGAATCGTTTCGCCTCACGAAGCAACGCCGGCAGTCCCTGAAGGGTGAGTTTCAATCCGTAAGCGTCACTCCTCAGCACCGCTGCCAGTCTCGGGTTCAACCGTTCCGGCATTCCATAACGAATCGCTTTCTGCGCGACCGGCGAGAAGCCTACGCTGCGCCGCGAGTTTACAAACTCCAGCGAGTGATCGAAGACGTGCAAACGGCTCGGCAAATCTCGGAGCGCCAGATCCCTGTGGGCCAGCATGTTTGCGATCGCCTCAGCCACAACCCCACGGTGATAACTCGAACGCGCCGGTACCGGTGATTCTTCGTCGAGCGCTGGTCCAAGGTTCTTCGGCCGCACTTCCGACAAGTCACAGTACCGCCGGACAAAACGCGTCAATCCTTCATAAACCGACGCCAGGTTACCTGCGAACTTCACACGCTCAACTACCGGCGACTGAAGCGAGTCGCCCGAAAACCGGGTCGCAGTCACTGAACCGCGTGGCAGCAACTCCGCGACACGTTCATCACGTCCGAACAACAGCAGCCCGGCAACAGTTGGAACAACTTCGCGGCCGTCGTTTGTCGCGAGCAGCAGATCGCGCTCGAGCACATCGGCAGTCGGATAACCAACAACGGTCGCTTCTTCAAATGCTCCGCCTTCAAACTCGCGCAGGTAGCTCCACAAGTGCGCTTCGTCAACGTCTTCCATAGTTGCACCAAGCGCAGGCACGTCCTCGTAACGCGTCGGACGCGCCTCGTCGAGCAACGTCGAGATCTCTTCACGCGAGGCCTCGCGCTTCTCTGCTCCGATACGAAGATAAAAGCGCCCATCGCGCGTCCGGTATGGACGCCGCTTGCTCTCGATGTCGAGCGCGACGATTCGACGACCGTTGTCGAGTGCGACGCGATCGATGAACGGCACGAGCGGTGGCTGAATCTCCTCGCGACAGATCCGTACCAGATCTTCCTGGACCTTTTCCGGATCGTCCACACCTTCGACGCGCAACTGGTCGTTCACACCGAAGACCATCACGCCGCCGCCTGTATTCGCGAGGGCCACGATCTCCTGTGCGATCTTCTCCGTGTTTGAGAGTTTTACTTTGAGTTCGAGAAAAGTGTCTTCACCGCCGCGGATGAGCCTTAGTAGTTCGGTCCGGGATGTTTGAGGCGCAGGAGTGGAGAGGATGTATTCCTGAAAGGAACGCTCCGTCGTGGGTTCGTGCCGCTGGTTGCTGCGAAATCTTCTACGAGCCATTTGTGTATTGACGGGGCTCTAAACCCGCCCGGATGCGTCAGCGCACCACTGGAATCAGTTTAAGTCAATTCTGGGGCACGTAGTGTAACACGAACGTCTACAGTCTCATTCATCCACCGGCTCGCGTACTGACTCGAGGATGTCGATCTCACGTCGTGCGAGCACGCGGCCCTGGAAGTTTAGGACCACTAAATACAGCCCAATCGACAGCAAGGTCAGGACCAGCAGCGTCAGGTACTGATTCAACATGCTGCGCGTGAAGAAACCGACGAGCGTTGCGACAAACGGTGGGACGGCGAGCACGACGATCAGAGGAATGAACAGCAGTCCAGCCACGCCAGAGACGTTCATGCGTTTTCCGAAGTCCTGGCGCTTCGGGAAGTAGATCGAAAGCCAGTTGCCTACCATTGAACTCAGTGCAGCGAAGATGAAGAAACTGAGCAGCACGAAGAGGAGACTCGGCAGCGTCAGATCGCGGAAGATGATGGCGTTTAGAATCAACAGCACCGTCGAGAAAATAAATGCGACGACAGTGACCGCGATGTTTTTGGCGAGAAGTATTTTCCGCCTGTCGACCGGCGCGAGGATCAGCGTGCGCATCCCGCCTTCTTCAAAAGCAAACGCGTTGGCCGACATGCCGACGAGAATCACGAACACGTAAAAAACACCGCCCGCGGCAAACATCACCGCAGCGTAAGTCAGAAAATCGTTCGGCCCACCTCGGCCCATCGTGCGGATGTCTCGCGAATTCAGCACGCGGAGCAGGATCAGCAACAACGGCATGAGCGCCATCATCCTCACTTGCGCGTTGCGCATTGCGTATCGGATCTCTTTTTCGATCAACGCCGAGAGATCGGGTGAGACAAACGGCAATCGCCAGCCTGTATAACCTTCCAAAGTCGCACTTTGTGCCGCGGGATCTCTCGGGCGTCGACGGCCTTCAAGACCGAGAGCCGCGCGACGCGCGATCCGGTAAGTGCTCACGATCAGCAGAACTGCGTAAGCGCTGAGCGTCAGGAAAGAGATCGCATAGGCGAGTGTGTCGCCTTCACTGCCGGATAGCATGAACGCGGCGGCTCCGGGCGGCGTCCAGCGTAACCACGGCAGTGATTCAGCGTGCTTGAAGAGAACCGGCGCAAGCTGGCCCGCTGCTGCGGCGCCGAGTCCGGCTACAGCGCCGATGAGCGCGAGGAGCGTTTCACCTCGGGCGCGTTTGCGACGAACGAGCGAGGCGATGATCGTCGAGAGCCATTTCGATAAACTGACACCAAACAGGATCGCGGGAACGGCCACCAGCCACGACGCAGCGAGATTGCCTGAGCCGAGTCCGGCGCCGATGCTGAGAGCGAGCAGTGCAGGCACTGCGAAAACCGAGTGCAGAGTGGTCAGTTCACTGACGTAGTCAACCGCAAACAACTTCCGCAACGTGATCGGATAGATCAACATTTTGCTCGCATCGAATTGCTTGCTGCCGCCGATACTCAAAGGCACAGTCGCCCACATCAGGTAGACGATTCCATAGATCGAAAAGAAGATGAATTCGACTGACGTTGCGGTTGAAGCCTCAGGAGTCGCACTGCGCCGCATCACTTCGGCTAAAGCATTCGGCCGGCTCAGAAAGTAAGCAACAATCCCGAGCCCCAAGGCGAGCACGACGGAAAACACGAGCGCGAGCAGTATGCCGAGCACTGAAGCAACCTTGTTTGCCACTGCTTTGCGCGAGCGAAGCGAGTTGCGCAAGAGCCGCCACTTAAGCCAGATTAAGGTGAACAGTTGAGACATCGATCGATGATTCAGAATGCTTACGTCGGACTCGGCTCGAACCTCGGCGATCGCGCGGGATACCTGTTACTCGCCATCCGCGGCATGCTGGACGCCGGGTTGGATGTTATTCGACTATCGAACATTTACGAAACTGAGCCCGTCGAGAATGAACAGCAGCCTCCGTTTCTCAACATGGTGGCGGAGGTGCGTGGCGAGATGTTGCCTTCGCCAGAGCAAATGATGGCGCGGCTGCTGCGCGTCGAGTATGCCCTCGGCCGGACACGCGAGGTGCCGATGGGTCCGCGCACAATCGACCTCGATTTGCTGATCTTCCAGGATTATCGTTCGGATACTGAGTTTCTGACTCTTCCTCACCCGCGTCTCCACACACGCCGCTTTGTTCTAGTGCCTCTCAACGAGCTCGCGCCCGATCTCGTTCATCCCGTCATGGGTAAACCAATACGTACGTTGTTGAACAATCTCGCCGACCGTTCCACCGTCCACCGCTGGACGATCCCTGGTTAACAGAATGGCAACGTTTCCCTTATAATGCTCCCCTCTTGAGAGCTAATCATGCCGTATCTGAAACCCGAAAGACCTGAAAAGGTCAGCGCACCGTCTTTACGATCCAGTAAACAACGCGGCGAACGGCTCGTTTGCCTGACTGCGTACGATTACCCGACCGCGCGTATCGTTGACGAAGCCGGCATCGACATCATTCTTGTCGGCGACAGCCTCGGAAACGTCGTGCTGGGCTACGGCAACACGGTGCCCGTCACGCTCGAGGAGATTCTGATTCACTTGAAAGCGGTGCGCCGCGCGGTGCAGCGCGCGTTGCTGGTCGCCGATATGCCGTATGGGACTTTCCACACGGGCGAGGATGAAGCGGTAAAGAACGCGCTTCGACTCGTGAAGGAAGGCGGCGCAGAGGCAATCAAACTCGAAGGCGGACACAAACGCGTTCAACTCGTGAAACGGCTCGTCGATGAAGAGATCAGCGTCATGGGCCATATCGGTCTGACGCCGCAGTCGATCAACCAACTCGGCGCGTATCGCGTGCAGGGCAAAACGCCAAAAGCGGCGCAGCAGTTGATCGACGATGCGAAAGCACTCGAAGATGCGGGCGCGTTTGCGGTCGTGCTGGAAGTGGTGCCACGCGAGATCGCGAAGGTGATCACTGAGAGCATCAGCATTCCGACGATCGGAATCGGCGCGGGTGTGCATTGCGACATCCAGGTGCTGGTCCTGCACGACATGCTTGGTCTAGGTTTTGGCAAACAGGCGCGCTTTGTCAGGCCGTATGCAAACCTGCGCGAAGTGATGACGGACGCGGTCAGCAGATATGCCGACGACGTCAGGAACGGCACATACCCCTCCGAGGCAGAATCGTATGCTCTACCCGCCGAGACTGCTGCGGAACTGGAGATCGAAACTCCTTCGAGAAACTCGAAAGCCGAGAAGTCCTAAGTCTCAACCTCAACTATGGAGATCATCAACCGCCGTCAGCGCATGAGTTCCGTCGCGCGCAAAATCCGTCGTGAACAGGATAGGACTGTCGGGCTGGTTCCTACGATGGGCGCTCTGCATGAGGGTCATCTGAGTCTGGTTCGCGAAGCGCGAAGAATGTGCGATGTCGTTGTCGTCTCCGTGTTTGTGAATCCCACGCAGTTTGGACCAGGCGAAGACTTCGAACATTATCCGCGCGACCTGACGAAGGACACGGCCTTGTTGACGGACTACAACGTCGATTACATCTTCGCGCCGACAGTCGAAGAGATTTATCCGAAAGGCTTTTCGACGTACGTTAACGTCGAGGGTCTTTCAGAACAGCTCGAAGGCGCTTCGCGACCCGGTCATTTTCGTGGTGTGGCGACGGTAGTTACGATCCTGCTGAACACAGTGAGGCCCGATTTTGCATTCTTCGGTCAGAAGGACGCGCAACAGGCGCTCGTCATCAGACGTCTCGTCAAGGATCTTGCTTTCGATACCGAGATCGTAGTGCTGCCGATCGTGCGCGAGGATTCAGGCCTGGCGATATCTTCGCGTAATCTTTACCTGACGACTGATGAGCAAAACTCAGCAACGGTCATTCACAAAGCACTGGTCCAGGCGAAGAGCGCGTTCAAAGAAGGCGAGCGAAATGCGCATCGCATCGCCGAAATGATTCGCCAGACTATCGAAGCCGAGCCACGCGCGCGCCTCGACTACGTAACTGTTGCCGATGCAGAAACACTCGAGAAAGTCGATCGCATAGACGAGCGTCCAACGCTGATCGCCGTCGCTGCGTACGTCGGCAAAACACGATTGATTGACAACACGATCTTGAACAAGGTGAAGAAGAAAGACGTTGCAGCGCCACAGTAAGAAACATATTCGTTTCACACTCAACGGCGAACCCACAGAGGTCGCCTTCGCGCCGCACAAAACGCTGCTGGAAGTTTTGCGGGAGGATCTTAATCTCACCGGTACAAAGCACGGCTGTGAACTTGGCGAGTGCGGTACCTGTGCGGTCCTCGTGGACGGACGCTCAATTCTCTCCTGCCTGATGCTCGGCCTTGATGCCGAAGGCCGCGATGTCAAAACAATCGAAGGAATGGCCGAAGGGGCCGAGCTTCATCCGTTGCAGCAGACGTTTGCGGATCTCGGCGCCGCTCAGTGTGGTTACTGCTCGCCCGGGTTTTTGCTGGTGGCCGAGGAGTTGTTGAAGAAGTCGCCGAATCCGTCGCGCGCTGAGATTCAGGAAGCATTGTCGGGTAATCTGTGTCGGTGTACGGGTTATATTAAGATTTATGAGGCCGTGGAGCTGGCGGCGGCCCGCATGCGTGGTGATTAGATCCGCGTACATTGTGAGAATCTGTGGCTAAAGACAATTTCAAAGTAATCGGTAAACCGTTTCGCAAGGTCGACGCACGTGCGAAGTGTGTGGGGCAGACGAAGTTTGCCGACGACATCGTTCTGCCGCGGATGTTGGCCTGCAAGATCCTGCGTTCACATCAGCCTCACGCGCTGATCAAGAGCATCGACGCTTCGAAAGCCCTTGCCCTTCCCGGGGTTTTTGCCGTTGTCACCGGAAAAGACTTCCCGATTCCGTATGGCATCCTGCCGGTCAGCCAGGATGAGCATGCGTTGTGCGTCGATAAGGTACGCTTCATCGGCGATCCGGTCGCGGCTGTTGCAGCGATCGATGAAGACGTCGCTTTCGACGCGATGAACCTGATCGAAGTCGAGTATGAACCGCTCAACACGATCTCGACGATCGAAGAAGCAGTGCTGATCGACGAACCGCGTATTCACGACTACGGCGACAGTGGAAACATCCATAAGAAAGTGTCGCTTGAGTTCGGCAGTGTTGAAGAAGGATTTGCCGAAGCTGATCTCGTGCGTGAAGACACGTTCTTCTACGAAGGCAACACACACCTGCCGCTCGAACAGCACGCAGCCGTCGCGCATTACGATTCCGACGGGAAGATCACGCTGTGGAGTTCGACGCAAACACCGCACTACGTTCATCGCGCGCTCGCGAAAGTTCTTGGATTGCCTGCGAGTCATATTCGTGTGATTGCAACGCCGAACGGCGGTGGCTTCGGTGGGAAGAGCGATCCGTTCAATCACGAAGTCGTAGTTTGCAAACTGTCGATGATCACCGGGCGTCCGGTGAAAGTGACGTTGACGCGTGAGGAAGTTTTTTACTGTCATCGCGGCCGGCATCCGGTGTTGATGAAGGTCAAGACGGGCGTGAAAAACGACGGCGCGATCACGGCGATGCACTTTCAATCGTATCTCGATGGCGGTGCGTACGGGAGCTACGGCGTTGCGAGCACGTTCTACACGGGCGCGCTGCAAACCGTGACGTACAACGTGCCGCGATACAAATTCCAGGGCGTTCGCACGTTTACGAACAAGCCGCCGTGTGGTCCAAAACGCGGGCACGGCACGCCGCAGCCGCGCTACGCGCTGGAAGTTCAGCTCGACAAGATTGCCGAACAACTCGGGCTCGATCCGGTGGAGATTCGCCGGCAACACCTGGTGCCGCCGAATTCAGTGACGGCAAATTACCTGCGCATCGGCAGCATGGGGTTGGGCCAGTGCATCGACAAAGTCGTCGAAGGATCGCGCTGGAAGGAACGGTTCTCGGGTTGGGATCCTGGTAAACGCAAGCTTCCGTTTGGCAAAGGTATCGGGATCGCGTGTAGTTCGTACATCTGTGGCGCAGGTTTGCCGATCTACTGGAATAACATGCCGCAATCGGGTGTGCAGCTCCGGCTGGATCGGCAGGGCGGCGTGTGCGTGATGTGCGGCTCGACTGATATCGGCCAGGGATCGGATTCGATACTCGCGTACATTGTGGCTGAGGTTCTGGGGATCGATCCGTTTGATATTCGAGTTGTGACTGCTGACACGGACCTGACGCCGGTGGATCTCGGAAGCTACTCCAGCCGAGTGACGCTGATGACCGGTAACGCTGCGATACAAGCTGCGGAGCGAGCGCGTGAGCTGCTGGTGATGGCTGTCGCGGAAAAGCTCGGCGTGCCCATCGAGAATCTTGCGCTTGCCGAACGTCGTGTGTTTGACGTTGAGAACCCGGAGGTTGGTGTTTCGTTCGCGCAAGCTGTGGTGCTTGCGGAGTCGAAGTTTGGCACGATCGGCACGGTCGGATCTTACTCGCCGCCGCGCTCGCCAGGTAAGTTCAAAGGTTCGGGAGTTGGGCCATCGCCTGCGTACAGTTATTCCGCTGCCGTTGCTGAGGTCGATGTAAATCCGGATACGGGCATCGTTGTTGTCGAGCGCGTCTGGATTGCGCACGACATCGGGCGCTCGATCAATCCGGTGCTTGTGGTTGGGCAGGTGGAAGGCAGCGTTTACATGGGGCTCGGCGAGATCCTGATGGAGGAGATGGTCTATCGCGAGAACCGGAACGTCGTGCACAAGTTTCCATCGATGCTGGAGTACAAGAGTCCGACGACGATGGAGATGTGCGAGGTCGAGACATACCTGATCGAAGATCCCGATCCGAATGGACCATACGGTGCGAAGGAAGTCGGTCAGGGTCCGCTGTTGCCGGTTCCACCGGCGGTGGCGAACGCAGTCTACAACGCTGTGGGCGTGAGGATTGACGAAGTTCCGCTCACACCGGAGAAAGTCTTGCGAGCGTTAAAGGACAAATCGCGCGGCCGCGACGGTCGCTTCGGCCCCGACTCCGTCCCACCCGTCGACTGGCCCGAACCCCTCCGCGTCCTAACCCCCTCGGAAGGCGGCGACGGCAGCGAGATGCCCCGTGTAGCGGTGCATTCGTAGACAGGATTGTCACGATTTGTAAGATTGAAGTAGTAGCTTGAATTTAATTAAGTTCGACTCAGATCCTCACTATGAGATTCGAATGGGACGCTGCGAAAGCGTCAGTAACCTTTTTAAAGCACAAAGTAACTTTCGGCGAAGCGGTCGAGGTATTTTACGATTCGAATGCGTTGGAATCTTACGATGCGGAACATTCAACGAGTGAGACCCGGTTCTCGATAATCGGGTTCTCGAGCCGGCGGTTGCTGTTTGTCGTATTCACTGAACATAACCGCAACGTACGAATAATCTCGGCACGAAGGGCCACTAAGGCCGAACGCGAAGTTTATGAAGGAAGAATCATCTGATCGGCCTCTTGTTTTCACTGTCGTAGAAGACGATGGTGAGAACCTGACCATCGAAATTTCAGAGGAAGACTACCAGCGCGACCTGGCCGCTGGTGTGGACGAGGACGCAATACTGAAACCCGGTCGCTATAAGTTTAAGCGAGGTGGTTTTCTCGCGCGACATCCGGAGTTGAAACTCAGGGAGAAGAGACGCGCATAACGCCATGATGCGACTGCCCAAATTTGAATATCACACTCCGCAGACCATCGCGGAGGCGGTAAAGATTATGGCGGCTGTGGGGCCGGAGGGGCAGTTTGTCGCAGGTGGCACCGATCTGTATCCAAATATGAAGCGGCGCCAGCAGACGCCGAAGACTGTTATCTCCGTGATGCGGCTTGCGGAGTTGAACCAAATAACGGGTGACCGCAGCACGGGGCTGAGGATCGGCGCGTCAGTGACACTCACCGACATCTGCGAACATCCCCTCATCAATCGCGACTATCCAGTCGTCGCACAAGCCGCTCGCACGATCTCAACACCGCTGCTCAGAAACATGGGCACCATCGGCGGTAACCTGCTGCTCGACACGCGTTGCAACTACTACGATCAGAATTACGAGTGGCGCAAAGGGATCAACTTCTGCCTGAAGAAAGACGGTGACGTTTGCTGGGTCGCTCCCGGAAGTTCGAAGTGCTGGGCCGTACAGTCGTCAGATCTCGTACCGGTGATGGTTGCGATTGGCGCTAAGTTTCGGTTCGCTTCAACACTCGGCGAACGAATCATCGACGCCGCTGGTCTATACAACGACGACGGCATCGATTACCTGCACAAACGTCCGGACGAACTGCTCGTCGATATTCAACTCCCACCCGTAAACGGCTGGCGAGCTTCGTACCAAAAACTGCGACGGCGAGGCGCGTTCGACTTTCCAGTGCTCGGCGTTGCAACCTGGATTCAAACCGACAACACGATCGTAAAAGATGCGCGCGTCGTGCTTGGCGCAATCGCACCGTCACCTATCCAGATCAAAGAAGCGGCGACGGCGCTGATCGGAAAACCACTCGCGGACGATCAGATTCACGCAGCGGCTGAAGCTGCTTACGTTAAAGCGCGCCCACTCGACAACACCGACTTCCTCTACCAGTGGCGCAAACAAATGGCGCGACAGTACACCTTACGCGCTTTACGCGATCTTCAGAATCAGTAGACAAAGACTCACATGATTTCACAAGATAATCATGTGAAATCACGTCAATCCTGTTCAGCAATTCTTCTCGCCGCAGGCCAGTCGAAGCGCATGGGCGCGTTCAAACCCATTCTTCCATTCGGAAACAAAACCGTCGTCGAATGCTGTATCGACTATCTTCGCGAAGGTGGTGTTGAGTCGATCGTCGTCGTCCTGGGCCATCGTGCGGATGAACTTCGCAACCACCTAAAAACACTCCCCGTAAGTTTCGCCGTCAACCCCGATCCAAACAGCGAAATGGGCGCTTCAATCGCCGCCGGAATCCGTGAACTCCCCACCACGAGCAGCGCCACCCTGATTGCGTTGTGCGACCACCCCGCAGTTCCTGCGTTCGTCATCTCAACTCTCATCGACGCTTGGACCAACGGCGCTCGTATTGTCATTCCAACGTGGCAAAATCGTGGCGGCCACCCGGTTCTTGTCGACCTCAGTTTCAAGCACGAACTGCTCCAACTCAGCTCAACCGGCGGCTTGCGAGCCCTCTTCAACGCGCATCGAAACGAAGTAAAACGCCTCCCGGTGGACTCGCCTTACATTGCCCGCGACATGGATACGTGGGATGATTACGTCACCCTGCACACGGAAGTTACGGGCGGGCCGCCGCCAAGCCACTGAGGAATCAGACCAACTAAACCTCGGACGTATTCATCTAATGCACCAAGTCGGCGCATTAGGGCGTCCGGCGAAGGAGAAAGATGGTTCTAAAGAGTCAAAAACTAGTCATGGCGGGGTTGTTGACAGTCCTGCTAGCTTGCACCGCCCTGGCGCAAACCCGCGTCGATTTCTCGTTGCGCTCTATCGACGGGCAGACGGTCACTTCCGAAAGTCTTCGCGGCGAGGTGGTCGTCCTGGCTTTCGGCGCCTCCTGGCTGCCGTTATCCAAAACGCAACTTCAGGGCGTGCGGAAACTCGCGGACGAATACAGCGATCGCGGCGTGGTCGTCTACTGGGTCAGCACCGAGCCTGACAATCCAAAGTCGAAGAATCACGCGAGCGACGAACAACTGCGAGCATTCGCGCAGAAGTATGGTTTGAAAGTTACTGTGTTGCGAGATCCGGATGGAGTGATTTCGAAGAAGCTTGGTGTGGACCAACTTCCCTCGATTGTGATTCTCGACAAAGAGGGAAACATCTCAGGTGGACCAATCGGTGGACTCGATCCGAACGGCAATCTCGCCGAGCAACTTGCTTCCCGCCTCGATAAGCTTCTATAAAAGCCCTGACAGGATTTACATCACTAACATGTAAATCCTGTTCTTCGTGTAAAATCCCCGTATGTCGTTCACGCTAATCAACCCTGCGAGTGGGTATTCCAATGGTGTGCTTGCAGATGCAGGCGGGAGACTGCTTTTTATCGCGGGCCAGATCGCGTGGGACGAGAACCAGAAAATCGTCAGCGACGATTTTGTCGAGCAGTTTGATCGCGCGCTTGAAAACGTAGTCACGATCGTTGCAGCTGCCGGCGGCACTCCTGATACGATCGCGCGGCTCGTGATCTATGTGACTGACAAGATCGAGTATCGTCAACGAACGAAGGAAGTCGGAGATCGTTACCGTAAGCACATGGGTAAACACTTTCCGGCAATGGTCCTGGTCGAGGTAAAAAGTCTACTCGACGATCGCGCGAAAATTGAGATCGAAGGGATGGCAGTGTTGCCCGCATGAAACAACCCACGTCCTTTCTCTACGAAAAAGACGAACTCGGTATCGCGACGATCACGCTCAATCGACCGGAGCGATTGAACGCACTGACGTTCGAAGTCTATCGCGAGTTGACTGACACGTTCGCTGCGTTGCGCGACGAGAGCGACGTACGCGTGGTTGTGCTCACCGGTTCGGGCAGAGCGTTCTGTTCCGGTGGTGACGTCCACGACATCATCGGCGAGTTGTTCAGCCGGAACATGGAAGGACTGCTGGAGTTCACGCGCATGACGTGTGAGCTTATTCAGAACATCCGTGCGCTGCCAAAGCCCGTCATCGCGAGTTTGAATGGCACCACGGCCGGCGCAGGCGCGTGCATCGCGCTTGCCTCTGACATACGCATCGCGAGCGAAGAAGCAAAGATTGCTTTTCTGTTTGTGAAGGTCGGACTCGCCGGCACCGACATGGCAGCTTCGTATCTTTTGCCGCGTGTGGTCGGACTCGCGAAAGCAACAGAGATGCTGTTCACCGGAGATTTCGTCAGCGCGGCTGAAGCCGAACGCATCGGGTTGTACAATCGTGTCGTGCCCGCGGCAGAACTCTCGACCGCCACACGCGAATTCGCAGAACGACTCGCTCGTGGTCCTGCTTTCGCGCTCGGCAAGACGAAAGAGATGCTCAACCGCGAGCTGGATATGAACCTGCAGACCGCGCTGGAAAGTGAAGCGCAAGCGCAGGCGATCTGCATGCAGCACCCGGATTATCGTGAAGCGTACGAAGCGTTCGTCGCCAAGCGCCAGGCAAAATTTCGATAATGGATTCGCTAATCTCCCAACTTCCCTTCTTCACTCCCGAACATCAGAACCTTGCGCAGAGCGTGACGCAGTTTGTGGAACGCGAAGTTGAGCCACGTGCATCATCTGAAGAAGACGTTGAAGGCCTTGCCAGGACGTTCACCGGTTTGCTGGCTGAAGCTGGTCTTCTGAATTACGCGGTCGCGGAATCGAAGCTCGACATCCGTTCACTCTGTTTGATTCGCGAAGCGCTCTCCTATTCATCCTCGCTTGCGGATCTCGCTTTCGTGATGCAGGGGCTCGGAACGTTCGCCATCAGCCAGGCCGCGCCCGATCACGTGCGCGACTTCTGGCTTTCGCGTGCTGCCCGGGGCAAAGCTATCGCTGCCTTTGCACTGACTGAACCCGAAGCCGGATCCGACGTCGCCGCGATTCAAACTACGGCGCGCCGCGATGGTGAAACCTACGTCATCGACGGTCGCAAACGTTTTATTTCAAACGCCGGCATCGCAGACTTCTACACTGTCTTCGCTAGAACAGGCACACGCGATGATGGACGCGCAGAGCTTTCTGCGTTCGTCGTCGGTTCGCGGATGCAGGGGTTTTCAGTTGTCGAGCGCACGCAATTGATGGCACCGCATCCAATCGGGGAGATCGTATTCGATGGTTGCCGCGTACCCGCTGAAGACATGGTCGGCAACGAAGGTGACGGCTTTCGACTGGCCATGGCCACGCTCGACACGTTCCGCGCGAGCGTCGGCGCCGCGGCGTGCGGCATGGCGCGTCGCGCACTCGACGAATCTGTCCGTTACGCATCGCGGCGCAAACAGTTCGGACGTTTCCTCGCCGAACATCAACTGGTCCAGGCGAAGCTTGCAGACATGATCACGGAACTCGACGCGGCCCGTCTCCTCGTCTATCGCGCCGCTTACGCACGCGACACAACGGCCGACAGAGTGACCCGCGCGGCAAGTGAAGCAAAACTGTTTGCCACCGAAGCCGCAGGACGAATCATCGACAGCGCCGTCCAGATCCACGGCGCCACGGGCCTCGTGTCCGGCACTATCGTCGAGCGCCTCTATCGCGACGTCCGCGCGCTCCGCATCTACGAAGGCACCTCCGAAATCCAAAAGCTCGTAATCGCCGGCCAACTGTTAAGGGAGAAGCAATGACGCCGCTTTCTCCCGACACGAGTGCCGAAGCCCAGCGCAAGCAGTACGAACTGATGCGGCGATTGTCACCGGAACAAAGACTTTCCATGGCTTTCGCTCTTACTGACGCGATGCGGCAACTAATACTTTCGGACCTCCATCACCGCTTTCCTGCCGCGGGTGAAACCGAGATTAGACGCAGATTTATTTCGCGAGTTCTGCCGCGCGAAGCTGTGATCAAAGCCTATGGCTTCGATCCCAAAGTGGAAGGGTTTTAGTCTATGGATCTTCCACTGTCCGTCTTATTTCTAATTGCCACCACTTTGGAGCAACATGGAGTTCGTTATGTTCTCGTAGGGTCCTTCGCCAGTTCAATACACGGCATGTATCGTTCGACGGCCGATATCGATATTCTTGCAGACATCAAGACTGAACAGGTTCGGCCGCTCTTCGAAGCTTTGAGACATAGCTTCTATGTCGATGAGCAAGCTATGCGCGATGCTGTCGCTCAACGACGCTCGTTTAATGCAATCCATTTCGATTCAGTCTTCAAAGTCGACTTCTTCGTTCCAAAGGCAGACGATTTCTCACGAGCCCAGCTTGACCGAAGGCAGTCAAGAAGGCTTTCTCGAGATCGAGATGAAACAGTTTGGGTCGCATCGGCCGAGGACACGATTCTGGCCAAGCTCCGCTGGTTCCGTGCAGGACAGGAGACTTCTACTACTCAGTGGAGCGACGTAGTCGGAGTGTTGGGCACGTCTCGCGACACGCTGGACGTCGAGTATTTGCGCAGATGGGCTAAAGAACTTGACGTCTATGACCTCTTAGAAAAAGCTCTCGACGACGTACGAGAAGACCGCGAGTTATGAAGATAAACATCATTGGTGGTGGGCCGGCGGGGTTGTATTTTGCGATTCTGATGAAGAAGGCTGGGGTGTCGCATGAGATCGACATCTACGAGCGTAATGGGCCGGATGACACGTTTGGATGGGGTGTGGTGTTTTCGGGTAAGACGCTCGCGAATCTCCGTGCGGCCGATCAGGAATCACATGCCGAGATCACGAAACAGTTCGAAGCGTGGGACAACGTCGACGTGGTCCATCGAGACGAGAAGGTTTCGATCCGCGGCAACAGCTTCTCAGGGATTCAACGTCTCCAGTTGCTCAAGATCCTTCAGCGACGCGCCGAGGAGCTGGGAGTCAGGATCCACTTCCGCACCGAGATTCACGACATCGATGCACTGCGAAGCGACTGTGACATCCTGCTAGCTGCTGACGGCGTTAACAGCACGGTCAGGCAACGCTACGCAGATCGATTCCAACCGGAGCTCGACGTTCGCAGTAATCGCTACATCTGGTACGGGACGAATCAACTCTTTCACGGCCTGACGCTTACCTTCCGCGAAAACGAGGCGGGCGTGTTCGCCGCTCACTCGTACAAGTTCAACTCAACGACAAGCACATTCATCGTCGAATGCGATCCGGACACATGGACCAAGGCGGGGTTTGCGGACATGCGCGACGAACAAGCTCGCGAATACCTCGGCGAGGTCTTCGCAGCCGATCTCAATGGTCACAAGTTACTGTCAAACAACTCAAAGTGGATCAACTTCCTGCTCGTCAAAAACCAGAACTGGTTTTTCGAAAACGTTGTCCTGATCGGCGACGCACTGCACACCGCGCATTTCTCAATCGGCTCCGGCACCAAGCTCGCAATCGAAGACGCAATCGCACTCGCCGAGTCGTTCCAGCAAAACACGAACGTTCAGGACGCGCTCGACAAGTTCACCTCAACGCGGCGCCCCGTGATCCTCGACTACCAGGCAGCAGCATTTGAAAGCATGGTTTGGTTTGAGAACGCCAAGAAGTACATGCATCTGAGCCCACTGGAACTCGCGTTCACTCTCATGATGCGAAGCGGTAGGGTGAGTTATGAGGATCTGAAACGCCGCGATCCGGCCTTTATCAAACGGTATGAAGCCGCGGATTTACGCGGAAAACGCGGATAAACCTAATGTGGTTTCCAGTGGGGTGGTTCTAATCGGCGGCGTCCATCATCAACGGTGGCAATGCCCGGTTCGTCGAGATCAACTCGATCCCAGAGCTTACACGTAACCGGACGGTGTGCCTGGTCCAACGCCTCGCAGTAGTTCGTGTAAGTGCAACGCCGCACTTCATCACCTCGGCCAAGTAACACTTTTATAAACCAGTCCGGATCGGCCAACGCCTGCCGCGCCATGCCGACGACGTCCGCGTGCCCCGCGCGCAAAACCTCTTCAGCCTGCTCAAACGTCGAGATGCCGCCGACAGCCACCACAGGCGTGTTAAATCCAGCGCTATTCACTGCTTGCTTAATCTGCGCAACGAGCGGAACGCTTCGCCCGAATGGTCCAACCGCGTCCGAAAGCACCGTCGGCATGCACTCATAACCGCTCTGGCCCGTATAAGGATAAACAGCCTGGCCCACCTTCGGCTGTTGTGCGTCCTCAAACTTCCCACCTTTCGAAAGCGACAGGAAATCGAACCCGGCTGCAGCGAACTCCTTCGCGTAGTAGATCGCATCATCCACGCGACTCCCGCCTTCAATCACTTCATCAGCCAGAAATCGAACACCCACCACATAATCGTGCCCCACGCGATTTCGCACCGCGCGATAAACCTCGAGGGGCAAACGAACTCGATGCTCCGGCGATCCGCCGTATCCATCCGTGCGATTGTTCTGCCTGCTCAAAAACCCTGCCATCGTGTACGCGTGTGCATAGTGAAGCTCAACTCCATGAAACCCCGCCTCGCGTGCACGATCCGCAGCTGCTGCGAAGATGCCCGGCAGCTCGTGTGGCAAATCGCGAACGTGTTTCAGGTGCGTATCAGTAACTCGTTCGCGATAACCAAAATCCAGCGCTTCACTTTCGCGCGGTCTAAGCACCGCATGGACCACGTCGTCACTCGCCGCCACCAAAAACTCACGAATTTCGGCATCCGTCCACGAGGCACGACCCGTAAGTTCCGCTAACGCACGTCGATGATGATCGTCAACCTGCAAAAACCGCTGTAGAAACTTCGACTTCTCCGGACGCCGCTTCACCGCCAGAAAATCGATGATCTGAATAAACAGCAGCGTCTGCCCCTCACTCGCTTCACGAACCACTTCGACGAGTTTCCGCAAACCCGGAATAAACCGGTCATCGCCGATACGAAGCAATGGACCACTGGGAATGTCGCGCACGCCCGTCGCTTCGACCACGAGCACTCCCGGCCGCCCCTGGGCAAAGCGTCGATACCAGTCGAGGTTTTGCTGAGTCACAAAACCATCTTCCGTCGCGCGCCAGGGCACCATCGCCGGCACCCACGTGCGGCTACGAGCTTCAAGATTTCCGATGGCAACGGGGCTGTACAGACGCGACCGTGCAGCCTCTTCAGCCGTCGGCCAGCGCGTGGGAAGAATCGGGTGTTTGATTGGGTTCGCGAATTTCCACATGTCCGCTCAACAGATTACACGCATTACGCCAGATATGCGTAATCTGTTAATCTTAATCGAGCAGGAGGACCTTTGATTGTCTGACGACTTACTGAAGTGGCGCAGCGAGTTTCCCATTCTCGAAAAAGCCGTCTACCTGATTTCACACAGCCTCGGCGCGATGCCAAGGGCCACCTATGACCGGCTCCACGACTACGCCGAAACGTGGGCGACCCGCGGTGTGCGTGCGTGGGCCGAGGGCTGGTGGGAGATGCCGCTCACGGTCGGTGATGAAGTGGCGCGAATCATCGGCGCCGACCCAGGCACAGTCGTCATGCACCAAAACGTTTCTATCTGCCAGTCGTTGATACTCTCGTGTTTTGAGCCAACACCGGAACGAAACAAGATCGTTTACTCGGAACTCAACTTTCCCTCGGTGATGTACGTCTACGAAGCTCATGCGCGTGACGGAAAGCTGAGAATCGAAATCGTGAAGTCTGACGACGGCATCACCGTGCCGCTCGAACGAATGCTTGCAGCTATCGACGAGAGCACCCTGCTCGTCCCCTTCTCGCACGTGCTTTTCAAAAGCGCTTTTCTACAAGATGCGAAAGCGATTATCGATCGGGCGCATGAAGTCGGAGCGATGGTGGTGCTCGACACGTACCAGTCAGCAGGCACGGTCCCGTTCAGCGTCAAGGAGTTGAACGCCGATTTTGCAACTGGTGGTTCTGTGAAGTGGCTCTGCGGTGGTCCAGGTGCGGGCTACCTGTACGTCAGGCCAGACCTGCAAAATAAACTCGAACCAAAGACAACGGGCTGGATGGCCCATGAACAACCGTTCGCATTCGACACCACACTGCGCTACGCGTCAAACGTCTCTCGTTTCCTGCACGGCTCTCCGGCGATTCCAGCGCTTTACGCGGCGCAGTCAGGTTACAAGATCATCAACGAGATCGGAGTCGAGAGGATTCGCGAGAAAAGCATGCGGCAAACGAATTACCTGATCGAGCTTGCCGAAGAAGCGGGATTCAAAGTCACGAGTCCGAAGGACGCGCGGCGACGTGCGGGCACTGTGACTATCGCGCACGAATACGCAGGCGCCGTGGCGAAGGAACTGATCCGGCGCGAGTTCATCGTCGACTACAGGCCCGGCGCGGGCATTCGTATCTCTCCTCACTTCTACACAACCGATAACGAGTTGGAACTCGTAATCAACGAAATGAAAAAGATCGGCGACTCCGAGAGTTACCGTGAACACGAAAAGGCGGGAGCGGCATTCTGAATCTATGACGAGCAACTACGGCGAGAATCCGCCGCTTTCATACAACAAGTATCTTCGGGTCCAGGATCTCATTAATCTGCAGGATTGCCTGTCATCGCCCGCACATCACGACGAACTCCTTTTCATCACGGTCCACCAGGCGTACGAGCTATGGTTCAAACAGATCCTGCACGAGATCGACGCGGCCATTATCCTGATGGAAGAAGATCGCATTCCGGCAGCGACGCGCGCCGTGCGTCGTGTGGTTGAGATCGAAAAGCTTCTGGTGAACCAGATTCACATTCTCGAAGGCATGTCGCCGATCAGTTTTCTCGCGTTTCGTGATGAACTCAATCCGGCGAGTGGGTTTCAGTCGATGCAGTTTCGCGAGATTGAGTTCTCTTCGGGGTTGAAGGACCAGAGTATTGCGCGTGAGTTTTCGAGTGATGAGTTTGCGTATGAGCGGCTCGCGGCGCGGCTGGAGCGTCCGTCGCTCGCAGACTGTTTCTATCGCATGCTTCAACGACGTGGGCTAGACGCGCCGTTGACTGCGGCTGACTCCACAGAGTCGAAGAAGGCTTATGAGCTGCGCACGCGGGCGGTGCTTGAGGTACTGACGCACTATGAGCAGCGGTATGAGGAGTTTCAACTTTCAGAGGCACTGCTTGAGCACGATGAATACTTCTCGCTGTGGCGTTCGCATCACATAAAGATGGTCGAGCGGATGGTCGGAGCGAAGCGCGGCACTGGCGGCTCTGAGGGAATCGGGTATCTGAAAACGACGCTCGACAAAAAATTCTTTCCTGAGCTTTGGGAAGCACGCACGTATCTCGACATCAGGCACGGCGAGGGCGGCTGCCCGTTTGCACACTGATTAAATGGAGAAAGACCGAAGATCGGCGCCACGCGCGAGAGTAAAACTTCCCGCTCGCTGGGAAGGTGTGATCTCACGTGAGACTGCGACCGTCACCGATCTCAGCCGCAGCGGTTGCTTCGTACTCACCGGCGGCAAGGTCGAAGTGAAGGAGCTCGTGTGGCTCGAGATCCAGCTCACGAGTCAACAAGCCGTCAACTTCTGGGCCGAAGTCGTTGACTCAGCTTCCGACATCGGGTTCGCGTTGAAGTTCAATTCGAGCAGCCCCGAAGACGAAGAAGCACTCGCGAAGTACCTGGAAGGCGTATTTCAATCACAGAAATCGAAAGCATAGACCGCCGTGCAAGTATCCTTTCCCGAACGGTTCAACATGGCCGACTACTTCCTCTATCACAACCTCGAGGAAGGCCGCGAAAACAAAGTCTGTCTTTACTTCCAAGATCAAAAGTGGACCTACGGCGAGGTGGCCCAACTCTCGAACCGCACCGGCAACGCACTTCGCGAGCTTGGCGCAAACATCGAAGACCGTGTTCTGCTGGTGCTGCCCGATTGCCCGGAGTTTGTGTGGACGTGGTTTGGCGCGGCGCGCATCGGAGCGGTGATCACGATGGTCAACCCACTGCTGCCCGTTGCTGATTACGAATACTATCTCGACTACACACGCGCGAAAGTCGCGATCGTTCATCACTCGCTGTTGCAGACGTTTGCTGAAGCCGCTGCAAATGCTCGTTACCTGCGAGGCGTGGTCGTCGTAGGCGATGGCGTCGAAACGCCTTCCCACACAACCGTTCGCTGGGCCAACTTCAGCGAACTCCTCAACAACGCCAGCGACGAATGCGCACCCGCGGACACGCGCCGCGACGACATCGCCATCTGGCTTTTCACGTCAGGCTCGACAGGCCATCCAAAAGGCGCGGTCCATCTTCAACACGATTTGCCATTCAACACCGAAGTATTCGCGAAAGCGACGATGGGCGTCTCCGCGGATGACTTGACCGTTTCAGTGCCCAAACTTTTCTTCGGCTACGCGACCGGCACAAACCTGCTCTTCCCGTTCGCCGTCGGCGGCGCAACCGCACTGTTTTCGGAACGATCGACGGCGGAAAAGATGTTTGAAGTCATCAAACATTACCGGCCGACGATCCTCACGACCGTGCCGACGATGATCAACTCGATGCTGAACGTCCCAAACGTCTCAGCGGACGATCTCTCGAGTCTTCGCTTCTGTTACTCAGCCGGCGAGGCGCTGCCAAAAGAACTCTACGACCGCTGGATGAACGCTTTCGGTATAGACATCTGCGACGGCATCGGCTCCGCTGAGATGTTTCACATCTACATCACCAACCGGCCGGGCGATATCAAACCCGGAAGTCTCGGACGTATCGTCGAGGGTTACGAAGCGCGGATCGTTGATGCCGCCGGCAATGAAGTCCCAACCGGCGAGATGGGCACACTCAAGATCAAAGGCGACTCCGCCGCGCTCTGCTACTGGAACGCGCACGAGAAATCGAAAGAAACATTCGCAGGCGACTGGTGTACGACGGGCGACCAGTTTCACGTCGACGAAAACGGGTATTACTGGTATCACGGACGCACAGACGACATGCTGAAAGTCTCAGGCGTCTTCGTTGCACCGGCGGAGATTGAGAATTGTCTCTTGCAGCATGAGGCGGTTTTGGAATGCGCGGTTGTGGGCCATGAATCAGAGGGACTGGTGAAGCCGAAAGCGTTCGTCGTACTGCGTGAAGGCTTTGAAAAATCCGATCAACTCTCAGAACAGATCAAACAGTTCGTGAAGGACCACATCGCGATCTACAAGTACCCGCGCTGGATCGAATACGTCGATTCCCTACCAAAGAACGATCGCGGCAAGATCGATCGCAAAAGCTTGAAATAGGAACCGCGGATGACGCCGAAAAAATGCGCGGATCTACCGCCGGCGTTCGAGGTCGTAATCGCGCAGGCGTCGATAGAGTGTGGAAGGAGATATTCCGAGGATCTCAGCAGTCTTGCCACGATGCCAGCCGGTCTGTTCTAAAGCCGCGAGTATCTGTTGACGTTCGACTTCACGAAGGGAGCTGGGCGCTACCGCAACCGGCGGCGCAATCATCGCACCGTCGCCACTAACCGTCACCGGCACACTGACCGTCACAGGCGCAGCCACCGCCGGCCGCGTCACTTCAGGCGGAAGCTCTGAAAGCGTGATCCGGCCGTTGTTCGACAGAATCACCGCACGCTCCAAACAGTTCTTCAACTGCCGCACGTTCCCCGGCCAGCTATATAGCCTCAGTGCAGTAAATGCTTCTTCACTCAACTCAGGCGGGTTCGTGCCCGCGATCTGTTTCAGCAAGTGACGCGCAAGTGGCTCGATGTCTTCAGGTCTCTCACGCAACGGCGCAAGACTGATCTGAAACCCGTTGATCCTGTAAAGCAGATCGGATCTAAACACGCCGTCATTCACGACCGTATCGAGATTACGATTCGTCGCAGCCACGATGCGCACGTTGACTTCAACCTTGCGCACACCGCCGACTCGGAAAAACGTGCGCGTCTCGATTGCTCGTAAAAGTTTCGCCTGCAACTGCGCCGGCAACTCTGTAACTTCATCGAGGAAAAGCGTTCCACCGTCAGCCAGCTCGATTAGACCAAGCTTCCTGCCCTTCGCGCCGGAAAACGCGCCCGCCTCGTACCCAAACAGTTCCGACTCGAGCAACGACTCCTGAAACGCCGCGCAGTTCAAGTCGACAAACGAAGCATCAGCACGATTCGAAAGCCTGTGAATCGCATGGGCCACCAGCTCTTTTCCTGTTCCCGATTCGCCCGTGATCAGCACTGAAGCTTCAGACGGCGCAACACGTTCGATCAAACGTATCGCCTCTTTCATCACTTCCGAGACCGAGACGATCTCAGGCAACGCCGACTGCCGCGCCAACTGCTCGCGTAGTCGAACATTATCAACGCGCAGCCGTCGCTTGTCCGCAGCCTGCTTAACGCGAACGTCTAGTTCGGTGATGCTGTAAGGCTTGGTTAGATAATCGTAAGCGCCAAGCTTCATCGCTTCGACCGCAGTCTCAACGGTCGCCTGGCCGGTGAGCATGATCACTTCCGGAGGATTCGGACGCTGATGCACGCGACGCAGCAACTCCATGCCGTCAATGCGCGGCATGTTAATGTCACACAACAGCACGTCGACGTTGCTCTCTTCGAGCCGGCGCAACGCTGCCTCACCATCGGGCGCGGCCTGCACACGGTAGCCGAGCCGCTCTAATTCCTTTTGCAGGACGAGCCGAAGGTTGGCCTCATCTTCTGCGATCAGAATTCGTGCCTGCTGCTGTTGCTCGCTCAAACTGTCTGTTCCTCGTTTAGATTTACGGCTGAAAGGGAGATCGTGAAAGTGGTGCCTGTTCCCACGGTCGACTGCACGTCGAGAGTGCCGCCGTGCTCCGTTAAGATACCATAACATACGGCGAGGCCGAGACCAGTTCCTTGCCCGATTTCTTTGGTCGTAAAGAAGGGTTCGAAGATTTTGGGCAGGTTTTCCGGGGGAATTCCGACGCCCGTGTCGCTGACTTCGACCACCACTTTCTCGCCATCGTTCCGGCTCGAGATGGTCAATACGCCGCTCTCGCCCATGGCGTCCATGGCGTTGGTCGCGAGCGCGATCACGGCTTGTTGTAACTGGCCCGGGTCTCCTGAAACGGGAAGCATGTCGTTGGAGAGTTCGACCTTGAAATCGATCGCCGCCCTCCGCTTCTGATGCGAGAGCAGGCGGACCGCCGAACGGATCACGTCGGCGAGATTGATCGTCACGTGGTCCGACGTACGCGTGCGACTGAAGTCGAGCAGGCCCATCGTGATGCTCTTACAACGGAACGCTTCGCTCCGAATCAGGCCGAGATACTCTTTGAGATCCTGCAACGACGATGAACCGTCAAACGCACCTTCGTTGACGCGCGCTTCAAGCGACTCAGCACACGCCGAGATCGTAGCGAGCGGATTGTTGATCTCGTGAACAACGCCAGCCGCGAGCCGTCCAACCGCGGCAAGTTTCTCAGCACGCGCAATCGCACGATGTGCCTCGACGCGATCCGTGACCTCTTCGCCGACAGTGATGACATGACTGACCTTGCCGCTGTTGTCAGCCCACATCGGAATCTTGCTGATCACCCAGTGACGGATGTCGCCCTTCGCCGAAGGATTCTCCTGTTCGAGACGTTCGATCTCACCGCTTTCGAATACGCGTTCGAATTCCTGCTCCAGCATGTCGCGAGGCTGGCGTGTGAGAACGTCGAAAACGTTCTTGCCGAGCACTGAGCCACGCGGAATGCCGAGCTCACCGAGTTCGCGGTTACGGTTCCACGCCACGACGCGATACTCACGATCGATCGCATAAAGCGACAACGGCAGGCTATCGACAATCGCTTCGATCAGCCGCTTCTGCGCTTCAGATTCGGCGGTGCGTTTCTCGACTTCCCTTGCAAGACTCACCGACTGATCGCGCGCGGCTTGATAGAGCGAACAGATGTGCGCGGCGAGTGACGTCTGTTGTGCAGCAGCGTCGATCAAACGTCGCTCGGTTTCGCCACACTGTTCACGGAGATCGAACGCGACGATCAACGCGCCTTTTGCGCGTCCGGCAAAGCGAAACGGCGCCACGTATTCTGCTGCGTGAAGGTCGTCGCCGAGTAGAAATTCTCTCCTTTCAGTTATCAGCCACGAGTTCGCCGATTCTGCCGATCGAAGCCACTCGTTGAGCCGGTCGCGATCGAGTAAAGAAGGATCGTCAGCACTGCCTTCTCGATCGAAAACACAGAGCGCGTGATTGTCGCGATTGACTGTGACGTAGGCGGCGCAAAGCGAAGCGTCGAGTGCTTCGTAAGTGGCACCTGCAACGCGCCGCACCAACTGCTCCGGTTCGAGAGCGCGCAGCAGTCCGCGACCGATGTCGGATAGGAATCTGAGTTCGCGATTACTGCCGATCAGCGCCCACTCGCGTTGTGACGTGCGGACGTGGAGACTGACGCGTGATAGCAGTTCGCCGGGCGTGGAGGGTTTGGTGATGTAGTCGTCGGCGCCGGCTGTGAATGCCTGGACTTTGCGCGTTTCATCGTCACTTTCGGAAAGAGCGATGATCGGCAACTTGCTCGTGGTCGGCTGGGCGCGAAGCAGTTTGCACAGAGCGAGGCCATCGACGCCTGGCATTTCGAGGTCGAGCGCAACGAGATCGCAACGCACGCCTTTCAGCACACGAAGCGCGGAAGCGGCTTCGGTAGCAGTGACGACGCGATACTGTGCAGTCTCGAAGATCTCGCGCAGCCTGTCGCGCGCAGCAGGGTCGTCGTCAACTATTAACAGTGTTGCATTTTGATTGTCGGCGGGCGCAACCATGCTTCCGCCGATTATACAGGTGATTCGAGGAATTTCTGACAGGATTTCAGAATTTTCAGGACGGGCAGGATGAATCCTGAAAGTCTTGTACTTCTGAAAATCCCGTACCGCGTTCGAGGCGGTGAGTCGACTTCACGCGATACATCTCGTTATCAGCGGCGACAACCAGCTGGTCCAACGTGTCTCCATCGATGCCAAACGTCGCTGTTCCGATGCTTATTCCAACGCGAGCAGAGCGGTTCTTCCCGACCGGCAGCGAGAACCGCGAAACCGCGCCCTCGATACGACGGCAAAGCTCTTCGACCTGCGCGCCCACAACCTCCTGCACGAGCGCTACAAACTCGTCGCCGCCGTAACGCGCGAGAAAATCATACTCGCGCAACTGGCCTTCGATGATGTGCGCCACTTCGCGCAACATCTTGTCTCCAACCTTGTGACCAAACGTGTCGTTGACGTTCTTAAACTCGTCGAGGTCGAGCATCACGACCTGGAAAGTGCGATCCGTGCGGCGTGCGCGTGCAGCTTCTTCTTCGAAACGCAAATCCAGATAACGCGCGTTCGGCAATCCGGTCAGCGGATCCGTCAACGCATTCGACTCCGCTTCCGCATGCTGCATCGCATTGCCAAGTGCGTCGGAAGCGAGCCGCGTCACAGTCTCCAGCAAACGCATGTGGTCGTCGCTATATTGTTCGAGGTCAGTCGAGTAAACGGAAAGCGCACCCAGTAGAACGTCTTCCTTGAACAACGGCAACGAAGCCATCGAGCGATACTTGATCCCCGCCTCCGGATTTATGTCTGTGAAATCCAGACTCGGATGAAGCTGGTTAACAGCACTCTTGTTCGCGAGTGCAAAACCGGTGACGCCTGCACCGAGCGCGATGCACCTGCCAGCGAGCTTCTGCGCATTCTTTCCTACAACGTGTCGCGCTGCTGCGGTGCCTTTGATGTCGTCGTAGATAAACACGACGCAGGTGTCGAATGGGACCACGTGGCCCACCTTGTCTACCAGGATCTCGAGTGTGTGTTCAACGTTCAGCGATGTGCCAAACGTACGTGCGATCTCATAAAGCGCATAGACCTCGCGATGTGCTTTCTTGATTTCATCGTACGCGATGAAAGAACCACGCTCGCGAGTCTGTTCGAGATCGCATGTGCTGAGTTGGATAGGCGGTTCGGACGAATAGCTGGCCGGTTGATGTTGCAGGCCGAGACGCGCGATCTCAGCGTCGAACCGCGGCAAGTGTTTGATGAACTGCTCAACTACCTGTGGGTCGAAATGAACTCCCGCGCCTCGCAATAGCAACGCTGTCGCTTCGTCGAGAGTCATGCCGCGACGGAAAGGTCGATCTTCTCGCACCGAGTCAAAGCAATCGACAACTGAGATGATTCGAGCGGTGATCGGAATCTGTTCGCCGCGAAGTTTGTCTGGATAACCGCGGCCGTCCCACTGCTCGTGGTGATGCCTGATGATCGGAATCACCGGATACGGAAAGTCAACACGGCCAAGGATTTGCGCGCCTACGACCGTGTGGATCTTCATCTTCTCAAACTCGGCCGGCGTTAGTGGTCCAGGTTTGTTCAGGATATGTGGCGGTACGGCAAGTTTACCTACGTCGTGAAGCAGAGCGCCTGCTTTCAACGCTGCGATTTCATCAGGAGAAAGTCCGAACACTTCACCCATGCCCGCTGCATAAATCTGCACTCGGCGCACGTGGCAATGTGTTGTCTGATCCTTCGCATCGATCGCAGTTGCGAGTGCTTCAGCGGTTGCAAGATGAAGCTGGCTGAGTGCTTCGATCTCGTCGGTCTTCGTTTGCACACGCACTCGCGCGCTGCGATAGATCAAGTAGGTTGCGATGACTGATGATGGTGCGAGTAGTAGATAAGGAAGTAGAAACGTTCCGTAGATCAGTTCAAGAAGAAGAGGGATGAGCAACAGAGCCCACGCCATCCACAGTTGGTTTGTGACCCACCACTCAGCAGCACCGGCGCGCAGAGAAGTGCGTACCGCCGGAAGGTGGTTTGCCGGAGACAGAGCTGGGAGCAACTCAGCTCCATCTCCGACGAATTGGGCAAGTGGCAGCCCTTGTCGGAAAGGCTGCCGTGCTGGGGAAGAGGGTTCGCGACTCGTGACTGTCATAGAACTTTGCGGCTACGGACCCCGTGCGGAGAGCCCGCGAAGCCAGAGGCTTCTAAGCCGCGCTGTGCCTATCACAACTACTGTGCCGCTTTCAAAAGCTCACCTTTCGCGCACACTGTGCTCAGTTCATTCCATTTTGACGCGTCAGTTTGAGAACTTCGGTCAAGCTGGGTTAAGTTGATTGACGATTTGCGATGCCGGGGACCGATTTGCTTCGTAGTCACTCAACGGCAATCGGCAATCTTGAAAATCCTGAAACAGGATTTACATGTTAGGCCTCGGCAATTGGCAATCATGAACAACAAACCTGAGGGTCGCGTCGGCTACATAGATCTGCTGCGTCGCAATCGCAGCTTCAGACTACTCTGGCTCGGACAGGTCGTTAGCCAGATGGGCGACTGGTTCAACACCATTGCGCTCTACACAATCATTCTCAAACTTACCGGTTCAGGTCGTGACGTTGGTCTGCTGCTCGTCGCGCGCTTCGTTCCGAGTTTTCTGTTCGGACCACTCGCGGGTGTGATTGCCGACCGGTTCAGCCGCCAGCGGATCATGATCATTTCCGACCTGTTGCGCGCTCTCGTTGTTTTGGGATTTCTGTTTGTTCGGCGTGCTGAGGACCTGTGGATAATTTACGTGCTGACGGTTTTGCAGCTCGGACTTGCCACGTTCTTTGAACCCGCTAAAACTGCCGCGATTCCATCGATCGTCGAAGAACGTGAACTCGTTGCTGCCAACGCGATCTCGTCGGTTACCTGGTCAGTGATGCTCACGCTCGGCGCAGCTATCGGCGGTCT
Source organism: Pyrinomonadaceae bacterium (assembly GCA_035761985.1). GTDB lineage: Bacteria > Acidobacteriota > Blastocatellia > Pyrinomonadales > Pyrinomonadaceae > PSRF01. The sequence continues at coordinate 46,146 of DASTQB010000192.1, forward strand.
GATCACGAGCGCCTTCGGCACTGACGTCGCCTTCGTTCTCGACGGTGCTACTTATCTTTTATCCGCTGCGCTTATTGCGAGTATTCGCGTTACAAAACGAAGAAAACGCGAACGGCAGAAACTGACTCTCGGCCGTCTGCTCGGGATAACTGAGACGATCGAGGGGATCAAGTACGTGAAGGATCGCCCGCGCGTCCTCGCCCTTTTGCTCGTAAAGCCCGCGTGGGGGCTCGGCGGCGGAATACTCACGCTATTGGCCGTGTTTGGAGAACGGATCTTTCCAGTGGGCAAAGACGCCGCGGGCGGCATCGGCGTTCTGTTCGCTGCGCGCGGGATCGGCACCGCAGTTGGTCCAATCGTCGCGCGGCGCATTTCCGGCGAAAGCAATCGGCAAATGCAGGCGTGGATCGGGATTGCATTCCTGATCGGTGGCGCGTTCTACATCGCGTTCGGGACTGCGACGAGTTTTGTTTTTGCGCTGATCGTGCTCGGGATCGCGCATTGCGGCGGCAGCATCCTGTGGGTCAACTCGACCGTGATACTGCAACGAGTGGTCGTCGATAATTTCCGCGGTCGCGTTTTTGCCGCAGAGTTGGCGTTGTTGACGTTGACTATGGCAGCATCGAATTACGCTACTGGTGAACTTCTCGATCGATTTGGCTTTTCACCTCGCTGGGTGACGGTGTGGATCGGCCTGTTCTTTTTGATGCCGGGTATCGCATGGTTTTTGACGCAACGCTGGTGGGACCGTGAAGAGAAAAATGCGGATCAAAGTCGGAGTCATGGGTTCGGCGGCGCCCGAGAGCTCGCGGCTGGAGACGGGCAGTACTCTGGTCGAGAAAGCTGAGCGCCTCGCGAAAGCAATCGCCGCAAAGGACGTCGTACTACTGACCGGCGCGACGACCGGCATTGTCTACGTTGTTGGAAAGACTGCGCACGACGCGGGTAGTTTTCATATCGGGATATCGCCCGGCAGTAACGAACGCGAGCACGTCGATATTTACAAGTTGCCGCTCGATGCGTGCGACGTGCTGATCTACACGGGTTTTGGTTTGAAAGGTCGAAACGTGGTGCTCGTCAGATCGTGCGACGTGGTGTTGTTTGTAGCAGGCGCGATGGGTTCGTTGAACGAATTCACGATTGCGCACGATGAAGGAAAGATCATCGGCTGCCTGACTGGAACTGGCGGTGTTGCCGATGATTCGGAGTATCTGGTGCAGAAGTTTGGCAAACGTGCGACGGCGGCGCGAGTGTTTCAGAATGAGGATCCGGATCGATTAATAGACGATTGTCTGAACAGTTTGAAATGACGATTACGGCACGATACGTGGAACAACCGGTAGGTGAGTCGGATTTTGAAAATCCGGCTTGGGAGAACTTCCAGCCGGTCAGGATCGAGCACTACTGGTCTGGTGAACCGGCCACGCCCGCGAAGCATGCGGAAGTGAGGTTATGCTGGTCCAGTGAAGCGCTGCACGTGCGTTTTGTTTGTGCTCAACAGGAGCCGCTGATTGTCGCGGAAAATCCGCGGATTGATCAGAAGACACTGGGGCTTTGGGATCGGGATGTATGTGAGATCTTTATAGCGCCGGATCCGGAGAAGCCGCGGCGGTACTTTGAGTTTGAGGCGGCGCCGACGGGCGAGTGGGTTGATCTTGGGATCACACTCACGCCCTCGGGAAGAGAAACTGATTGGGACTTTCGATCGGGGTTTACGACGGCTGCGCGGCTCGACAAAGAACGGTTGTTTGTTGGAATGAGAATTCCGTGGAGCGAGGCGATCCCTAAGCCGAAAGAGGGCGAAGTTTGGCGGGTTAACCTGTTTCGCTGTGCCGGGCCGGAAGCGCCCGAACGCTATCTCGCATGGCGGCCAACACACACTCCCGAACCCAATTTCCACGTCCCCGAAGCGTTCGGCTCGTTACTGTTCTCGCTTTAGCAGCTTTGCCACGTACTGCTGAAACGCGGCGCGATCAGTGTCGCTCATCTCCAAAATCCGCGCGCCGATCAGGTATCCGGTATCGTCTTCCAGGCTCTCATACCTCGCACTCGCGACCTTCATCTCCACTGGCCCACTCGGCAGTTCCAGCTTCAGGTGCAGCTTGCGATCTCCTCCGGCGAGATAGTGTTCGCCGATACGAATTGCAGGCACAATCAACGCGAGCCCGGTCATGCTAACGTCGAGCGTATGACCGTCGAGCGAGGGCAACCGCCGCGCTCCGTTGGAACTGACTCGTGGATCCGAAAGACTCAAAGTGAACGTCAGACGCGTGCACACACGCTTACTTCCACGCCGGTTACCAATGAAACGGCGTAGACGCGACACGATTCTCCTGGGCAGTTCCGACATCGTGATAAGTGTTCTCGGACCAGTTGAGGAGGGTACAGCTCGGAAAGCGATTGGGGGCAGACCGCCAATCCATTCTAGAAAACCTGATTGCGTAGATGCAATACTTTAATTCTTGACCACGAGCGGTTTGCCGGCAACGTCTGCGCTTCGAACGCCTGAGGCGTCGAGATAGAACGAAAGGCGGCCCGTGCGCCCGTATTGCGCGGGTTCGGCGGTGGCGTACCACGATTTGCCGTCCGCCGAGCGGACGATTTGAAAGCGATAGCCGGTGGTTTCGGTGCCTTCGATGTCTTTCGGGATCATGCCTGCGGCGACTAATTCAGCCATGTTGGCAAACTTGTTATCGTGTCCCTGGGCATAGGCCACCTGCATCAGCGAGATACGTGTCAACATGTCCTGAACGTCGTTGTGGTGAGCGTTGATGCGGGCCTCGTAGAAGAACTTTTTGCCCTGCTTTTTAACGAGTTCCAGGTTTTCCATGTCGCCGACGATCCAGACGTTGTCGACCTTGATGAGTGCAGTCGGTTCAATCTTTTCTTTGCCGTCGGCGTCAAGCATCTTCAGGAAGACCGTGGCTGCATCGCCGCTGATCTGTTCTCCGGTGACGTCGACGTTCGCGGGAATTCGTTCGGTGATGGCAAACGCTATCCGGTCGAAGTCGACTCGAAAGTCTTCAAACTCCGCCGCCGAGAGGGGCTCGGCTGCGTGGCGATAGATCGAGATCGCAAACGCTTCTCGATACTTCTTCTCGCGCAACAGCTTGTAAAACTGGCGCACGGTTTCGCTGGGCGTACGTTGCGCCTGGGCCAGCGCAGTTGAGGGCAGGCTAAGCAGCGACAGTAAAAGCAAACAGCAGAGTATTCGCGTTCGAGAGGGTTTCAAGAGAGATCTCCTTGGATTACGCTCGTGTGCCTTTCGGAGCCAGCAGTTTTTCTCTACCGACAAGATACAGAATAACCGCTATCACCAGAAACGGTATCATCGACAACATATCGGACCAGGGTCCGTTGAAGAACGGATTGTTAGCTCCGGACCACTCCGTTATCAAGTCACTTCGCTCCTTCCAGAGTCCCGCGAAGAAGGCGATGAACACAGCCGCCAGCGCGCCACCGGCAATGTAACCCGAAGCCATCAACACTCCGGCGCTCTTGTCAGTCTCAGCCACAAACTCCTCTTCCGTGAGTTCCCTGTTGCGGAACTTCACACGGAGGTATTTGTCGACCAGCCAACGCACCATCCCGCCGATAAAGATCGGGCTCGACGACGAAAGCGGCAGGTAAACGCCAACCGCAAACGCCAGCGACGGGATTCCCGACATCTCGAGCACGATCGCGATCATTACGCCGAGTAGCACCAGTCCCCACGGAAGCTTCTGATTGAGAATGCCCTTGATGATGTAGGACATCAACGTCGCCTTTGGCGCCTCGTATTTCGTAATAGACGAACCATCGGGCGCGATCCGGTGTGTGCCGTTGATTCCCGGATCGACGTAGTAAACAGGCACGCCCTGAGCATCGACCAGATATTTCCCCGGAGGTCCATTTTCCTCTTCGATCTTATGCCACGTCGCATACGAGTTGTTATCCGGTACGGGCAGTCCGCTTTTTGCTTGCTCAGGCGGTCCAAGTTTAGTCATATCAGCGCGCAGGGTCGCAGGAAAGTTGCGTTCGACACGATGTACGACTTTGCCCGAGTCGTCGACGAGATACTCACCCGGCCCGAGTCCTGCGACTGACGGACCGCCCGCTTCGATCTTCAGCAGACGGAAGTTTCCGCCGCTCGCGGGCTTTGCTGTTTCGTTGAAAGCCGGCAGCGCAGCCAGAGAAGCAGCATCAACCTGCGCAGCGTCCTCCACTCGCTGAAACGTCGTCTGCGGAACGTAAACCGTGCTCTGGTCGTTGAGACGAAGCAGGATTGGTCCAAGTATCAAAGCCGAGGCAAACGATCCGACGAGAATCGCGATTTGCTGGTACTTCGGCGTTGCACCGACCAGAAATCCTGTCTTCAAGTCCTGTGACGTGGTGCCGCCATTCGAAGCAGCGATGCAGACGATGCCGCCGATCGAAAGTGCAGTCACGTAATAGCTCGGACCAGTCCAGCCGACCAGTAGAAAGATCAGGCACGTCAGCAACAGAGTCGCTACCGTCATTCCCGAGATCGGATTTGAAGACGAACCGATCTCGCCGGTGAGTCGCGATGAAACCGTCACAAACAGAAAACCGAAAGCAACGATGAGTATTGCGCCGATGATATTAAACTGGAGGTGCAGTTGCGGCAGGATCATGATCATCGCGATCAGCGCCAACGAACCGCCCACCACGAGCTTCATCGACAGATCCTGATCCGTTCGCGCGACCTCGGATGCTCCTGCCTGCGCGCCACGCAGGTCGCTGAGACCACCTTTTAGACCATGCCAGATCGTCGGCAACGAGCGAAACAGACTGATGATTCCGCCTGCTGCCACGGCGCCCGCTCCGATGTAGAGAACGTACGAGCCGCGAATGTCGTCCGGTCCCATTTCACTGATCGGAATGGTTCCGGGAGCGAGTACGGCAGTCGAACCCTGGCCAAAGAACTTGATCGCCGGAGTGAGAACAAGATCGGCAAGCACACCGCCGGCACACATGACTGCGGCGATGCGTGGGCCAATGACGTATCCGACGCCAAGAAGCGCGGGCGAGACTTCAGCCGCAACCGATCCGCCGGCGAAGGGTGGACCAAAGACTTTTGCCGGCACGTCTTTCCAACCCTTGAAAGCCGCCATGATCACCTGGTAAACGAGTCCGATACCGAATCCAGTAAAGATCGTCTTTGCGCCTGACGTTGCCTCTTCCCTGTCGGCCGCTTTCGTTTTGTAAATGGGATCTGCCGCGGCCCTCGATTCCTCTGACGCGCCGGCCTTCAAAACTTCCGCGCACGCAGTGCCTTCCGGATATTTCAGGATCCCGTGTTGTTGAACGATGAGCGCGCGGCGCAGCGGGATCATCATCAGGATGCCGAGTAGTCCTCCCAGCATCGAGACCAGCATCACGCGCGTGAATTCGAGGTCAAAGCCGAGAATCATGATCGCCGGCATGGTCACGCCCACACCGAATGCAATCGATTCTCCAGCCGAGCCGGCAGTCTGTACGACGTTGTTTTCCAGGATGGTCGCTTCACGAATGCCGACTTTTCCGAGCAGTCGAAACAGGCTGATCGAAATAACGGCTACGGGAATGGACGCGCTAACCGTGAGTCCAACCTTCAGCACCAGCCAT
>DASTQB010000193.1:0-9756 GCA_035761985.1 Pyrinomonadaceae bacterium
TTCTTACCACCGGTGACGAACTTCGTGGCCTCATCCTTCAACACCCAGCCGCGATCGCCGGGGATGCCGCGCACTCCCACCGTACACGACTCGAGCTGCTCGCCGGCCATCGACTTAACCGCGTAACGCCAGATCTGTTTGACAGTTCCGATTCTCATAGTTTTGTTGTGCGAAACAAATTGATAATATTCGCAACCGCAAGCCATCGTCTACTCAGTTGCAAATAAAGGAGCCCTACAAATGTTCAAGACGTTTCGCGCGTCTCGTAAACGACTGATTCTGTGTCTCGCCTTTGCGCTTAGTCTTTCCGTTACATCGATTCACGCCCAGACTCCGGCTGCATCGCCCGCGAAAGAGATCGACCTGCTCAAGCAGTTGCAGTACCGGAGCATTGGTCCGTATCGCGGTGGTCGTTCAGCGGCAGTCGCGGGTGTTCCTTCGCAACCGATGGTTTATTACTACGGCGCGACGGGCGGCGGTGTTTGGAAAACGACAGACGGTGGCATCAACTGGGAACCGGTCAGCGACGGTCCGGTGTTCGGCACGGGCTCAGTCGGCGCGATCGCGGTGGCAGATTCGGACCCGAACGTCGTTTACGTGGGCATGGGTGAGTCGCCGATTCGCGGCAACGTCTCGCATGGCGATGGCGTTTACAAATCGAATGACGCAGGCAAGACGTGGAAGCGCATCGGTCTCGAAGACACACGACAGATTCCGCGCATACGCGTGCATCCGAGGAATCCCGATCTCGTTTACGTGGCTGCGTTGGGCCATGTTTGGGGTCCAAACGATCAGCGCGGCGTGTTTCGATCGAAAGACGGCGGCAAGACGTGGGAGAAAGTGCTCAGCCGGGGCAACAAAGCCGGCGCGATCGATCTGATTCTCGATCCGTCAAACCCGAACATCATCTATGCGGGCTTCTGGGAGGTTTATCGCAAGCCGTGGACGCTCGAGAGTGGTGGACCAGGCAGCGGTATTTTCAAATCGACTGACGGTGGTGACACGTGGACTGAGTTGACTCGCAATCCTGGTTTGCCGCGCGGGATGATCGGCAAAGTTGGAATCACGGTCTCTCCCGCGAATCCCGAGCGAGTTTGGGCGATCGTTGAAGCTGAAGACGGCGGCGTTTTTCGTTCAGACAACGGCGGACAAACCTGGACCAAGGTCAACGAAGAGCGACGGCTGCGACAACGCGCGTGGTACTACACGCGTATCTATGCAGATCCGAAGAACGCCGACGGAGTTTACGTGCTGAACGTCGGCTTCTTTAAGTCGAACGACGGCGGACGCACTTACAACACGATCGCGGTCCCGCACGGCGATAATCACGATCTGTGGATCGCGCCCGACGATCCAAACCGGATGATCGAAGCCAACGACGGCGGCTCGAACGTCTCTTTCAACGGCGGCAGAAGCTGGACCGAGCAGGACCAGCCCACGGCGCAGTTTTATCGCGTCGCAATCGACAACGATTTTCCTTACAACGTCTATGGCGCGCAGCAGGACAACTCAACGATGCGCATTGCAAGTCGCACGATGGGAAATGCGATTGATAGGAGTCACTGGTATGACGTCGGTGGCGGTGAATCAGGCTGGATTGCGCCGTCGCCAAAAGACTCAAATATCGTGTTCGCAGGCTCGTACGGCGGATTGACGACTCGCTACGATCATCGCACCGGGCAGGAGCGCAACATCAGTCCGTACCCGAACAATCCGATGGGCTCGGGCGCAGATGTGTTGAAGTACAGGTTCCAGTGGAACTTCCCGATCGTGTTTTCGCCGCACGATCCAAACACGCTCTACGCCGCCGCGAATGTTCTGTTCAAGTCGACAGACGAGGGAAGCAGCTGGCAGATCATCAGCCCTGACCTGACGCGCAATGACAAGACGAAGCAGGGCGCGTCGGGTGGTCCAATCACGAAAGATAACACCAGCGTCGAATACTACGCGACGATCTTCGCGTTGATGGAATCACCCGTGCAGGCCGGCACGATCTGGAGTGGAAGCGACGATGGCTTGATCCAGCTAACGCGCGACGGAGGGAAAAACTGGTCCAACGTCACGCCGCCGAAGAGCATCATGCCGGAGTGGATCCAGATCAACTCGATCGATGCATCGCCGCACGATGCAGGAACGTTGTACGTTGCGGGCACGATGTACAAGTGGGACGACAATCGCCCGTATCTCTATCGCACAAACGACTACGGCAAGACGTGGAAAAAGATCACCGACGGAATTCCCGACACTGCTTTTACACGCGTGATTCGAGAAGACCCGAACAAGCGCGGGCTGCTCTACGCCGGAACGGAAACGGGAATGTACGTGTCGTTTGATAACGGTGAGCGTTGGCAGTCGCTGCAACTCAATCTGCCGGTCGTGCCGATAACGGATCTGGCAGTTCAGAAACGCGACAAGGAGTTGGTGGTTGCGACTCAGGGACGTTCGTTCTGGATTCTCGACGATCTGCCGCTGCTTCATCAGATGATGGACAAGGGTGGCTTCAATGCGGCCGGAGAGAAGCAGCTCTTCAAACCGAAAGAGAGTTATCGCATGCCTGGCGGCGGCGGTTTTCCGCTTCCGGCGACGGCGACTGTCGGCAGAAATCCCGCGAACGGAGTTGCGGTCTTTTACTCGTTGAAGACGAAGCCAACGTCAGAGATTGAACTCGACTTTCTTGATTCAACAGGCAAGTCGATCCGGAAGTTTACGAGTCGAGTGCGACGGCCGGGCGATGCTGCCCCATCGGCGCCGGCTGAAGGCGGCGGTGGTGGTGGTTTTGGTGGAGGCGCGACGCCGCAGGTGCCGATGGAAGTGGGGCTCAACCGGTTTATCTGGGACACGCGATATGCTGACGCTGTGCGTTTTCCGGGAATGATTCTGTGGGCCGGCGATGTGCGTGGTCCAAAAGTCGCGCCGGGAAGTTACCAGGTGAAGCTGACGGTTGATGGTAAGTCGTTTACAGAGAACTTCGAGATCAAACCTGATCCGCGTGTGACGACAACGGCTGCGGATTATGCGAAGCAGCTCGAGTTGTCGATGAGGATTCGCGACAAGTTGAGCGAGACGCACAACGCGATTATCCAGATTCGCGACGTGCGCAAGCAGATTGAAGATCTTCAGAAGCGTGTGGCGGGCCACGCGAATGCGAAGGTCATCAACGACGCGGCCGCAGCGCTCAACAAGAACATGACCGCGGTTGAAGAGACGCTTTACCAGACGAAGAATCAGAGCAACCAGGATCCGCTGAACTATCCGATCCGGCTCAATAACAAACTCGCTGCGCTCGGCGGCGTTGTTGGCAGTGCTGAAGCGGCGCCGACGGCGCAGTCGTATGCGGTTTACGACGAGCTCGTAACGCAAATCGACGCGGAGTTGCGAAAGCTGGCGGAGATCATGCGGACGCAGGTGCCTGCGTTCAATCAACTCGTTCGCGATCAAAACATTCCGGCGGTAGTTGTTAAATCCGCAAATCCGTAAAATCAGTGGCGATGAATGAACCGACAACAATCAAGCAGATAGTAGCTATCACGCATGCGAAGCTCACGGGTGACGAGTCGATGCTCGTCACAGACGTGAGTCACGATTCGCGTCGTGTAGGGAAGGGAACCCTCTTCGCCGCAGTCTCGGGCGCGTTGTTCGATGCGCATAAGTTTGTGCCGGAGGTGATGAAGCACGGCGCTGCCGGCGTCTTGTCTGAGCGTGCGGCGCCGGAAGGTTTCGAAGGTGCGTGGTTGCAAGTGAACGACATTCGTTGTGCGATGTCAGTTGCCGCTGCGGAAGTGCACCATCATCCTTCACGCGAACTCCAACTGGTCGGCATCACCGGCACGAACGGCAAAACAACCACCGCGTATTTGATCGCGTCGATTCCTGAAGAAGCAGGCGAGCTCGTTGCAATGACGGGCACGGTTGAATATCGCCTCGGAAAGGAACGGTTCAAAGCCGATCGGACCACGCCTGAAGCGACCGACATGCAGCGACTGCTCCGGCGCGCGGTCGAAATCGGATGTCGAACGGCAGTGATGGAGTGTTCGTCGCAGGCGATGGACTTTCGTCGCTGCGACGAGCTCGAATATGCCGTCGCGGTGTTTACCAATCTCACGCGCGACCACCTCGACTATCACAAGACCATGGAAAACTACTGGTACGCGAAACAGCGACTGTTCGATGGTCGTCTCGGATCGCGGCCGCGGAATTCTGTCATCAACGTTGACGATCCTTACGGCGTTGAGCTCGCGGCGTCGCTCGAGAAAGACGGTTTGCGAGTGATTCGTTATGCAGTGAAGTCGGATGCTGATGTTACTGCTCGCAATCCGGAGTTTTCGTTGAATGGAATGCGGTTTCGGCTTTCGACGCCTGCGGGTGAACGTGATTTTGAGTCGCCACTCGTTGGACCACCACACGTTTACAACACGCTAGCAGCGGTCGCGAGTGGACTGGCGCTTGGCTACGATCTTGACGTCGTCACGGCAGCGTTGAAGAAATGCACAGGCGCGCCGGGACGTTTTGAGCGAGTGAATCACGACGGTGGTTTTTCAGTGGTCGTTGATTATGCACACACTGACGATGCATTGCTGAACGTGTTGCGAACCGCGCGCGAGGTTGTGCAAGGAAAGATCATCACTGTGTTTGGTTGTGGCGGCGATCGCGATCGTTCGAAGCGTGCGCCGATGGGTGAGGCGGCGGGTAGTTTGAGTGACGTCGTGATACTTACTTCTGACAACCCGCGCACCGAAGATCCGGAGCAGATTCTTTCTGACGCCGAAGAGGGAATCATCAAGACCGGCAAGCCTTACCGGAAGATCGCGGACCGCACAGAGGCGATTCACCAGGCGATCTCCGAAGCGCGTGTCGGCGATCTCGTGTTGATTGCCGGGAAGGGCCACGAGGATTACCAGATCATCGGCCGCGAGACGTTTCACTTCGACGACAAGGAAGTTGCTCGTGCGGCGCTGGACAGGATTTGAGGATGAACCGGATTTACATGAAAAGCCGTGTGTTTGCGGCTTTGTCGTTGGCGATATGTTGGACTTCGTTGTCGATCGCACAGAACCAAAAACCACCGTACGGCGCGCCTAAGAGCATCGCGACGATCAAGGACAACGCTATCACGGAGAGTAGCGGCCTCACCGCTTCGCGCCTGACGCCCGGCGCCTACTGGACCCACAACGACTCCGGTGATGGTCCCTTCATCTACGCATTCAACGAAAGCGGCGCATCGCTCGGCGTGTTCCGCGTTGCCGGCGCACGCGCACATGATTGGGAAGACATGGCCAGTGGTCCTGGACCAGAGCGCGACAAGTCGTATCTATACCTCGGCGACATCGGTGACGGTAATAGTGCACGAAAAGAGATAGTTGTTTACCGCGTTCTTGAGCCCGCGATTGTAAAGTCAACGAAGACTAAGCCTGCGACGACTTCGCCCGCGCAGGCAATTCGCCTGCGTTATCCCGACGGCAGCCACGATGCAGAGACACTGCTCGTGCATCCGAAGACTGGGAACATCTACATCGTTACCAAAGTGCCGCTGGTGAATGCGGTTATCTACGAAGCCGCAGCGCCGTTCGCTGCTGGTAAAACGATCACGATGAGACGAGTCGGCGAGATCCGGCTGCCGAGTCTATTTGGCGGCATACTCACGGGCGGCAGTATTTCTCCGGACGGGCAGCGCGTCGCGTTGTGTGATTATTTCCAGGGTTATGAGTTGGTCCTACCGGCGGGAGCTAAAGACTTCAACGAAATCTGGAAACAGAAAGTCACCAACTTTGATATCGGAAAGCGCGAACAGGGCGAATCGATCACCTACCGCCTCGACGGCAAAGCCCTCCTCGCCACGAGCGAAGGAAAACAGTCACCTGTCTATCAAGTTCTGCAAAGCCACAGATGAACGCGAATGAACGCAGATCTGCGTTTATCTGTGTGAATCTGTGGCTGCTTTCTTATCTTCCGGGCGCCGGAGAAAGAAGTAGTAGACAGGAAGCCCCAGCAGGATCAGGAAAAGACCGATACCTGTGCGTTCAGGGTTGCTGCGGATAGTCTCGAAGATCAACCAGCCTGAGACTGTCAGGAAGATGATCGGCACAACGGGATAACCCCACGTGCGATACGGGCGCGGCGTGTCGGGTTCGCGACGGCGGAAGATGAAGATCGATCCCGCCACAAGTGCATAGAACAAGGTCAGCGCGAAGATCGCGTAGTCAGTCAGCGTGTCGTACGAACCTGACAACGCCAGGACGCACGCCCAAACACCCTGGACCAGCAACGATCTCACCGGCACGTGTGTGCGGTGTGAAACCTGGGCCAGCGCTTTGAAAGCTAGACCATCCTTCGCGAGCGCGTATGGTATGCGGGCCGTCGCGAGGATCGACGCGTGCAGCGCGCCGAAAGACGAAGTCATCATTGCCGCGGCCATGAGCGTCACCGCCGCCGACCCGAGCAGTCGTCTCACAACCTCCGCCGCCACTGATGAAGATGCAGAAACGTCGGCAACCTGCGTCGGCGTCAGTACGTGATAGTAATTCACATTCACAAACAGGTAGAGGCCCATCACGACCAGGCCTCCGCCGATCAACGCGAGCGGAAGATTGCGCCCGGGGTTCTTCACCTCACCCGCAAGAAACGTGACGTTGTTCCAACCATCGTAAGCCCAGAGCGCGCCGAGCATCGCCGCGGCGAACCCGGCCATCCCGCCGGTTGTGATCGGCACGTCTTCACACGCACCGCCGGTGTTCTGCAAAGCGAGATTGCCCCAATTACCATCACTGTAGAAGAACGCGCCGAGGCCCACACCCAGCAGCAGTATCACCTTCATTCCGGTGAGAACGCTGGCAACACCACCACTCACGCGAACAGCAGCGCAGTTGATGATCGTACAGACCACGATCGCTGAGAGCGCAACAAGCTGGAGCCGGCCAAACGACAACACGTGCCCGCCGGGAAGTGTGTACTGAAAATAGGTATGCCGCAGCGCGCCGCCAACCAGATCGTTGAGGAAGATCGCAAACCCAACGGCGAGCGCGGCAGCAGACGCGGTGCGCGCGATCAGAAACTGCGTCCAGCCATAGATGAATCCGAGAGGCCGCCCGTACGCGTCGCGCACGATGCCATACTCACCGGCCGCGCGCGGTTTCATGGCCAGCAACTCCGCGTACGTGAGCGCGCCCGCCATCGCAAGAAGACCGGCTACGACCCACGCGAGCAGCGCCTTGCCCGGCGTGCCGACGTTGCACGTCATGACCCGGGCTTTAAGAAAAACGCCGGTGCCGATGATGTTGGCGACGTTGACTGAGACGGCAGCGATCAATCCCAGTCCGCGGATCAGTTGCGTGTGTTCGTGAGTCATCAGTGTAGATCCGCGTACTTGTGACTAGTATCCAAGATCGTTTGTGATCAGGTCTTCGTAGGTATCTCGGCGCCGGATCAACTCCGCGGATCCGTTGGTGCGAATCAAGACTGCCGCGGGCAGGGGCCTGCCGTTGTAGTGAAACATCTGTGCGAGTGAATAAGCGCCGCAGTTGAGCAGTGCCAGCACTTCGCCTGGTCCAACGTCGTCGGGAAGTTTGCGGTAGTCGGGCAAACGTCCTTCACGCTCGATGTCGAAATAGACGTCGCCCGAATCGCAGAGTGGACCAGCCACTTTGTAATCTCGACCGTATGGCGCGCCCGCGCGTGAAGCGGAAATCAAGTGGTAGTACCACTTGTAGTTATTCATCGAGAGCATGATGTTGTAGCCGGCATCGGTCAGCAGCCACACATCGCCGGTTTCCGGACGGCGTTTGATGTTGCGAACGGTCGTCAGCACCAGGCCGGCATCGGCGATGATGCTGCGGCCAGGTTCGAGCAGGATGGTAACTCGATCGAGCAGGTGTTCGGCGTTTGCCACACGCGCCGACTTGCGCGCGACTCGCAACGCTTCAGTCAGCACTTCGGAAGGTTCGAGTTCCGCGCCGAGCATGTCGCGCTCGTGCTCGGGTAGTTGATCCGCCTGCGAACGATCGCGCAGGTAGTTAACTGGAATGCCGCCGCCGAGATTGATGTGTTCGAGTGTGTGTCCGGTCTCGTTATGAATCGTGACGAGGTGTTCCCACATGCTTCTGAACGCCTCGGCAAACGGTTCAACGTCAGGCGTCTGCGATCCGACGTGAATGTGAATGCCACACACCTTCAAGAGCTCGGCATTCTCGAGACCACGACGAAACGCAGCCAGCACTTCGGATGAAGAAATGCCAAACTTTGAAGTGAGCAGCGCGGTCTGCAAGCCCAGATGAGATCTCGTTCCAATCTCGGGGACGAGGCGTAGCGTAATCCGCGCCGGAGATACTTCTTCACCACGCGCTCGCAAGCGTTGTACTGACTGTTCTACGAGTTCGATCTCGTAGATCGAGTCGACGTTGATCGCGTAAATTCCTGCACGCACGGCGTCGTCGATCTCGTCGTCAGTCTTGCTTGTGCCGTTGAAGATGATCTGGTCAGGGCGGAAACCGACTCGCAGTGCTTTGAAGAGTTCGCCGCCGCTGTTCACCTCGATGTCGATGCCTGAGTCGAGCACGACCTTGAGGATCGCCATGTTTGAGTTTGCCTTCGACGCGTAGCAAAACTTGATCGGGCGATCCACTGCCTGGGCAGCGCGTTGCAAACGGCTGATGTTGTCGCGGATACGACCTTCGGAGAAAACAAACAGCGGCGAGTTGAATTTCTTAACTAACTCGATCGTGTCGACGCCGTTGACAGTCAGGTGATCGTCCTGAACTTCCAGGTAACCCGGTATGGTCCAGGCTGGACACAATGCGGCGATTCCAGATGACATTATTTTTGAGTTTTTTCCAGTGACCTAATTTGACTTCGTAAAATTGTAACTCAGCGTGCCGCTGACCCTCACCGGTTCGCCCATCAGCATCGTCGGCGTAAAACGCGCCAGGCGCGCGGCGTTTACAGCCGCTGCATGCAGAGGTTGTGGACCGGAGATCGCACGCGCTTCGACAACGCTGCCTTGTTCGTCGATGAGAATCGCGACTACCACAACACCACTCGCATCGCCCGGAGGGACTTCAGGCACGGGCAAATAGATGGCTCTGCCGTTTAGCATGCCGCCGTTGATTGGGCCCTTCTTCTGCCTGTCAGCGTTTGGTTGTTGTGGATTGTTCCCTGGGTTTGGAGCATTCGGATCTGGTTTAACTTCCGCTGTTCCCGGCTGCTGATTCGGATCGGCTTCCGCAGGCAACGGACGCTCGTCGGCTTCTGTTCGCTGGACCGTTGGCTCTTCGGGATTCGGCTGGTCACCAGGGTTTGCGGACGCAGTGACCTTCGGCTGCTCAGCCTGTCGTTCCGGCAAAACAAAGGAGCTCAGAAACTTCTCTTCGACTCCATCCTCTTTTTTCGTGTTGAGCGAAACGATCGCGTAGAAACGTTTACGCGTGGCGAAGGCGTGGACCGAACCGTTGAGCTCACCCATCGTGATTTTGTACGTCCTGCCGAGGTGGCCCTGATAGGGGCGGTTAGTGACGAACGTGAGCTTGGTCGGAACTTCTTTCGTTCGAACCTTCGGCGGGAAGAAATTCTTGAACGCGTCCATGTACGAATTAAAGCGTGCAAAATCGGTATAAGCGGCCGGGTTCGATTTGATGCCGCTCAACGATGCGATCGCGAGCACCGGCCCAGCGGCTGATTTCGCCAGATACAACCGCGCCTTCAGTTCCATTTTGTGAAACGGAAATGTGGTTTCCTCCGTGGTCGGGTTCTTTGGCATGGAGACCGTGA
>DASTQB010000194.1:0-16769 GCA_035761985.1 Pyrinomonadaceae bacterium
CACGTATCGGGTTTCCATGCGAACGCCATGCTCCTCGTGCGTTCGGTTTCAGGCTGCCACGGCTCGATGTTGAGCAGTTGGCTGTTGCCGTAAAGAGTCAACACATAGCGTTGCGCGATTATGCCCGCGTCGCCCTGCTGCCGTCGTTTCGTTGTCGCGAACACGTCGCCCTCGACGGTGTAGTTGGACCAGTCAGATGGTCCGATGTACGCACGCGAGCGGCTCAGCAGCGACGAACCTTCAGTTAACTTTGCGAGCACCTTGTTTCCGTTCTGGTCTCGCACGGCGAACTTCATCGTCATCTGCACCCATGCAGGTGGAACTGAATTCGCTTCAAACGAGTCAAACGCTTCACTCCACGGCAGCGGCGGAAAAACGCGTACACGCGCCGCGCCGCTGATGCCGCCGACAGTCGCTTTCACCAGACCTGCCTGCGGTGCTGCATCGGCGCCGGCAGTGAACTGACCATTCTCGACATTGCCCTTCAATTGTTCAAGCGACCACGTTGCGCCAGTTTCCTCGCGGATGAAGTTTCCCTGCGCGTCAAACAGCCGCGCGCGGAAGTTCACCTTGTCGCCGGCCTTCAGGATGAGTTCAGTTGGAACCACCTGCACGTGCGTTGCGGGGTTCGAGCTAACGGTTGTTCCCGCAGGTGTTTGAGTGGTCGTGTGGGAGCTTTGCGCCGTTTTCTTGCCGATGGCGTAGAGACCGGAATCGCTGACGAAGTAAACGCGTCCATTCGAGATTGCGGCTGAACCGATGATTGCTTCGGGTTGCGATTCAGTTCCCAACTGATCCTGGTCCAGGATCTCGCATCCGGTCGCACTCGGTTTCAGAATGAAAAACTTCCCGTTCTCAGTGCCGACGTAAAGTTTTCCATCGCCGAACACTGGCGAAGATCTTTGAATCGTACCGAGGTTTTGTAACCAGAGCTGCTTTCCCGTGTTGATGTCGAATGCGGCGATGTTAGCGCCATTGTCGATGTGATAGATGCGGTCGCCGTCGATCACGGGCGAAGAGAACCCGCCCTGCCAGCCGTAGTTGGCCCACTTGACGTGCTCTTTTTTGATGTCGCCTTTGGCGGTTGCGTCAACGGCGGTGATCATGCCCATTTCGTTCGACTCGAGGTTTTCCTCGCTGTGCGTGAGTATCGCCGTTGTGCCCTTTACGACGACGCCGGTGTTGAGACCGCGTTTGCTGATCTCGTATCTCCACACGGGCTCGCCGGTTTGCGGTTTGATTGCATGGACCACGCCATCGCTCGCGCCTTGAATCAGCAGGCGAGTGCCGTTGATGTTAGCGATGATCGGCGGCGCGTACGTTGTGTCGTAGGGACGTAAGCCAGGAGAGCTGATCCACATCGTCTCGCCGGTTTTTTTATCGAAGGCCATGAAGCGATGACCGCCGCGTCCGTGCTGGCCCCAGATAAAGGTCACGCCGCTGACGATGACGAGGTCGCCGTCGATTATCGGCGAGACAGTGCGGCCGCCGTGCGTTGTCAGCAGGCCGAAGTCTTCGCCGAGCGATCGTTCCCACAGAACTTTTCCATCACGATTGAGGCCGATCAGGTTGCCACCGACGCCAAACACGTAGACGTTCCCCGTTGTCGGATCTCCGACGGGCGAAGCCCAGCCGACGCGATGCGGAGGCACGTCGCTCAGGTAAATGTTGAAGCGATGCTCCCAGAGAAGTTTTCCAGTGTCGGCGTTGAAAGAAAGGATCCGCTCCTGAAGCGTCTCACCCTTGCCGGCGGTGTTTATCATGTAGACGCGATCGCCCATGACGATCGGCGCCGAGCGCCCACCGTACGGAGCTTTCCACGCGAGGTTGTCACCGGCAGGCGACCACTTCACGGGCAGGTTCTTTTCATTGGAGATACCGTCGCGTGCAGGACCACGCCATTCGGCCCAATCGCTCGCCGCCACGAGGGAGAAAGCGAGGCAGACGGTCAAACAAGCGTTCAATAAAATGGAGATCAGCTTAGTCATTTTGGAGGCCTGTCATTGAAACTGGAAAAAATTGGTCCTACTTCACAAAAAAAGCTGCGCAAGGGACCAGAAGTAATGCGCGCTTGCAACCTTAAGGATGTACAATACGTAAGCTCACGTTGCTGCGTTACATTTTTTCTGGTGATTCTAGCAGGTTCCGTCTCATCCGTTAATCTGTCGTTATTTTGGTTTTGTTCCACCCGCGAGGAGAAATCATGTTGGTGCTACAAAAGGTCTTCCTCTTTTCCCTTTTGGCTTTGCTCTTTTCACAAGACGGCGCGACTTCGAAACAACAGTTGAACGACCAGCTTTATGAAGCTGTTCGCAAAGGGGACGCTGCCGCTGTTACTTCACTTCTGGACCGCGGTGCCGACGTCAATGCGAAGTTTCGTTACGGTGCGACCGCTCTTTTCAAAGCCGCTGAACGTGGCAACGTCGAGATCGCGAAGGTGCTGATCGATCGTGGCGCTGATGTGAAAGTGAAAGACACTTTCTACGGCGCGACTGCAATGACCTGGGCCCTCGACGGCAAGCACGTCGCCGTTGTTCGAATGCTCCTGGAGAAGAACGCAGACGAGGCCGAAAATGTTTTGATGACCGGAGTCGGCGAGGGCAATGAAGAGTTTGTGAAGATGGCACTCGAGCGCGGTGGCGCGAAGCCGGAGACGTTGACTGTCGCGCTCGTGGTTGCGACGGGTGAGGGAGAAAAGGGGAAGGCAATTACCGAGATGTTGAAGAAGGCGGGCGCTGCGCCGCCGCCGGATATTGATGCTGCGACGCTTCAGTCGTATGCGGGGAAGTACAAGGGTGAGCCTGGGCCGGAGTTTACGTTCGTCGTGAAAGAAGGCGTTTTGTTCGTGACGGGGTTGGGCCGTGGTGAAGCGCGGTTGATGCCGCTGGATAACACGACGTTCCGGCCGCTGTTTGCCCCGCTGAGGCTGACGTTCAACGTCGAGGGTGGGAAGGTTACGGGGTTGACGTTCAAGAACGCACAGAATACGACCCTGCTGAAGCGCGTAGAGCCGAGCCAGTGAACTGCGAATAGGACCGATAGGACGTATAAGACCTATAGGACCTATTCAGATTTGGAAACTTGTATAGGTCCTATCCGTCCTATCGGTCCTATAGGTCCTATCGGTTCTTTTCTTTCTTTTCTTCTAAGGTCGAAGCCATGAAACGATTCACATTATCCTTCATTCTCCTGGGCGTCGCCTGCACCGCGGCCGTTGCTCAAACACAGAACTGGCCGCAGTTTCGCGGTCCGGGCGCGACCGGCGTCGTCGAAGGTCCCGCACGACCCGTGAAATTTGACGGTTCGACGAACGTGCGCTGGAAAACCCCAATCCCCGGCCTCGCGCATTCAAGCCCAATCGTCTGGGGTAACAAAGTGTTCGTCACCACCGCCATCACGAGCGGCAAAGACGAAACCCGCTTCGGACTCTACGGCGACGTCGCCCCGGTCAAAGACGATCCGAAACACACATGGAAAGTCTACGCTCTCGACAAAGCCACCGGAAAAATCCTCTGGGAGCGTGTCGCGTTCGAAGGACTTCCCAAAGTCAAACGCCATCCTAAATCGACACACGCCGATTCAACGCCCGTCACAGACGGCAAATACCTGATCGTAAACTTCGGCTCCCACGGCCTCTACGCCTACGATCTCAACGGCAAACTGCTGTGGCAAAAAGATCTCGGCGTGCTGGATGCCGGATGGTTTTACGATCCCGATTACCAGTGGGAATACGGCAGTTCGCCGATCATCTACAAGAACATGGTGATCATCCAGGCCGACCTGCAAAAGGATTCCTACATCGCCGCTTACGACATCAAGAACGGCAAGGAATTGTGGAAGACTCCGCGCGAGGAACTCCCTTCGTGGGGCTCGCCCACAGTCTATGAAGGCAAACAGCGCGCGGAGCTGATCACAACGGGACCGAAGAAGATTCGCAGTTACGATCCCGCGACTGGAAAAGAACTGTGGTGGCTTGGACCAATGTCCGAAATCACCACGCCGACACCCTTCGTTGCTCACGACCTGATCTTCATCACGAGTGGTTACGCACCTATTCAACCGATCTACGCGATTCGCCCCGGCGGCAACGGCGATCTCACGTTGAAGGACGGCAAGGAATCCAGTGAGTTCATCGCCTGGAGCAAGCAGCGCGGTGGTCCATACATGCCGACTCCGATCGTCTACGGCGATCTGCTTTATACGTGCTCTAACCAGGGCGTGCTGACTGCCTACAACGCAAAGACCGGCGAACGTGTTTACCAGGAGCGAGTCGGTGGCACCGGCGGCGCATTCACTGCATCGCCTGTTGCTTCCGATGGAAAGATTTATCTCTCGAGTGAAGACGGAGACGTTTTTGTCGTCAAGGCAGGACCGAAATACGAATTGCTCGCTAAAAACCCTGTAGGCGAAGTCATGATGGCAACGCCGGCAATTTCGGATGGACTGTTAATCGTGCGCACTGTCTCTAACGTGTTTGCGTTTAGCGAAGCGCCCGTTTCGAAAAACAAATAAGCCGCGGATCCACGCGGATTGGCACGGATAGTAAATGTAAAGGAACTAATAACTGTGAAACTAACACGACGAATTACCATCGCCCTTACTCTTGGAATCGCATTGGGTTTGGCCGGCTTGAGCCTCATGGCTGAAGCTGCGTCGGCGGGGAACTGGCCGCAGTGGCGCGGAGCCGACGGCTCGGGTGTCTCAAACGAAAAAAATCTTCCTTCCGAATGGAGTGCAACCAAAAACATCAAGTGGAAGACCCCGATCGAAGGCCGCGCTCATTCATCGCCGATCGTTTGGGGCAAAATGGTGTTCCTGACGACGGCCATTGAAGGCGCGCCGGTTGCCGGAGCGAAGGCGGCAAAGCACACCCTCGGAGATAAGGAGTTTGTCCATCCCGACAGTATCGGCGCCGATCGTAAACACACTTTCAAAGTTCTTGCTCTCGATCGCGATTCAGGCAAGATCCTGTGGCAAGCGACTGCGTGGGAAGGAACGCCCTACGACGATCGTCACCGCAAGAGTTCCTATGCTGCGTCAACGCCGGCAACTGACGGCAAGATGGTTTATGCCTACTTCGGCACCGAAGGTCTTTATGCTTACGATTTGAAAGGCAAGCTCGCGTGGAAATTTCAACCCGGGAATATCGCCACCCTCGGCATGGGAACAGCCACGTCGCCCATCCTTCACGAGAACCTCGTGATCCTGCAGTGTGACGAAGACAACGGAACGGCTTCGTTCATCGTTGGCCTCGATAAAACGACGGGCAAAGAAGTTTGGAGGACGCCGCGAAAAATCCAGGTGAGCTGGTCCACTCCGATGCTTGTTCGCACACCGAAACGTGCGGAGTTGATCGCGAGTGGCACGGAGCACGTTATCTCTTACGATCCGGCGACTGGCAAAGAGCTCTGGAGACACACAGGCCTCGAGAGCAATGCGATTCCTTCACCCGTGGCGAATAACGACATGGTGTTTCTCGTCGCTGGCTACCCGAAGAAACTCGCGATGGCTATTCGTCTCGGCGGCAGTGGCGATCTCACTGGAACGCCGAATGTGCCGTGGAAGTACGAGAAGGGCACCGCGTACGTGCCTTCACCGATTCTGTATGGCGACTATCTCTATCTGACGACCGATCGCGGAATCCTGACTGCTATCGATGCGAAGACTGGCGAAGTGAAATATGAAGGCGGGCGTATTCCGATTCCCGCTACGTTCACTGCTTCGCCGGTGGCGTTTGAAGGCAAGATTCTGATGACCAGCGAAGATGGCGATACGTTCATCGTGAAGGCGGGTCCGAAGCATGAAATCCTCGGCACCAATTCGCTAGGCGAAGCGGTTTACGCGTCGCCGGCGATTGCCGACGGGCGGATCTTCATTCGCGGTGAGAAGAACCTCTACGCGATCGGAAATTAAGCCGCAAAGAAGTACAAAAGGCACAAAGGAGCACAAAGGCAGAGGTCAGGTTGACAGGATTTCAGGATTAGCATGATTTACATGGCTATCCTGAAAATCCTGTAATCCTGTCCACTGTCTTTTGTCCTTTTTGTGCCTTTTGTGGTTACCTCGATCGGGGAAGCATTCTTGTCACCTGTGCGTCTAACCGTTAATAATCAACCGTCTGAGCCGTTCCCATACCAGACTGACAGAAAGGGGTTCCCGAATGTTTGACCAAGAGAAGCCGGCGCCCTGGCACCAATCAATGGTCGTAATTATCGTTGCCTGTATCCTGCTGCCACCCGTTGGCCTTGTGCTGCTCTGGCTAAACGGTAAGCCGCCGATCCATACGCCAATCCGTAAGATCATCGGCTCACTCGCAATCGTCCTGATCGGCATCGGGTACTTCTTTCTTTTTGGCACGTGGCAGAGATCACGCGTTGCCGACGCCCATTACACCGCCCTCGAACAGCACCGGCAGCAACAAGCATCGCAACCTGCTCCGACCGCCGCCGCACCTGTAGCAGCGACGAGCCCTATTCCCCAGGCAAGCGCATCGCCGTCGCCCGGCGAGACTCCCGCAACTGCCGCACCTGCAACAGGGCGAAACTACTGGACCAACTTCCGCGGTCCGCGACGCGACGGCAAATACGACGAATCAACGGTTTCAACAAACTGGCCCGCGAACGGTCTGCCGGTCGTCTGGAAACAACCAGTCGGGCTCGGGCACTCGTCGTTTGCAGTTGCTGACGGCAAGGCATTCACGATCGAACAAAGACGCAACCAGGAAGTTGTCGCTGCTTACGATCTGAACACTGGTCGTGAACTCTGGACGCAGAAGTGGAACGCCGAATTCACGGATTCAACCGGCGATGGACCACGTGCGACTCCGACCTGGGACCAGGGCCGCATCTACGCGCTCGGCGCCACCGGCGAGTTGCGTTGTCTCGACGCGAACACCGGCTCAGTCGTCTGGGGCAAGAACATTCTTTCTGACAACCAGGCAAGCAATCTGTCCTGGGGGGTGGCCTCGTCACCTCTCGTCGTTGACGACAAGGTGATCGTGCTTCCGGGCGGCACTTCCGGCAAATCGGTTGTTGCGTACAACAAGATGACAGGCGCGCCGGTTTGGAAAGTGCTCAACGACACGCAGGCTTACGTTTCGCCGATGCTGGTCGAACTCGGCGGGCGCCGTCAGATTCTCGTGGTGAGTTCGTCACGCGTCGTCGGGCTCGTGCCTGAAGACGGATCGCTTCTCTGGTCGCACCCATGGGACACGAGCGGCGGCATCAACGTGTCGCAGCCGATCGTCGTCGATCGAAATCGTCTGTTCATTTCGTCTGGTTACGGAAAGGGCGCTGCGCTTATTGAGTTGAAACCGACGGGGAACACGTTTACCGCGTCTACGGTCTGGGAAAACACCAACATGAAGAACAAGTTTAATAGCTCGGTTCTTCATAACGGACACATCTACGGACTGGACGAGGGAATTCTGAGCTGTCTGGACGTGAATACGGGTGAGCGCAAGTGGAAAGACGGGCGTTATGGTTACGGGCAGGTGTTGCTCGCGGGCGGGCACTTGATCGTCACGGCTGCTTCAGGCGAGGTTGCGTTGGTCAAAGCGTCGCCGAGCGGGTTTACTGAGGTGGCGAAGTTCCCTGCGTTGCAGGGCCAGACGTGGAATTATCCGGCCCTCGCAAATGGGCGCTTGCTCGTGCGGAATTCGAGTGAGATGGCGGCCTACGACATCTCCGGCCGGTAGGCCAACTGTTCTTTGCTCCGGAGGAGCAAAATGTTTATAGCTTTGGTTTTGGGGAAACCGAACGCGCTCCGTAGGAGCGCCATGTTACATGCGGCTCCTATGGAGCCGTAGCGGCTGTAGTGTTTGAAGCTATAAACATCGTGCTCCTCCGGAGCACAGAGACTACCCCTTCGTGAAGATCCTTTTCGCTTCGAATGAGCCGTTCGGGTTGTCGATGTACATGTCGATCACCAGCTCGCGCTGAGCGTTGATGGTCCACTTCCTCACGATCTGTGTTGTCACTGGTCCATTCGGAGTTTCAGTCGTAGTGACATCGGTTACCATGATGCCTTTGTCGCCGGGCATCCAGACAGCCGTGCGTTTTCCTTTCGGCGCCGGTTGACCGGCGGGCGCATTCGGTGGAACTTGCGGCGTGAAATCGTATTCCTTGCCGTCGAGAGTGTAAGTGTCCTTCACACTGCGCTCGTTGCCCGGCTGGATCAGCTTCGTCTCCACTTCAATCTTGTTCTCAACTTGTGAGACGGTCATGGTCTGAGTCATGTTTGCGGGAATGCCGAAACTGCGCGCTCGATCCATGGTCCATGATCCACTGAAATCTGGTTTCGTTGCAGCCAGTGCGAACACTGCCGACAACATGACGATCGTCGCTACGGAAATCACAATCCTTGTTTTCATCTCCGGCTCTCCTTCTTCAATTGCGTGTCTTAACGAGTGAAAGTAGTGGTCCCGTCATAAACGTCGTGACGAGCGCCATTAAAACCATCATTGCGAAAATACGTCCCGAGAGAATACCGAGATCATACCCGATATTCAGCACTACGAGTTCAACTAATCCTCTGGTGTTCATCAGCGCGCCGATCGCGAACGAGTTTGACCACGTCATTCCGGTCCAGCGTGCCATCAACATGCTGCCGCCGAGCTTACCTGCGATCGCAACGAGGATGATCACAAGACATAGAAGCCAGTCGTTCGGATCGTTGAGCAGCCCGACCTGAGTGCGCAAGCCCGTGAACGCGAAGAACAGCGGCAGCAATGCGTACGAGCCAAACGCCCATTTGTCTTTGAGAAAGGCCCGAAACTCTGTCGACGGCGGCATGACCACGCCGGCCACGAAAGCGCCGAAAAGAGCGTGGATGCCGATTGTTTCCGTGATCAGCGCGCAGAGCAGAAAAAACGCCAGGATCATCGGCACCAGACGCGCTCTGTGCACCTGCGAATCCGGGTCTTTGATCACACGACCGAGTTGAGGTCGTACGATAAAAAACATCGCGGCTGCAAAAATTAGTGTCAATACGATCGTGATCAATGAAACCTCGACACCGGTCGCCTTCACGAGAGCTATCACGAGTGCGAGGATGCACCACGCAGTAACGTCGTCGACTGCCGCACAGGTAATGGCGATTGTGCCGAGATAGGTTTGCGAGAGGTTCCGATCTTCCAGGATCCGGGCCAGCACCGGAAACGCGGTGATGCTCATCGCAACCCCGATGAATAACGCAAATGCGTTGAAAGAGGTTCCTTGCGGTGCGAGATCCTGATAAAGAAAAAGTGCGAGCGCGGTGCCGAGAAGAAAAGGCACGATGATGCTGGCGTGACTGATCATCACCGCTGCAGATCCTTTTTCTCGCAGGTGCTGCACCTCTACTTCCATGCCGACGATGAACATGAAGATCACAACACCGATTTGACTGAGCAGTCGCAGTGTTTCGAGTGACGCGGGCGGAAAGAGAAAGGCCATCACATCCGGAAAAATCAATCCGAGCACCGATGGACCGAGTACGATGCCCGCGACCATCTCGCCCATCACCGGCGGCTGTCCGATCCAGCGAAACAGCCTGCGAAACAAGCCGGCGATCGCGATGATCACCACCAGCTGCATGAGTAGAATGCTGACCGGAGTCCTGAAGTTTTCCCACAAAACTCCGCGGAACGTGCCGGTCTGAGGCGCCGGAACGGGAGCAGTTGCGACTGCCGCTGGTCCTGCCGGTGTGAGCTTCGCGCCGGCTGCAAGAATCAGCCAGACACCGCCCACAAACACAAGCAGCATCAGGAAATACGGTAAATAGTGGCGGGTGTCCGAAAACCTGAATCCACGTTGTGGGGGCATCAACTCTCTATACAACGCACACTCAACACTGCGCAACCCAGTAGTCGGTTTATCCGTAGTAAATCCGAGCCCAGATCCGTGTCATCTGTGGCCTAATTGCTGATTGCGCAGTATTGATGCTAATTTGAATTAGGAATGACGGTAGATATCGCCCAACCCAGAACTGAAGTCGGAAACTATTTCGTCTCGAACTATCCGCCATTCTCCCAGTGGAAGCCCGAGTTTGTTCCTGAAGCACTCGAAGCGCTGAACCAGCCGTCACGGGTCGATGATCCGCTTGGCCTGTACATTCACATCCCTTTTTGCCGGAAGCGCTGTCTGTTCTGTTACTTCAAAGTTTATACAGACAAGAAGTCGTCTGAGATCGAGATCTATCTCGACGCCCTGATTAAAGAGAACGAGCTTTACAGCCGCATGCCGGCGTTTCAGGGACGCCAGCTTCGCTTCGCGTACTTCGGCGGCGGAACGCCTTCCTACATCAGTGAAAAACAGTTGCGCTATCTCGTCGATGGTCTAAACCGTCATGTGAGCTGGTCGAATGCAGAGGAAGTCACGTTTGAATGTGAACCGGGCACGCTCCAGAAGTCGAAACTTCAAACACTGAAAGACATCGGCGTCACGAGGCTCAGTCTTGGAATCGAACACTTCGACGACGAGATCCTCGCAGCAAACGGTCGTGCGCATCTTTCACCTGAGATCTACCGCGCTTACAACTGGGCGCGCGAAGTCGATTTCCCGCAGGTCAACATCGATCTGATCGCCGGAATGATGGGCGAAACAGAAGAGAAATGGCGCGACGCGATACAGCGCGCGATCGATCTTCAGCCCGACTCCGTCACGATCTACCAGATGGAACTGCCCTACAACACGGTGATCTCGCAGGACATACTCAAGAAGGGGATGACGTCGCCGATTGCCGGCTGGACCACAAAACGCCGCTGGCTCGACTACGCTTTTGAACAATTTCTTGCTCACGACTACGAAATCGCGGGCACTGACATCGTTGCGACGAAGAAAAAGACCTGCCGGTTCATTTACCGCGACGCGCTCTGGCACGGCGGCGACATGATTGGCATCGGCGTTTCGTCGTTTTCACACTTCGGCGGGGTCAATTTTCAGAACGCGCACAACTTCGAGGAATATGTCCGCATCCTTAACGAGGACCGTTTGCCGCTTTATCGCGCGGTTTCGCTGACGCAAAAGCAGCGGCTCATCCGCGAGATGGTCTTGCAGTTGAAGACCGGATGGCTCGATACCGGTTATTTTCTTAACAAGTTTGGCGTTGACGTTTGGAAGGAATTCCAGCCGGTTTACGAGGAACTGGAAGATAAAAGTTTGCTTCAACGCGACAACGGCAAGATCATGCTGACTCGTCGCGGCCTTTTGCAGGTAGATCATTTTCTCGTCGAATTTTTCGAACCTGAACTCAGGACAGTACGCTACGCATGAATAACAATAAATACGACGTCATAGTAATGGGTGGTGGACCCGCAGGGAGTTCCGTTGCCGGCATGCTGGCGCGCGAAGGGCGCCAGGTCATTCTGTTTGAAAAGGAGATTTTCCCGCGTCATCACATTGGCGAATCGTTAATGACTGATACTTACTGGACTTTCCGCCGTCTCGGCTTGCTCGAGAAACTCAAGGAGAGCCCTTTTGTTCGCAAGTACAGCGTGCAGTTTGCAAATCCAGCGGGCAAAGAGTCGCGGCCGTTCTATTTCTTTGAAGCCGTGCACCACGAGAGTGCAGTGACGTGGCAGGTCACGCGTGCGAAGTTCGATGAGTTGTTAATCAATCACGCCGCTGAGCAGGGCGTGAAGGTCCACCAGGGCGTGCTTGTGAAGCAGGTGTTGTTTGAAGGCGATCGCGCTGTTGGTGTTGAAGTGCAGATGCCGGACGGCACGCGTGAGAAGTACTTCGCAAACGTCGTCGTCGATGCGACTGGACAGATGGCGATGCTGTCGAACAAGTTTCGCTGGCGCGTGCGCGATCCGAAACTCAAGAAGGCTGTGCTCTATTCGTACTGGAAGGGCGCGCATCGCGAGCCGGATCTGAACGGCGGCGCGACACTCGTGTTGCGCACCCAGGCCGGCAGCGGCGGATGGTTCTGGTATATACCGCTCGAAGACGACATCACGAGTGTCGGTATCGTTGCGAATCCCGACTATCTTCTGAAAGGACGCGGTCAGGATCTCGCGAAGATCTATCAGGAAGAGATCGACAGGTGTGAGCCGTGCCGAAAGCGCGTCGAGGGAGGCACTCGTGTAGACAAGATCTATTCGATTCTCGACTACTCGTATCGCTCGAAGCACAACGCCGGTAACGGTTTCATCATCATCGGCGACGCGTATGGTTTTCTCGATCCGATCTACTCGTCAGGCGTTCTGCTCGCACTCAAGATGGCCGAGCTTGCGGCTGACGCGATTCACGATGCTTTCAATCACGACGACTTCTCCGCCGAGCGTCTGGGCCAGTACCAGGCAAAACTCGATCGCGGCATCGAGTCGATGCGCAAGCTGGTCTACGCGTTCTACAACGACGGATTCAGCTTTGCGGGATTCCTGCGCAAGTATCCTGACGAGCGCGTACACATCATCAACCTGCTGATTGGCGACGTGTTCAAGGAAGGCGTAGATGCGGTGTATGGACCAATGTCCGAATTCGCCGAGATCCCGCCGCCGCTCTACGAGCAGGTCGACGGCACGATGGCGCCCCAAGCCCCAACGGCGGACGAAGCAGACCTCCTGCTATCAGCGAAATACATGTACTTCGACGACCGCCAGCTAGCCACCGAATCCGTGGATTGATTAGAAAAAGAAATATAGGTCCTATATGTTCTATAGGACCTATTTCCTCAAAGCCCCTGCGGATTAGAACAATAGCTTCAACCCAAACTGAATGTGCCGCGGGTCACGTGCTGACGTGATCCGCCCAAACGTCGGCGAGCCGAAGAAGTTGTCCGGCAGGTTGAAGTTTGGGTGGTTGAAGAGGTTGAAGGCCTCGGCACGGAATTGAAGATTTACGCGTTCGGTCAGCGCCGTGTTCTTCACCAGCGAGGCGTTCACGTTTTGAAATCCTGGTCCATCCAGAATATTTCGTCCCGCATTTCCAAACGTTCCCGGAGCAGGGAAGGCGAATGCTGCCGTGTTGAACCACTGCAGTGTCGAGCCGTTTGAGAGCTCGGGATCGCCAACAAGGTTCGGCCGATCGTTTGCGCCAAAGCCGAGAATCGAACGTCCGGTGCCGCTGTTGTCGATCTCAGAAAGCAGCGCAACGGTGAACGGGCGTCCTGTTTGCAATGTGACGATGCTGTGTGTTTCCCAACCCGTTAGGATCGTTGTGAGCAAACCGTTGTTTGCAAGGTAATAGCGCCCTTTTCCAAACGGAAGTGAGTAAGAGTAACTGGCTGACAAGCGGTGACGAACGTCGAAGTTTGACCGGCCACGCTCGGCGGCGACGTTGAAACTATTCTGCGGGAAGTTCGGATCGCCGGCGCTGCTGAAGAAGTTTGAAGCGTCGTCAATCGACTTGGACCACGTATAAGAAACGAGCGACGTGAGCCCCCAGAAAAGCCGCTGCTGAAAGCGTGTCTGGAGGGCGTGGTAGTTGGAGTTCGCACGCGACTCGAGCAGGTTGATGTCGTCAAAACGCGGATCAGGGCGTGGAACAAACGGGAGCCCCGGCGGCAACACACCTGGCGGCGGCTGGTTGATGTCGCGCGCGGTCAGGAGCTTAGTTCCTTTCGAACCCACGTAAGCCACTTCAACAACGGTCTTGCTGCCGAGCTGGCGTTCGATGTTGAAATTCCAGTGCTGCATGTAACCCGTGCGGAGGTCGCGTTGAATCGCAAGCGCTGAATCCGGAAGCGGGAACGGGAAGAACGACGGAAACGGATCCGCGAGTGTTAACGGCAGACCAGGCAAGGAGAAGAAGATGTTGTTATCGAAAAACGGCGAGTTGAAGTAAAGCGCTTCAGCCGGTGCGAGTGGCGACTGATCGTAGTAAACACCGTATCCGCCGCGGAGCACTGTTTCCTGCTCGTCACCGAAGCTCCATGCAAATCCGACGCGCGGAGCAAAGTTGTTTTTATCCGCCTCGAAACCGCTGCGCGGAACGCCGTTCGTTCCCACCGGGACGAGACTTCGTGTCGCAACGTCGTAAACATTCGCACGATCTTCGGCGTCAACGGGCGGTGAGTTGTACTCATATCGCAGACCAGCGATGAGCGTGAATTGCGGCGTCACGCGGAAGCTGTCGTTGATGAAGAAGTTGTAACTCTCGGTGCGAATCTGTTGCGGATTGTCGACCCGCGCAACGCTCGTCAGGAACGGGAAGCCGAGCAAAAGATCTCCAAGCGCATTGCCCGTGATCTGTCCGAACGGTGAAAACTGAAGACGCCCGCGCGACTCTACATCGCGAAACGCGTTTTGTTGCGAAAAACGAAGGTCGGCGCCGAACTTGATCAGGTGATTGCCGTGAACATACGACGCATTGTTGAGAAACTGGTAAACGTTCGTAACGCTGTTCTGCGGGTTATTGCCTTCATCTCCGAGCGGCGAAAAACCCGTGATCGTGATGAAGCTCAGGCCCAGGTCACGCTCGCGCGGTGAAATCGCAGGCAATCCAACATCAGAGTTGAGTACGCTGCCTTCCTGCTTCACTGACTGCGCTACGCGACTGAACGCCAGGCGACTCTCGTTAACGAGATTGGGCGTGAGCGTGAGTTGAAGCGCGGCCATGGCGTTTTGACTGCGACGGTTCACCTGGTCGCCAAAGCCCGGAACGAGCGAGAATGCGGCGCCCGTAAACGGCTCAAACAGATCACGCTCGCCAAAACTGTATCTGAACGTCAAGGTTGATCCGTTGTCGTTCAGATTATGATCTACGCGCGCATCGAACGTGTCGTTGTCGTCACGCAACGTGGGAGACGAAACGAAATTCTGAAAGGGCACGTTACGGTTGGGCAGCGGATAAAGTGCGGCGATTGCGCGTCCGACCGGACTGATAAAGAAACCAGGAATCACGCCGTTGTCGAACGGGAGACCCGTGAACGGATTCGTCGGCACTCCGAAAAGACTATTTGAGAAGTTACCCGCGCGCTCTTCGGCGGTAGGCACGTTGGTTATTCGCGTGATGCCTTCGCGTGAGCGCGTGCCTTCGTAGTCGGCAAAGAAAAAGGTGCGATCGCGTTTGATTGGACCACCGATCGCGCCGCCAAACTGGTTGCGAATGTACTTCGGTTTCGGTTCCGACGCAGGCGCGAAGAAGTTGCGCGCGTCGAGCGCCGCGTTGCGATGAAACTCGAAAAGCGAACCGTGAAAATCATTCGATCCGGAATTCAGGATCACGTTTACCTGTGCGCCGGGATTGCGGCCAAACGATGCGTCGTACGTGCTCGTCAGCATTTCGAATTCGCGAATGGCATCGACTGACGGCCGAACGCCGAAAGTATTCAACTTCGGATCGACGTTATAAACACCGTCGAGCAGGAAGTTGTTCGCATCTTCACGTGCGCCGTTGACGCTGAATGCGAAATCGCCGCGCGCGGAACCGGCTGACCCTTGTGCAGGTGGCGCAGCGCCTGGGACGAGCAGGCTGAGTTCGTAAAAGTTTCGTCCATCTAGAGGCAGTCCGGTTACTTGCCGGTTCTCGATCACGGTGCCGAGTGAAGCTGTGTCTTGCTTTAC
Source organism: Pyrinomonadaceae bacterium (assembly GCA_035761985.1). Lineage (GTDB taxonomy): Bacteria > Acidobacteriota > Blastocatellia > Pyrinomonadales > Pyrinomonadaceae > PSRF01. The sequence continues at coordinate 15,488 of DASTQB010000194.1, forward strand.
GTTAGCGTCGAAGGTGGAGTCGACCTGATAAGCGATTGGGTGCCCGACCTCGAGTGTGACGTTCTCGCGCCGGTTCTCATTGACGAGCAACTCGAGCCGCTGGCTGTGAGTCATGAAGGTGGATCCTTCAATGACGAGTTGATACACGCCTGGAGGAAGAGCCGTGATCGCATACTCGCCCTGGTCGCCGCTGGTTGTGGTCCGTGTCTCGCCCGTAGCCGCGCTGGTTAATTTAATTTGGGCTCCGGGAATTACTGCTCCGGTCCCGTCATAGATCGTTCCTCGTATAGAGGCACGATGCGTTTGTGCTGAAGCTACGACGGGCAATGCGAGTAAAAGAACGACCAGGAAGAGGGTTCGATAGTTCGACTTCAAAATTAAAAGCTCCCGTTCGAGATTTTGGATGGAACAACAAGCTATGCGTTTGCGAGACCTTAACAAATGACTTGCTGCTATGTCTAAGCGTCAAATGTTAGAATGCCGGCAAAGTTGAACTGATTACGGTTAAAGTCTCATCTGAGTTTCAGTTTTGCCCGGGGTTCTTTATCCACAGATTACGCAGATTACAGAGAGGGTCTTAACAACCAATCTGCGTGACTGATGTAATCTGTGCAGTCACTAGTCTAATTTCGACGGAGGTCCTAATGCTCTGGATCCTTTTTGCTCTCGGCGCGGCGCTCTCGTGGGGACTTTATGGTCCTGCTTTGCATCGCGGCCAGGTGCAGCTTGGCAATCCCATGCGCGCGTTGCTGTGTGTGGGTGTCGCCTATTTTCTGATCGGTGTACTGGTGCCGGTCATCACGCTCACATCGCAGGGCCAGCTCAACGGCTTCACGATGAAAGGCTCAATCGGAGCGACGCTTGCCGGCGTTCTCGGCGCCGTGGGCGCGGTGTGCATCATCTTCGCGTTTCGTTCGGGTGGCCTGCCGACGTATGTGATGCCGCTTGTGTTTGCCGGAGCGCCGCTCGTGAACGTGCTCTACTCGATGTGGCTGCATCCGCCGAAGACTTCACCGAATCCGTTGCTCTATCTCGGGTTTGTTCTGGCTGCTCTAGGCGGCGGTTTGGTGCTCTACTTCAAACCGCAGTCGTAATTCTTTCGTGTCTCCCCGCAACATTTTTCGCATAACGCACGAAGGAGATTCAGGATGAAAAGCATGCGGGTTTTATTGCTTTCGATAGTCGCATTACTCTGCGTGGTCCAGGTGGCAATGGCCCAGTCAGCGGCGCACTGGCCGCAGTGGCGTGGTCCAAACCGTGACGGCATCTCAAAAGAGACCGG
>DASTQB010000195.1:0-4647 GCA_035761985.1 Pyrinomonadaceae bacterium
GTCCGGCGCGTGAGGGAACGTGATATGACTGGTTCCAGACAGAGTCGAATCTTGACAGACACCCCTTGTTTGCTTCGTGTAGAACCAACTCAAGGTGCTGCAAGCTCTGCCGACTGTCCAACTAATTGCATATCTCACAAGCCTCGGTGTCAGACTCTGGGTTGACGGCGAGCGGCTGCGTTTTAGCGCGCCTCCGGGAGCTCTAAAGCATGATCTGCTTGAGCAACTGACCGAACGCAAACAGGAGATTTGCAGACAGCTGCGCAACGCGCAAACCGAAACCGAGTAACCGCTGATCACGCGGATTAAATCCGGATTTTAAATCCGTGTCATCTGTGGCTTACATGCTACACTGAATCGCCACGTCGGATCCTCATGAACGTAGGAGATTCAAATGCTTTCCCCTCCCAACTCCCGGATCATCGCCCTGCTTGTAACCGTCTCCTTTCTGTTAGCAGCCAGAGTTCCTGCACAAGAGCCGCAAAAACCTGATTATTCGCAGGAAGCCGTAGTACTCGAACGTCTGAGCGACACCTATCGCTTCGAGCGTGATGGCACCGGGCGGCATGAAGCACGTGTGCGCGTAAAGGTCCAAACTGCCGCGGGCGTCGAACAGTTTGGACAACTCGTCTTCAGTTACAACTCGGCGAACGAAAAAATCGACATGGATTTCGTTCGCGTGTTGAAAGCCGATGGAACTGTAGTCAACGCCACTCCTTCCGACATCCAGGACTTAACAGCGCCGGTCACTCGTGATGCACCTGTTTACACTGACGCAAGAGAGAAGCACATCACTGTCCGTGGTCTAAGGCCCGGAGACGTGCTCGAGTATCAGATGGTCTGGAAAACTCATACCGCGCTTGCTCCAAACCATTTCTGGGTCGAACACAACTTTATTCCGGAGGGCACGATCGTCCTCGACAATGAATTGACTGTCGACATTCCTGCGGCAAGCAAGGTGAAAGTGAAAACTCAGCCTGGCTTTGATCCGCCGTCGATCAAAGAAGAAGGCGACAGGCGCGTCTACGTCTGGAAGCATGCGAACCTCAAACCCAATCAAGAGGCTAAAAAGGATGGGGCAGTAGAGGAAGAGGAGCCTGCAGAGCCGGCGCCGCACGTGCAGGTAACGACGTTTCAGAGCTGGGATGAAGTGGGCCAGTGGTACGCTGATCTGCAACGCGATCGAATCGTTCCGGATGAAAAGATCAAAGCTAAAGCAGAAGCAGTGATCGGTGGACGGACCAGTGACAAAGAGAAAGTCCGTGCGTTGTACGACTACGTCTCGAGAAACTTTCGTTACGTTAGTCTTTCGTTGGGCTTGGGACGATACCAGTCACACGCAGCCGCAAGCGTGATGAATAATCAGTACGGCGATTGTAAAGACAAGCACACACTCTTCGCGGCGGTGCTGGCTGCGACCGGACTGCGTGCATTTCCAGTATTGATCGGTTCCAGGCGCGAGCTTGACGTTGAAGTTCCATCGCCCGCGCAGTTCGATCACGTGATCAGCGCCATACCTTTGGGCAACGAAACGCTGTGGGCCGATACCACTGAGGAGCTGCCGCCGCTCGGATTGTTAGCGCCCAACTTACGCAACAAGAAGGCGTTGCTGATTCCAAACACCGGTCCTGCTCGCGTCGAATCAACGCCGGCTGATCCTCCGTATCAGTTTTCGGAGCTCATCACTGTAGAGGGAGCAATTGACGATCTCGGCAAGCTTAGTGCTCGCGCGCGCATGGTCTTGCGCGGCGATTACGAGATGTACATGCGCTTTATGTTTCGCGCGACCGCGAAGAGCGATTGGAAGAACATCGCTCCTTATCTCGGCATGAAAGCGGGTCTGGAAGGAGACGTCACTGACATAAAAATTTCGGATCCTGCGGATACGGAAAAACCGTTCGAGATCGAATTTAACGCCGCAGTTCCACAATACCTCGATTGGTCGAGCAAAAAGGAAAAGATGCAACTTCCTTTTCCAACATTCCACCTTTCGAAGTTCAAAGAATCAAAAGACGGCACTACTAAACCACTGGAGATTGGTCCACCGAGTGATGCTACGTACACCCTGAAACTCACGTTGCCGGGTAAGTACCAGGCGCGCGCGCCGGTCCCCTTGAAGCTATCGCGCGACTATGCCGAGTACGTTTCCAACTACAGATTAGAGGGACAAACGTTGACGGGTGAGCGAACGCTTCGCGTGCGACATCGCGAACTGCTCGCCGAACGCGAGCACGACTACCAGGCCTTCGTAACGGCACTCGAGTCTGATGCGGCACAAACGGTTTCACTCGAATCGACGGTGGCCGGTACACCCACGATCCCCGACTCGATTACGGCTGATGAACTGATAGCGGCCGGGCAGATTGCTTTCGGAAACGGAGATTACACGACGGCCGAAGTCATGCTCACGCGCGTGCTGGAGAAGGACCCAAAACATAAAACCGTTCGGAACACGTTGGGTTATGTTCTGTACAAGCAGGAAAAGTATGACGCGGCGCAGCGACAATTGATTGAGCAAACAAAGATCAATCCCTTCGACGATTATGCTTACTACATGCTCGGCATCGTCTACTGGAGACAGGAAGACTACGCGAACGCGGAAAAATCGTTCCGCAAGCAGCTCCAGGTTACTCCGTTGAGCCAATCGTCTCACGCCCAGCTCGGACAGATGTTCGTCGATGCGGGCAAATACAAAGAGGCTATTGCAGAACTCGAACGAGCTATCTCCCTGGCGAATGAAGACGACTATTCTCTTCACATGGCTCTCGGCCGTGCTTATCTGTATCTCGAAAAAACGGATAAGTCGCTCGCTGCGTTCGAAGCGGCTATAAAAATCAATCGCAGCGCCGATGTGTTGAATGACGTCGCGTACTATCTTTCCGAAAACGTGGTCCACCTTGATAAAGCGGTCCAATACGCAGAAACAGCAGTCACAACGGTTGAAAATAATCTTCGTAACGTAGAAGCCGCAAACCTGAAGATTGATGATCTCTACAACGTTACGTCGCTGGCTTCATACTGGGACACGCTCGGCTGGATCTACTATCAACTCGACGATCTTGAGAAAGCGGAACCATACCTGAGAGCTTCGTGGATGGTCCAACAACACCCGGCCGTGGCCTACAACCTCGGCGTGCTTGCCGAGGAACGTGGTAACAAACAGGAGGCAATCAGTTTTTTTGCGCAGAGCGCCGCCGGGCCCGATGCCGATCCGGATGGTGCGGAACGTTTGCGCAAACTGGCTCCGAAGAAGTCCATCCCGTCGCTCTTGCAGACGGCGAAGCAGGATCTTCGTGCGTACAACATTTTCGATGTGGGCCAACTCGTGCCGAATCTCAGGAGTCCGATCGAGGCCGAGTTTTTTCTGATCTATGCGCCTGATGCGACGCGGAAGGCACAGGCAGTCGAGGTTAAGTTCATCAAAGGCGATGAGCGACTTAGACCACTGGCGGCGCAGTTGAAGACGATAAAATACCAGCTCGTCTTTCCGGCCAACTCGCCAACAAAGATCATCCGCCGCGGCGCATTGCTCTGCTTACCGAAACCCGGCAGCTGCACGTTCACGATGATAAGCCCCGAGCTCGTGAGGTCGGTGGATTAGTGCAACACGGATAACGCGGATTATCAAACCCGATTTAAGCTGCGGCTCGCGAGGCGAACTGCAGGCGCTCGGCGATGGCCTGTTTTGGTTGGGCGCCGATGAGGCGCTCGATGAGTTTGCCGTCTTTGAAGATGAGAAGCGTGGGTATGCTCGAGATCCTGAACTGGGCCGAGGTTTGCGGGTTTTCGTCGACGTTGAGTTTCAGGATGCGATAACGTCCCTGCGACTCTGCTGCAAGCTCGTCGAGGACTGGCGCGATGATCCGGCATGGACCACACCACGGCGCCCAGCAATCAACCAGCACCGGCCGCCCCGTTGTTTGCAGCACCTCGCGTTCGAACGTCTGGTCGGTGATGTTGATGGGCTTCGACTCTGCCTGACCTGTGGCGGATGTCAGAATTGCTCCGCACCGGCCACACTTCGCTTCGCTCGTCGCCAGCCTGCTTTCGTCAACCCGGTTCTTCGATCCACACTTGCTGCAAACTACTACCTGCATAACATCACCTCTTTCGAATGCGCTCGCCAAGTTTCGCGAGCTTTATTTGCAAAATTTTTGCAAATAGGTGTCCTTCATCTCAGCTTTCAGTTTTCACTCGCGCGAACGCTTCTTCCACTGCCAGATTCCGGCTGTAACGTCCGCCGGCAAGCGGTGGCCGAGTTGACGCGCCAACATCGAGAGCTGCCCCCGATGATGCGCCTCGTGCGCCACGAAATAACTGAGAAAGTGTACTAGATCAGTAGGAAAGTTCTGCCATGACGCTGGCGGGATTGCACCGCCTCGCTCGGCGCCGAGCTTAATCACTCGAATGATGCCGTCGCTACTGCGTGTGAGCGCGCGCAACAACTCTGGCGGTCGAACCTTGCCGGCATCAACGGTGCGGGGAACGGAAAGACCATGACGCTCGCCGATCATCTTGATCCACATGCATCTTGTATTGTGAATGTGCGCGCAGATCGTTCGAATGGTGCGTCGAGGAGAACCGGGAACAGTCATGGCCCACAGCTCAGCCGGCAGGTTCTCGATGAGATACATCGTGACGCGATTA
>DASTQB010000196.1:0-13047 GCA_035761985.1 Pyrinomonadaceae bacterium
TATTTCACACTGGACGCATTGCGCTGCCCGATTTTCTCCCAGGCAACGCGCAGCCCGTCGCCCCAAGCGCTGTCCGTGCGAACGGGAAGAATTATACAGACGAGGGAATGAAGGAGTTTGTCACACCGCGCGAGATCACGAGAGAAGAGATCGCGCAGACGGTCAAAGACTTCGCCACCGCAGCAAGGAATGCGATTGCTGCAGGCTTCGATGGCGTAGAACTGCACGCGGCCAGCGGCTACCTGGTCCAACAGTTCCTGACGACAAACGTCAATCTTCGCACTGACGAGTATGGCGGCTCGATCGAGAACAAGACGAGATTTGTGTTCGAAATCCTGGACGCGATGGCGGCGGAAGTGGGCGCGCACAGGGTCGGGGTAAAGTTCTCGCCGCAGATCCAGTTCAATGATATCGAAGAGCTCGATGCGGACGAGGTTTATCCATACATCCTCCAGCGTCTGAGCGAGAAGCAACTTGCTTACGTGCACGTGACGGACGGTTCGGGCGCGGGCTGGCACGCGAAATTGCGCCTACACTACAACGGCCTCTTTTTCGCGAATGGAGGGTTTACGAGTGAAAGCGGCGGAGAGTTGGTAGCGCAAGGCGGTGCAGATGCGATCGTGTTTGGCGTGAAATTCCTGGCGAACCCCGACTTGCCATTGAGACTCAGGCGTGACGCACAACTTAACGAACCGGATTACTCGACGTTCTACACGCCGGGTGAGCGCGGCTACATCGACTATCCGGCGCTGGCCGTCACAGCCGCCGGTACATGATGTGAAGACCGACCCGGCCCAGGCGCGCGTGTTCGAATGCTTCGGGAACAGTCCCGATGATTTCAAACCCGAGCGCCTGCCACAGCTTTACGGCGGCCACATTGGTTTCAACGACGGCGTTGAACTGCATTGCGGCGAATCCCTGCTCACGAGCCCATGTGAGTGCGTATTCGCCGAGTGCACGTCCGACGCCGCGGCCGCGTGCATCCTCGGCAACCATGAAGCTTGCGGTTGCCACGTGCGATCCTGGACCAGGACGATTCGGTCCGATCTTCGCGGTGCCGAGTATGCGTGGTCCATCGCAGGCTACGACTGTTTGACCCGGCGGCCGCTCCACCCACACGTTCCGGGCTTCGTCAGACGACCACTCCGGATCGTAAACGTAAGTATCCCGTGCCGCGACCACATCCCTGAAGATGGACCACACACCCGGCCAGTCTGTTTCTATGTATTCGCGAATTGATACCGACGACATGACGACATTGTAAACGTTTCGGCATGGTTGGACCGGATTAACAGGATTCCCATGATTTACATGTAAATCTTGAAAATCCTGTAATCCTGTCACGTCCGCTTCGACTAGTCGTTACGGCAAAACCTCGACGTTCAGCAGGAATCGGAAACTGCCTGTCTGCTGGACGCCGAAGAGGAACCTGACGTTGACCGAAGCTCCGTTTGCCAGTGGTTGTGACAGCGTAATCGTACCGACCGACAACGTGGAGTTGAACGCGCCACCATTGGATTGTGTTGGTGGTTGTTCCAGCGTCGTGCCCCGCACCGTGACCGTACAAGGCGTGCTTGCGGATCCGTTCGACGCAAGACAAGTCGCCGGATCGTTGATCCCCGAAACCAAAATCGACGTCGACGTGCGTCCACGTAAATCCGCGATGCCCGAAGGCGCCGGGAACGTAGTCACATCGAGGATCCGGTAACGCAACCTCGTGATCGGGCCACCGCTGTTATTCGTCACACGGCGCCGCGTGTCCAAAGTGCCGAATGTCGAATTATTCGCCGAGTCGCTCGTCGTATTGCGCACACGATTTGGTGGATTCGAACCAGAGACGGTCGCATCCAGCAACGAGTGCGTAATAACTGCATTGCGCGCGATTGGTGAGGCCAGGTTTTGTGGACCAGGCGCACCGAGTCGCTGCCCGGCGCCCGCGTTCGCACCGTTGGTAGCGACGTAGAAGAAGTCGACGCTGTTGTTATTGTTGTCGACGTACTCGCCGTCTGAAGGACAGTCGGCGAAGTTTGAAATCGATCCTTGCTTGCCACACTCATCACGAACCATCGCGTAGTTATTCGAAAACGCGGTTAGCGCCGGGTAACCGGTACCTTCCTTGTAGAGCGTGTTGGATTCGGTAGTCGATCCCACCGCATCAAGCCGCGTGTTGAGGCTGAAGTTTGCCGTCACTGACGTGTTGAAAAGCGCGATGCCGGCGTTGTCAAAAATATCTGTGGTGTAAGTTGCATTACCCGTAGCGTAAGTTGACAGCGAATAAGCCGCTGAGTTCGTACAGAGGTAGTGACCGCGATCGGGAATCACTGTGCCGTTTGGAATGACGCAACGCGTCACGCCATCCGATGCAGCAACGGCGTAACCAGTGCCAGCCGACGCGACAACCGTGTGATTCGCGCCACTGTTGTTGTAGATCTCGATGAACTCATCCCTCGAGCCGTTTAGACCACGCAAGCGAAATTCACTGATGATCAATTCTCCCGCTGTGGCCGATAAGAACGGCGTACAAGCGAAGGCCGTGGGCGTTACGATCAACGACCAGCTGTCCAGTGTTCCCTCGTCTAAAAACTGCTGATCGGAAACAAGGACCTGCCACGTCCCCTGCGTGCTTGCGCCATTGATTTTGTTCAGTTCACCGACAGGCTCCGGTGACGGCCACGACGGCGAGTTCGCAACCGGCAGCCAACTGCCGCTGTACGGTGGCTCCTCGGCCTGCAGTAAATCGCCGGTAGCCTGATTGTCGATAACCATATCAACCACGTCGGGACCGTGGCCGGCGCCAACATTAAACCCGATGAACGAGATCAGATCGACGCCGTACCCGTTCGGCGCCCTGAAACCGACCGTGAGGTCGGCGGGGAAAGTATGTGAAATACGGTCCACACGGAAGTCGAGATCCGCGATCTCAAAGTCGTCGTTGATGGTTAACGAATCAATCGTGCCGCGTGGATACAGATCCTGAATCGGAAGCGGAACACTCGGAGTGCGCGTGTAGGTTACCGGCGCACCCGTGCCATTTGGAGCACCGACGCGCATCTGGAAGTTGACCGCCCTTGCCCCTAATGAACTGTTCGACGTGATCGTGAACTTAAGCGATTGTCCACAGCTCACCGTCAACGGCACGTTGATCTGAAACGAATCGCCGGACGCACTGCCCTGAGCCGGGATCGCGCCGTAGGTGGACGAGCCATCCATGATGGTGATGCCCGATGTCGAGGTGGTCAGCGTTGCCGTTGCCGAACTTACATTCTTCGAAGTGCTGCGCCACGGATTTGTAAGCGTGACTGTAATTCGGATCGGCTCGCCCGGATCGATCGCTCCGTTGTTGTTGCCGAGACTGTCGTTCACAGCAACGGTCTGCACGTCGAGTCCCGGAGTTGCGAACGACTCAGCGATTCCCTGGTGTGAAACAAGCGGCGCTAATCCATACGAAGTAGAAACGCGCGCGCCGTAACCCAGGCCTCGAGTTGCGAAGCCATTCCAGATCGACTGCTCATTCGCGCACGCGTTGGTGGCGCAATCAGCGTCGATGAGAGCATCGCGCGCATCGATGTAACTCGGATTGATCGGCGTCATCTTGAGTGCGTCGGTAACCAGTTGAAGCATTATCTGATTGCCGGTAGGCACACTGCCGCCGTTAGCGGTGATGATCCGGCTACGCACTTCCCACAAAGTCAGTGCCCAAATCTCACCAGCGTTGTGCGCTTCAGCCGCACCGGCCTGGTTGTTGCCGAGCGGATCGGGGGTGATTCCACCTGACAAGTTGTTTGTGTAGTCGTCGGCGTCTGCCCACGTAAGCGGATTGATCGAGCTGCTCGTCGAATACGGGAAGCGGCGAATGCCGTAGAGATAGTTGTCAGTGTACGAACTAATGAGGTGGTACTTGTAAGTGGAATAAGCGCCCACTGCGTACTTACCGCTCGGACTATCGGCACTCGTGTTGTTGAGCAGGGCGAGAGTAAAGAAATCACTCCATCCCTCGCTCAGAGCGGCGCCCGGATCCCACACAAGACCGGAGGCATTTCCAAGTATCCTGCTGGTTACGCCGTGCGTGAGTTCGTGAATCAGTACTTCGGAGTCAAGCGCGCCGTCACGGTCCACCGTTGGTCCATCGAAGATATACATCACCGCTCGACCTGATTGCCCGTCTGGCGGCGTCGAAAAGAAGGCATTGTTGAAGCCTGAGTCGTCCTGAGCTTCAGCCAAAACACGATCGTTGCCGCTTCCCTGCCCGCCGAAGTTTGTCTGTTGGAAATTACCCGCGGCTTCATCGAACCCGAGCAGGAACAACTTATCGTGATACCAGTTCGTCACGTAAAACATTTGAGTCAGCACTCCACGGCGAAACTGGTCCACAGCGGTTGTGCCGTTATTGCCATCGCCGCTCGCAGTCTGACCTGACTCAGGATTACCCGCCTGCGGTGGTGGAAGGTAACTCGTCTCAAAATTTCGCGGCGACGTTCCCAGAAAATCGCGGTTTCGTCCATTGACGTCGGGATTGCCCATCGGCTTACCACCGCCGTCGATCACTGAGCTTGGTTCAAAGTCGGGCGTGTTACCGAATGAGTCGCGATCAAGATAGGCGTGAACATTGTTTCCGATCGTCTGCGTCTGCGCGGCGGTACAACCGCCCGCTGAACAATCGTCGATCCATCCATTCGGGCTAGCGGTCAAACTCTGCGCCGTGAACATACTGACGATCGTTGGAGAGATACCCGCAGGCTGCGTGTTGGAGCCGGTCGTGGCAGTGGTTGGCGAGAGCGGCGCCGGACTATCGGCAGGCGTGGTGCCGTCTGCCTGCACATAAACTCGAAAACGCGCGTTGTGATTTGAAGCATCGTTGCGAATGTTCTTTCGCCACAACAGCTTTCCGGATCTTGCGTCAACCAGTGTGTACCAATCGCCCACGCCTTTGGTAAACGTCACCTGCGACCATGCTGGAACGAGAATGCCGGGAGCGAGTGGAAAGTAGACCAGTTTACTGGTGACGCTTCCTGCGATGTTTGCATTCTTGGAGACTATCTCGACTTCAGTTCCATCGGCATTGCGGTTCGCAATCGTCGCTTGCGAAGTTTCGATTTCAATGTCGACTGATTTCATCGCTACGCCTAACGCGGCTTGCGCTGAGATGAGCCGGGCGAAGTCGGGTGAGACGGCGCTGGTGTCAGGAACAATCAATCCGGTCGAACGAATCACTCTTCCCTCACCGTCGAGAATGAATCGCGTATCACTCTGAAAGACCGGACGCCCGTTGACTGTTTGCTCGACGCGGACCATGCGCATCCCACTGCCGCCACTGACACTCTCACCGCTGATTCGCAAACCCGCGATGTCGTTCGGCGACAGTCCGTAGAGGTCGCTGTTGTTCCTGATAAATCCACGCACTATGTCTTCACCATTGCGGCCGGGTGCGGGAGCAGTAAGAGCACCGGTGGTGCTTCGTAACACTTCAACCGCGCCGGTCAGTGGCGACGACTTTGCGTGCGCACCCCGGGAAAATGTTTTAAGCCGTGCGATTGCATTTTCAACCGCAGTCTTTCGTGCTTGTAGTCGTTGAGTGATGTTGCTTGCGTTGGTGCGAGCGATGTTCGACATCGTTTGCGGATCGGTGACTCTTACGTCAAGGTTTGGATAGCGCCGAGGTTTCTTCGCACGTTCCTGGGTGGCAGCGCTTTCGACTGGTTGGGAAATAGTCGCTGCCAACAACAGTGCGATCGAGATGACTGAAACAGTAAAGAGCGGTTTTCGAGAGGCGAGAGACGGTAGTGAAAACATCGGAGGCTCCTTGTTACGGTGATGGAGTTGGCCGGGGATCGAGCAAGCTCGGTCCTTCAGCAGGAACCACAAGGGTGGTGTTCGTAAATTTTCATGTCTTCTCAGGACAGGTTTGCGAGGAGGCAATTCACCAACATCGAGAAGACGCGGGAAAAAGCAGCCGCTTGGTATGGATTTTTTATACGCTCATGACGGGCGTGCGTCAATGATTTGTGATGAGCGGATAAGGAGATGAGAAAGGCATCTGCCGCAGTCGGCGATCAAGATGGGCGGTTGTCTGACTACGCACCTTGGGCGCTAAATGCGGCAGAATCCGGGTTCGCCGAGATCAACCGGGGGGTTGCTCGTTAGATAGATCGATTCAGGCGAGGAAAACTCACTACGGTTTTTTGTTGATTCACTGCGACTAAATCGGGGCGAGCTTATGATACACCTGATACACCCGCTAGTATTGCACTTGCGTTGCGTTCTTAATTTAAATTTCCCGAAGTCGCGCAGCACCCTATTGACAACTCCGATACAATACCGCGCCTCATGTTCGATTCCACTTTCATTACCAATCCTTACCAGATTTACAGCCACCTCCGGACGGCCGCGCCGTTACACTGGGTCGACAAGTTTCGCAACGGTGCCTGGGTAGTGCCGCGTTATGCTGATGTACTAACAGCGTTGCATGATGCGCGTCTCTCGAGTCGACGCAGCCACACGCTCACCGCCGCGCTGCCACCCGACGTGCAAGACGAATTCGCAACGTTCAATCGCATCTTCTCGAAGTGGATGCTCTTTCTCGATCCGCCAGAGCACAGCCGCCTCCGCAAACTCCTCAACAAGGAGTTTACGCCGAACATGATTCAGCGACTTCGCCCGCGCATTCAGCAGGTTGTCGATTCACTTCTCGACAACGTCGCGGGAAACTCGGAAATGGAGTTCATGACTGAGTTTGCGAACCCGCTGCCAGTGCGAGTGATTGCAGAGATGCTTGGCATACCCGGCGAGGACCAGTACGACTTCGGTATCTGGTCTGAAGACCTGGCTAACTTTTTCGGCAATGCGGCGCCGACGATTGACACAGCACGCCGCGCGCAGAACAGTCTCGTCAGCCTGACGGAATATTTCCGCGCACTGCTTCCGGAGCGGCGCGCGAATAAAGGAGATGATCTGGTAAGCCTGCTGCTTCAGGTCGAGGAAGAAGGTGACGCACTCACAACCGAAGAGCTGCTGGCCCAGTGCACACTCCTGCTTGTCGCGGGACACGAGACTACGCGGAACCTTCTCGGGAACGGATTGCTCGCACTGCTTCAGCATCCCGATCAGTTTGCAAGACTCAAAGAGAATCCGTCGCTGATCGGCTTAGCTGTGCGTGAGTTCGCGAGGTTCGATAGTCCGGTGCAGTTCTCAGGACGTGCCGCGACGGAAGATTTCATGTGGCACGATCAGGAAATCAAACAAGGTCAGACTGTGATTCTTCTTTTAGGCTCTGCCAATCACGATCCGGAGAAATTCACTCGTCCGGAACAACTCGACATCGCACGCGACGAAGGGATTGCGCTTTCATTCGGGCACGGCACACACTTCTGCATCGGCGCAGCACTCGCCTACACCGAAGCCGAGATCGCTTTCACTACGTTGCTTGAACGGACATCAGGTTTACGGATGCTGGACGAGGCTCCAGCATGGCGGACGAATCTCAGTTTCCGCGGATTGAATAAACTGCGGTTGTCGTTAACCGTGCAATAAGTTTAGCCACAGATTACGCGGATTTTTCTACGGAAGCGGTTGAAACTTCAGCGGTGGCAACGCGATCTTCACTTTGCTTACGTCTTCACCTTTCAAAAACTGCGCCAACACCTGCTGAACGTCAGCGTTAGTCAACATACTTTCGTGGCCCGCATTGTCGATCACGATGTGCGTGCTGTTTTTGAAAGTCTTGCGCACTTCGTCTGCCTGGAACGGCTGCGTGTTGTTGTCGAGCACACCGCTCACGAACAGAGTTGGCACGTCTGTCTTTATCGGCGACCGGAACGCGTTTCCAAGATCCGGATTTCCAAACACGTCGCCCATCTGCGAAACCGGGAAGTTGACGATGTCGCCGAGCATTGCCGTTTTCGCTTCTTTTTGAATACGCTGCTGCCGTGCTTTGCTGGCCCCGGATGAGACGTCCATCACGAGCGTCATGATCGAAACTGCGGCGCCAAACTGGTTGTAGCGTCTTTCGACAAAGCGTTTCAGGATCGAATAATCGCCTTTGTCCATCGTGTAGAACCAGAGCGGAAAGATCGGCAGGTCGTTGGTGTCGCCGAGATCGCGCATGATCAGAAACTGTAACCCGAGTTTTCCGACCTTCACATCCACCGGTTTTCTGGTGCGCTGATCCGTAATCGTGACGGTTACGGGTTCTTTTTCGAAGCGATCGAGTAGGCGTTTAAGAGTGCCGGCCAGATCCGGCATCCTGGGACCGATTTCCGGATCCTTCGCGACAATTTCTGAGAGCCGGCGGATTGAAGCGTCGGAGGTGCTCGGTAGTTTGTCAGTGTGATCTGGTCCTTCCGTTCCGATCAACACGACACGATTCAGGTTCTTTCCGTGATAGCGAATGCAAGCGAGGCCGAGGTGAGTGCCGTAGCTGAAACCAACGAGGTTCAGTTTTTCAGCGCCTAAGGCTTTGCGCAGATCGTCGACGTCGTGCGCGCTTTCGATCGTGTTGTATGCGAGGATGTCGATTCCCTTCGCGCGGAAGTGGTCCGCGGCAGCCTTCGAGCGTTCTTTGAACGCTCGTAAAGCTACTTCCCTGTCAGCAAACACGTCAGCGGGCAGCGATTCTGACGTGAGGAACGTCAGGCTTGGTCTTGAGCGTCCGACGCCGCGCTGGTCCAGTAGTATCACGTCGCCCACTTCGCGCAGTTTCTGAAAAGCGCGCATGTAATCGGGAACGTTGGCGAGATTGATCGCGGAAGAACCTGGACCACCATCGAGGTAAACCGTCGGAAACCCTGGCTTATCCGTTGTGCTCTTCAGTCGAATAAAGACGAGCTCGACGAGGTTCGATTTCGAGTTCTGCCGGTTCTCGCGGACCATCAAATGCCCGCGTTCACCTTCCTGTCCACCGACTTGAACTTTAGCCGGCTCAAACCAAATCTCCCCCTCGCGGCGTGCCGGCTGCTCAGCCACCGCCTGCGCGTAGGCTGCGCAATCGACCAGTGCGATGAGAAGTATGAGTGCTCTAAACAGCTTGCTCAGGTTCATTTTTGAACTCCTTCAAGTTGTAGCTCGATTCCCGGAACTGCACGAATCTGAAACTCGGGCTCTATCGTCTTCGCGAGCTCAAGCGCCTTTTTATAACTCGCACGCGCCTGCGGATGTTGGCCCATCCCAAGAAGAACGTCTCCGAGCGCGAGTTGCGTGTGTATTGAATCCGGCGCCAACGCCACCGCCGCCTGCGCTTCCTGCAACGCCTGATCGAGCTGCTTCGCCTGCGCGAAACTCCGCGACTTCTGCACCCTGCTAAGCGCCGCCGCGAGGGGCACGTCGAACTTACCATCAAACACGAAAACCCCGCGATCGATCACGGCCGTAGGTTCAAGCAGCTTGAACTGGCCGTACGGATTGAGCGACCCCGGCCCAAACTCGACACCCGACAAGTTGCTCGCGCTAATCAGCACCGGTCCCTCAATCGTAGAAGGCACATCGATTGGCTCGTTCAGCCACAAGGTGTTGATTGTCAGTAAAGGCTTACACGGAATTCCGTAGTAGCCCGGCTCAGCGACGCCAGCCGCAAAATACACGAACCAACAGTCTTTCACTCCACGCTGATCGAGATACCGCTTGACGCTCTTCAGTTGTTGACCCCAATCGGAATTTGAGTCGGTTAAATACTTGTGCGTTTGCGATGGTCCACCCCAGAGTTCATTTGCGTACGCGACGTAGTTTGGAAACGCGAGCACGGATGAAGCCGCATGGAGGAACAGAAACAATGCCGCAGCGTAAGCCCACGTTCGACTCTTCTTCATCAACGCCCATGTAGCACCGCCGATTAGCACATACAAAAAAACGTAAACGACGAGAATGTGTCGCACCCCAATGTTCATGCCGACAGTCATCGCGACGAGTAGATAAAAGATCACGGGCACGATCAGAAAGATGACTTCTCGCCAGCGGTTCAGACGACGAATGGTAACCACGCTCAACAACAGCAACACGAGGACGCCAACCGTCGATTTGATCAGAAAAGCGACGGGAAAGTAGAACCAAACGCCGTGTGCATAAACCTTTCCGAGCACGTAGCTCGTGTAGTAATTCGAAGTGAGTTTTACATCGGCAAGACCATAGAGATACGACTCAGGAAGTATGCGCAACCGAGCGGCGGTGGAAATGAACGACACTTCGAAAGGTTTTAGACCCTGTACATACTCAGCCAGTGGCGGATTCATCTGCAGACCGTCCGGGCGTGCGTCGTAGCGAAACCTGTAAGTGGACCATAGGACCAGCCAGCCGACGAGAACGATGACCGCAAGCGAACCAATGAGCTTGAGCGCGTGACGCCCGATCTTTTCGCGATCCCGCGCGAAGATGTTGAAGGCGATCTCGCAAAGAGTGAGTAAGAACAGGATCGGCAGAACGAGAATCCCCGTGTGTTTGACTGCGAGTACGAGCCCGACCGACACTCCCGCCGCAATCAGCCGTAAAGCCGATGGCGCCTTCACGAAGCGATAGAACATAAAGACGCTGAGAAACATGAAGCATGCGAGGCCAACATCTGTTGTAATCAACGCCCCATGCGCCAGGATGTTTGGATCGAAAGCTAGGAGGGTGAGTGCGATGAACGCGGGGCCGTATCCAAACATCTCCCGCGTTCCGAAGAAGACGACTAGCGCGGTAAGCAGTGTCAGAACGGCTGCGGCCGTGCGAGTGCGCGCGAGAATGCGGTCAGCGTCGTTCTGGTAAAGAAAGTCTTTGCCTCGAAGAAACGCGTCCTCTTTAAAGAAGCGTTCTTCCGGGGCCGGCGACTTCGGTTGCGACGACAACAACGGCGCGGTCGCGAGCAGTTTCAGCAGCGGTGGATGTTCAGGATTGAGTCCGTAGTCCGCATGCGTCCACATGCGATATCCGGCATAGATGTGATTCGCCTCATCCCACGTCTGCGATTCGCGCCGGACGGAGAAGAACAACTGCACGCTGAGAATGAGCAGCAGGAAACAGAGGGCAAGCAGTTTCATAGACTGAATATTGCCACCGACTAACAGGGATATATATATCGATGATCGGCGCTATCCGCTTGAATCCGCGGTTGCTGCCGTGAATAACCCGGAGTTACTATCCATTCCGCGTCACAGGCCGCAACCCGTCCGCGGAAAGGGCTGAGCCCACCTGACATTTGTCTTGCGACAAAACTCGATCTTCTTTTGGCCCGACTGCGGACACGGGCGCTAACGAAAGGAGATCAACCATGTCTCGTCTGCCCGCGCGTCCGTCTCTCGAACAACTCCGCAAACAAGCTAAGGAACTCCTGCAACAACTACGCAACAGCGATCCCTCTGCTCACGATCGCCTTCGCAAGTACAAACAAAACGTTTCCGATCCGATTCTGGCCGACGCCCAGTTCGTCGTCGCTCGCGAGTACGGTTTCGAAAGTTGGCCCAGGCTTGTTCATCATATCCAAGCCTCTCCGGAACTCGAACACCATCGCCGCATCGCAGAAGATCTCGTAGCGGTCTATAACTCAGCCGACGCCACGGCGGCAACGCGTCTCAACGATCTCTTCCATAGCTCACTCGACGTGCAACAGATACGCGACTTCGTCCGCGATAAGCTTTTCAATGTCCCTGACACGCAACGACGTATAAACGACTTCACGTTAGACGATGCGCAACTTGTTGTCGCGCGACTCTACGGCTTCAAAGATTGGGACGAACTGGCGCAGTCGAGTAACGCACCCGCCGGCGATCCGCATTCGGCGCCCTTCGTCCTGAGCTCAAGGCCGCCTTTCTATCGCATCGATTGGACCAGCAACAGTATCGAGCCGCGCCAGCCGATGTCGAGCAACGACTGGGAGAAACTGTGTGCGGTAATCAGGGAGCTCGGGCTTACGCGAATCAACTCGGCGAACCTTATCGGCGATGATGATCTCGAAATCATTTCGCAGTTGGACCAGATCACGTCGCTCAACCTCGACGGTTCAAAACGTCTGACGGACAAAGGTCTCCGGTATCTCGCTCGTATGCCGCAACTGCGCGAATTGACCCTCGGCGGGCAGATCACCGACCGCGGTCTCGAAGCGTTGGCCCAACTGCGCGAACTGCGCGTGTTCCAAATGTACTGGCAAGCCAACATCACTGACCAGGGGATTTCAAATCTCAGGTTCTGCGATCAACTCGAGGAAGTTGACCTGCTGGGCTGCAACACGGGCGACGGCGCAATCGCCGCCCTCGCCGGGAAACCAAACCTGCGTCGCTTCAAGACCGGACGAAACGTAACCG
The DNA here is from genome assembly GCA_035761985.1 of Pyrinomonadaceae bacterium. GTDB lineage: Bacteria > Acidobacteriota > Blastocatellia > Pyrinomonadales > Pyrinomonadaceae > PSRF01. The sequence goes on from DASTQB010000196.1 coordinate 12,264, forward strand.
ACGATGGTCTCGCGCTGTTGCACCAGTTTCCCGCGTTCAAGATGCGGCAGGCAGAAGAACCTCGATTCGGACTGATGTCGTTTAGTGCTGAGCCAACGGATCTGCTAATCGATGGTCCATTCACGCGCGCTGGACTCTACAAGCTGCGTGGGCTGGACGGACTTGTTGGTTTGAGTTTCTTCTGGCACACGACGAGTTTGCGTGGTGATGATCTTCAATGTCTCGACGGTTTATCGAACCTCGCTTACCTGGGTTGTCAGGATGCACTCTGTGACGACGACGCGATGCGTCACATCGCTGCGTTGCCAAAGCTTCGCATGTTGATGGGCCAGGGTACTGTTGCGACTGACGAGGGTTTTCGCGCGCTTAGTCGATCGCAGACGATTGAGTACTTCTGGGGGCGTGAGTGTCCAAACCTGAAAGGACCAGGGTTTGTAGCACTCTCGCGGATGCCGGCGTTGAAAGGGCTGGCTGTGAGTTGCAAGTTTGTCGATGATGCAGCGCTCGCGAGTTTGGGCGACTTCCCAATGCTAAAAGAATTGATGCCGATGGACGTTGGCGACGATGGTTTTCGTCACATCGGCCGTTGTGGGCAACTGGAGTCGCTGATCCTGATGTACTGCCGCGACACGACGGATGTGGCGACGAGTCATATCGCAGGCATGCCGTCGCTGAAGAAGTACCACGCAGGCTACACACTGATCACGGACGCGAGCCTTGAGATGTTGAGCCGGATCAAGTCGCTCGAGGAGGTGTCGTTCGAAGGCTGCAAATTCATCACAGA
>DASTQB010000197.1:0-8527 GCA_035761985.1 Pyrinomonadaceae bacterium
GAGATTGGGCGCGGGACGGCGACTTTCGATGGACTGTCGATCGCGTGGGCAGTTGCGGAGTACCTGCACGACTCAGCCGAGCATGCAGCGAAAACGCTGTTCGCCACGCACTATCACGAGCTGACGGAACTCGCCGAGCGACTGCCGGGAGCGCAGAACTATCAGATCACTGCAACAGAGCGTGAAGGTGAAGTGGTGTTTCTGCATCGACTCGAGCGCGGGCGCGCGTCGAAGTCTTACGGCATCGAAGTGGCGCGACTGGCAGGCCTGCCGCCGGTAGTTATCGCAAGCGCACGCGAAGTGCTCGCGCGACTGGAGCGGTACGAGCTCGACGTGTTTGCGGATGAAGACGGGCAGGAACCGCTCGATCGGGCTGTGAGGCGCGCGGCGCGTCGCAAAGCCGCAGCGCAATCATCACTATTTGATCTAGCCACGGATTAACGCGAATTAACGCAGATCTGCGTACATCCGTGTAAATCCGTGGCCTATTTTGGTTTGTCGCTCACGCGGAAGAAGTCCCCTCGCCCGTCGTTTGTTCTCAGCATCCTGAGCATCTCATCGTAACGGAACGGCCGAGCACCACGCCGCCCAAAAACCGAAACCTGATTCCCACTCTCATCAACTGCACGATCGCGATCGAGTGGTTTCGAGATCGCGAGTGCTTCGCCTTTCGTCTTGAACGTCGCGATCAACACTGGCCGCGGTCGAGGACTGAATCCCGCATACTCAGGCATCGTTTCAGGCGACGTCAGTTGCAAAATCCGCATTCCGTTCTTTCCATCCGCGACATAGGCAAACAGGCTCGCGTTCGTCATCGCGATCTTCACCTGGTGCACGTCATTGAGCTTGCCCTCGGCGTTGTACATCTGGTCCAGGCGTGGGCGCTCCGGCTGCTCGACGTCGACGATCGCGATTCCGTCTTTGCCGTTCGCAACATACGCGTACGTGCGTGCGACGTAAACATCGTGCGCATGGGCCAACGGAACTTGAGCGCCGTCGACAAGACGCGCCTGCTCCGGAACAGTCACATCGACAACTTTCAAACCTTCGTCGTCAACCACCAACGCATACCGGAACTGGACCGCGGATGAACGCGGATGTTTCAGAGCGATCCGTTTCACTAACCGCGGATTAAGAGGGTCGTTGATGTTTACGATCGCGAGGGCCTGCGCGGTGGTGATGTAGGCGTAGTTGCCTGCGATGGTGATGTTGTTCGCGTCGTTGAGCGCACCATCGGGGTTGAATGCAGGGCGCGCACGTTTCAGGTAGTTGTTCAATGGATCGCCGTCGAGGAGGGTTGCGGCGTTTACGAGAATCAGTCCTTCGTACTTGTCCACAACGTACAGGTACGCATAAAGCGCATGAATCGGCTGCTCTTCGTTCACGGCGAGCCTGCTACGCGCTGGATCGACTGCGAGCGTCGTTGGCGCCGCAACCGCCGTCGCGTATTTCGTCTTGACCCAGAACTTCTGCCCAAACCGCGAGACAGGCGCCGTGACGATCCGTTCCGAAAACCCTTTGTGATCGATCTGTGCAACGTCGTAAACACGCAACCCGCCCTCGCCCGCCGCAACATACGCGTACTCGCCACGCAACTGGACCTGCAACACACGCGGGTTGCCAACGTGCTCGTAAAACGTCTTCAACTCACGCCCGCCACGCACAAACTGATCGTAGTTCGACGGGTATGCAATCTTCTGCAACGTGCTGCCCATCACCGCCTGCGGTTCCGTGTGTTCAGTGGCTACAACAACGTCGAGTGAATGACCGGCAGCGATATAAACGTACCGGCCCATGAAGTTGACGAAATTCGTCCCCTGCAAGAGCAACTGGGCCAGCCACGCGTTGTTGTCGTTGTTCGCCGACACATGACAATCGCTGCACGCTTTCGTCTCCTTCGAACGCACTGTGTGCGGCACGTGTGTGTTGAAAGCCTGGCCCGCGAAACCTTCAGCCGACGTCGTCTGCTGCTGCGAATAGATCCACTCGCGATTTTGATTCTGCGAACTCACGAGGACGGCCGACGACGAGCGCACCGGCGCCACGCGATTTCCCGTCACCGTTCCATCACGGCCGAGCATGAAGATGTCGTCGCGCAACACCTGGAAGTTGTACTGCGTGAAGTTGCGCGTGTTGCCGCCTTCGTTGTGACGGTTCGGCATCTTGCGGTTCGCCTGCATCGACAAGTGACAACCGAAACAACTCGTCACCCACGAAGAGTGACACGACACACACGTCATATTGTCGTCGCGATGCGCGAGTTGATTGCCGTCGGCAGGAACGTCGCCCCACGTCGCATTGTCTTTGCGAATGGTCTTCGCGTAACGCGACTGTTCGTTGTAGTCGCGACTGCCTTGCGTAACAGTGTCGATCGTTTGCGGCACGCGCCACCAGCGTCCGGGCACGACCATCGAGTTTTGCATGATGTCGCCGGTCTTCAGATCGACGTCGACGCCCTTTTCGTCTTTGCGTTTGCGATCGCGAGTCACGCGCTGGAAGAGTGGGATGCGAGATCCTTCAACGTCCCGCACGCGAATGCGCGTGAGATCCTGTCCGGCAAGTGGCTGGTTTTGCGACTTGCGCCGCTCGGCTGCAGTGCCGGTTGCGAGTGCCGCGGCCGGACCTGAGGTAAACAGCGACGCCTTTTGCTTGATGGTCCCATGACAGTCTTCGCACGCGATCTCGATCGCCGCGCGCGGCTCGTTGTAAAGATTGCCGTCGCCGTGCGAGTCCTGGCGGAAGTGGCAGTCGATACAGTGCATACCGCGTTCGGCATGAATATCGTTGAGATGCACCGCCTTGTTGAACTTCTGCGGATCGTCGGGCGAGACGATGTTGTCGTCGGCGTCGAGCAGGTTTCCTTTTCGATCGCGTTTGAAAACTTTGCGAAACATCCAGCCGTGACCATGCGAATCCGCAAACTGCGTGTTCCGCAGCTGCGAATTGAACGAAGGCAAGCCGGTGTCTTTCAGAAAATCAAAGTTGGACCACAGCCCACGCAAACTCGCACCTTCGGGATTTCGATCGAGTTTCTCCTGTTCCTCATCCTGGCTCGGATTGTGCTGCTTCGCGGGATACATCTTCGAGCCGTCGCTTTCGTTGTCCCACCACGTGAGCCCCTGGTAAGTGGCGACCATGTTCGTTCCCGGGTGCATGTGACAGACCATGCACTGCGAAGTCGGAATCTGGCTCGTGAACTGGTGCTTGATCGGATGTCCGGATTGATTCTTCGGAATGCTCGTGTCGGCGCTTTGTGAGAAACCGAGGTTGCCCGCCTGGTTGTAGAAAGCTGAGTGGGCCGGGTCGCGATCGTTTGCGTAGATCACGTGACAGGCAGAACAACCGGAGGAACGATAATCGCCGGGATGATCGTTTGTGCCGAGAAAGTTGAGCGTCGGATCGAGTAACCGCGTTTTTTGCAGGCCAAGAAAGACCGGATCGGTGCGTTGCGCAGTGCCAAGACCACGCGGACTCAGACCTTTGTCAGGTTTCCCCGGCTCTTCTTCTTTATCAGGCAAACCGACTTCGAGACGTCGTTTCCCGCCGCGTTCAAACACGCGCAGGATGTTTCCCGGCTGAGAGATCTCCCAACGCGCAATCGGCTCGAGCAAACTCAGAAAACCCTTCGCACGCCGCTCCTCCTCGGTACTCGTTTGCAGCAGCGTCTGCGGCACTCCCGACTCGCTGTAGCTCTCGCCAAACCGCGCATCTTTCAGGTGAAAGCTGCCATTGTTGTAGAGCGCCGCGCCCCAGAGCATCGCGCCGTGCGTCATCATGCTGCGCGCAACATTCTTCGACTCCACCTCATGACACGCAGACCCGGCACACGTCTTCCCAACCACCCGCAGATCACCCGGATTCACAAACCGCACAAACTCCCAACTCTCACGCGCCAGCAGCGTATTGGACCGTTCCGGATTCGCGCCCGTGTATTTCCCATTGCGCCGCCACTCGCGCGGATACTTCGCCTGCACATGCGCCTCGTCTTTTAGCTTCGAAACCGGATTCCCTCCATGACACGCAGTACAACTCAGCCCAACCGCATCCTTCCCATCCTTTAGCTTCGCAAGTGACTCCGTTGGCCCATACTTATGCATCGGCTCGATCAGCCCATGACAGGCGACACACCCCTCAACTTTCGCCGCCGGCTGCTGCTGCTGCTGCGCAGAGATCGCTCCGATCGCGATCCCAATCACGATCAGCACCCAAATCGGTTTTAAGATCCGTGTCATCTGTGGTTAAAAAATGAACTTCATCTGCCCAAACAACGAATACAACATCTTCTTCGGACTGATCACACTTGGCCCACAAAAATCCTCAACGCCAGGCGGGCAGTTCCGATTCGCATCGGTAAATATGTCTCGAAACCCGCTGCCCGTCTGCAACGATGACGCACCAAACGTCACCGTAAAATTGTTAATAAGAAACGGCCGGTACGCGACACCCAAACTGTAATCAAACCCGATATCGTGCCGGATCCGGTTTTGAAACAAGACGAGTTCGAGCGGCTCCGTTCGATGAAAGCGCAGGTAGTTGACGTTAATCACAGCCTTGATCCGCTGCGTCACTTCAACATCCAGCCCGGCGTTGTAAATAAAGATCCCCGGGTTCACGAAATTCGCCTGCCCCTGAATCTTGCTGCTTCGCAAACTCGGCAACAAACTGTTTGGATGGACCAGGCCAACGCCCGTCTGCGTCAGTCGAATGCCGTTCCGCACCCAGAACGAAAACTGCCCACCGACAAAATTCGGATCGTCGAAGATCGCATCGAAACCCGAACCGCGTTCGTCTGTCGGATTCGCATCACCCTGCGCCCAGAAGAACGAACCCTTGAACCGCAGGTAGTCGCGATCAACGGAAGCCTCGACGGCCGCCATGTTTGATCTGACTTCAACGCGCCGGCCGGCGATCGGATTTCGCTCGTCGTGACCAAATGCGAAGTAGTAAGCGTTCGAAAGATTGAGCCGGCCCAAATGGCCGTCGCCGCTGACGCCGAGATAACCGACCTTGACCGCGTGTGGCCGCACGTCGCCTATCAACGCGGGCCGGACCAGAAACCCGTTTCGATCAAACTTCACGCTTCGTCGATCGTCGTTGTAATGAAAACTCCCCTGGACCGTGTAGCCCTTGCGAATAAAATCCTGCCGGAAGAAGTTTGCGATGTAAACGTTTTGATGACGCGTGTCGAAGCGGTTCAAGCCGCTGTTCGTGTCCTTCTCGAGCATCGAGAAGTACGCGCCGTTGAACTGGTAGCGATTGTTGTCGAACGCGCCAAACACGCGCGCGCCGAGATTGTTATCGGAGAAGATGAAACCGCGAAAGTCGGAAACAAACGGCTGAATGCCTGCACGCACGGAAACGAAATCGTAGTTTGCGTTCAGGTCTGCCAGCTTCACTTCGCCGAAGGCTTCTTCAAGCGAGGCGTGCCAGTCAGTGCGGTTCGTGCCGCGGCGCACGTCTATGTTGACGATGCCGTTCTCACGCGCGTTGACATAGTTTGGCACACTGAACGTCGGCGAAAACTTGATGGCCCAATCGCGCGGTTTGAAAGTCGTATCGCCGTGAAATAGCTCGAAACTGAACTGGATCGTCTGCGCTGCGGCAAACTGTTCGGGCCTGCCGAAGAACTCACCACTCACCGGATCGACACTGCTCACATCCGAAGGCGACGGCGCGCGCCGTTGCTCCACGCCGGTGCTGCTCACGGCTGTCAGGATCATGAAGAGCTTGTCGCCGCGGATCGGGTAGTCGCCCTTGAGGACGTTTTGATTGTACGGATCCCACCAGCGACCTTGCTTGAAAGGAATGTCGCGGCCACGCGCGCCACGATCGCCGTAACGATCGTACTCGGGAAACTTCATGCGCCAGCGATCCGGCGTCTCGCGTCGCTGTGGAGGAGCAGGCTCGCCGGTCTGCGGCGGCGCTAAAGGAATATCGACGACAGTCTCTTTGTCAGGTTCGATGATTACGTTTTCGAGTGTGTCGCCGCGGACGATAGCGAAGTCGCCGTAGTTCTTGTCTTTATCAAACTGCGCGACGTTTGGTTGGTCCAACGTGAGACGATAAGCGCCCGCGGGCAATTGAATCGAGTAACTGCCGTCGCTCTCGGTGCGAACATGTCGCACGTTGCGTGTGACTTGATTGGCGACGATAACGACGACGCCTGCTGCAGGCGCGCCGGCGGAGGTACGGACCACGCCTTTCAGGCGACCCTCTCTTTGTGCGAAGACGGGGAGACAACTCGCCAAAACCAGCAACGTCGACATTGCAATTTTGAATGAATGACGAGTCACGCCTGTTTGCGTGAGCCTTGTAACACAGATTGCGCAGATTTTTATAGAAGAAAATCTGCGCAACGCGGCGAGAGCTTTGTGATACATTGTGCGCCATGCGGCCTGCCGTCCTGCTACTGACGTTTCTGCTCGTAGCGATCAGCGTCATGAAGTTTGATATTGGCCGCGCCCAGACCACGCGTCCCACGTTGATCAGTCACGCCGATTCCACGCGCGCAATCTCCTTCGAATCGGTCACACGCAAACGCGAACCATTCAACACGACGGTGCACGTAAAATTCGGCCCGGATGCCGCGACTCGCATCATGCTCTTTGCGATGAACCTGCAATTGCAGCCGGGTGAAACAGCGAGCGCCGTGAGTGCAGACGCCGAAGATGCGAGCCGGACGATTTATCCGTTGACTGTCGAACACGTCGGGACTGTCCCCGATCAACCGTGGGCCACGTCGCTCGTTGTCCGCCTTGCGTCTAACCTGCCGCACGCGGGCGATGTGCTTGTGCGGATCAACTATCGCGGCGTTGAGAGTAATCGCGTGCGTGTCGGCATCGGACATGTCGGCGATGGACCACCTGACGATCCTGGCGCTGTCCCAACGCCGGGCCTGACGGCGCCTGGTCCACCGGTCGGTATCGCCGCCACGAATCTGAATCCGACGGATGTGCAGACGATCCTGCAACAAGCTGCGTCAGCGGCAACGGCGCTCGGCCGACCGGTAACGATCGTGGTCACAGATCGTGAAGCAAACGTGCTGGGATTTTTCGCGATGACCGGCGCGCCCGGAACCACGACGGTTCGCAGCGTTGGACGTCTCGGTCAGGGTCTTGAAGGCGGAGTTGTTGCGGCAGCGGATGCGGCGACGGCGAAAGCGGCGACCGCCGCGTTCTTCAGCACAACTGGTAACGCGTTCACCACGCGCACGGCGGGATTTATCATTCAGGAACATTTCCCGCCCGGCATCAGCTTCCGTCCGGGTGGTCCGCTTTACGGCGTCCAGTTCTCTTCTCTGCCTTGCAGCGACATCAAGAAACCGTCGGCGCGCCTGGGATTATCAGCAGATCCCGGTGGCTTACCGATCTACAAAAACGGCCTGCCCGCGGGCGGCATCGGGATCGAAGGCGACGGGCTTTACACTGTCGATCGCGATCCAACGGACGACGATCAACCGTTCGAGGAGGTGATTGCTGCCTCCGGAATTCGCGGTTTCGAAACACCGTCGTCAATTCGTGGCGACAACATTCTCGTCGACGGTATCCGATTGCCGTTCTCAAACGTTGCGAATCCCCTCGTGCCAACGGTGGTCGCAAGTATTGCGGGAGCGACAATAACTTTTCCGGGCGGCATGGCGCCGGATTCGGAGTTTGTGCCGCAAACGGTCGGCGGGATTTCGGGCGAAGTGAGTCCGCGGTTCTTTCCGTTCATTGCAGGCACTGGACCAGGTGCGTTAACTGCCGCCGAGGTCAACACGATCATTTCCCGCGCGGCGCAACAGTCAAACATCACACGCGCCGCAATCAGACAACCGCTCGGGAGCAATGCGCGTGTGACGATCGCTGTAGTCGACGCAGCGGGCGTTGTGCTCGGCGTGTTTCGTCAACAGGATGCGCCGGTATTTGGTTTTGACGTTGCCGTGCAGAAGGCGCGAACAGCCGCTTTCTTCTCGAGCTCGACCGCAGCCACATCACTGCGGGCCGCAGGTTTTGGATCTTACGCAGATCGCGCGCTCGCCGATGGTCTGCGTTTCGACGGCGGATTTGCTTTCAGCGATCGCGCGGTCGGTTTTCTCCACCGGCCGTTCTTTCCTGACGGCATCAACGACACTGCGGCTGGTCCATTCAGCACTCCGCTCGCTGATTGGAGCCCTTTTAACGTCGGTTTACAACTCGATCTGATCAGGACCAACTTCCTGGCTTCGATCGGTGGTCCTGCGGTTCCGTGTACTTCGATTCCCGCGCTGCCCAACGGCATTCAGATCTTCGCGGGCAGCGTGCCGCTTTACAAAAACGGGGTCCTGGTGGGCGCCATCGGGATCAGTGGCGATGGCATCGATCAAGACGATCTGATCGCGGCCGCGGGAGCAAACGGTTTCTCGCCGGCGGTCGGGATCAGATCGGACCAACTATTCGTGCGCACGGTGCGTCTGCCGTTTTTGAAGTTTCCGCGTAGTCCAAATCTTTAATCGCGAACGCGTATGCGACTGTCCCGGCAAGTGCCTGTCTACTTCGCAGTCCTGTTG
>DASTQB010000198.1:0-11866 GCA_035761985.1 Pyrinomonadaceae bacterium
AGCTGGACGGAGTTTCAGCCGCGTTTTGGTTTCGCGTGGGATCCCAAAGGAACGGGAAGGACAGTGATTCGTGGCGGCTACGGCATCTTCTACGACCAGCTCTTCCAGAACCTGACGTTGTTCTCACTAACGCAATCGAACCCGGTGCTGTACCAGACAATCCTGAGTCTGACAAATTCGGAAGTGGGAGTGGGACAGTTGCCGACGTTCCGTTTCGGCATCGATCCGCTGCCGCAGCCTCCGCCGGGTTTTTCGATCGCTGATCTGGCCGTGGGTGGATTCGGGCGTATAAACGACCCCGATGCGTCTGAGCCTTACGTCCAGAAGTTTTCGATTGGATTCGAAAGACAACTCAACTCCGACTTAACGTTGTCGAGTGACTACGTACACACGCTGGGCCTTCACGAACCGCGCGTGCAGGTGATCAATCCACGCATCGAGAACATTTGCAATCCCGCGTATCCGGGATCGAATCCCGCCTCGACGCTATGCGTTCGTGGACTTAACAGCCGTCTGTTCGATCGCGCGTTTGTAGACGCGGGATTTCCTGCCAATCGCATCGAGCAGATCAACATGATCGGAACTACCAACCGCTCGCTGTTCGATAGTTGGACCACTACGCTGCGCTGGCGCACGCGGAAATACCTGTTTTCGGGCAGCTACGTTCTGGCAAGTTCCAGATCGTGGGGTGGTCAACCGGTAGCTTCGTACAGTGGAAACGGCATCGCCACTACTCCGGAGAACCAGTTTAAACCGGAAGAGTTTGGACCAACTCGTTTGGACGAGCGGCATCGACTTGTTCTCAGTGGCGTTTTCAACTTGCGCTGGGGCTTGCAGCTTGCTCCGATTCTGCAACTGGCGAGCTCGCGGCCGTTCTCGGCGAATACCGGAATCGACATCGATGGTGACGGCCTGGCGACGAACGACAGGCTCTGCGCCGGAGTTGATCCGGGTGCTGTCTTTGCGGTGCGTGGAAACTCGGCCGCCATCCGTGCGCTCAATCCGCCGGGCTGCGTTCAAGCTGAAGTCAATAGTCTCCGCCACGGCCGGATCGTCGAACCGTCGGGAACTATTCGCCTCGATCAAAGCGGGCGCTTTTTCAATGTCGACATGCGGATCAGCAAGATGTTCCGGTTCGGCGAGCGCTTCAACCTGAGCACTTATCTCGACGTGTACAACCTGACTAATACAGAGAACCTTTCCTATGCTTCGCGGCTGGCTTTGAGTACAGCCACCGCGGCGGGAAGTTTCCTGCAGCCAGTGTCGTTGTATGGTCCGGGATTTGGTCCGCCGGTTGGACGACCGCTGACGGCCCAGCTTGGTTTCCGGTTCACGTTCTAAACTTCGGAAACGTTTGTCATTCGAGGCTTTGCACAAAAAATCATGCTAATCCTGATAATCATGTTTATCCTGTGAAGCTAATCTCGGGTTATAGGCACCACGACGTTTTTACAGGATTTCAGGATTCGACATGATTTTTGTGCAAAGGCGGCATTGACAACAGCGTCTTCACGCACACGATGAGCTTTCCATCCCTCACCTCTCGGTAATGAATCGCGCCCGCCTCCACCCACTGATAAATCACACGCTCAGGCACACCAGTCACGCTCGACGCTTGTTCCGGCGATAACATGATCGCGTCACGAGCCGAGCACTCCTCGCACAGCGACGGAAGCGATCCGGTTGTCGTCCGTATGATCAACAACTCGTGTATCTCGACCCGCTTTTCACTCCTTCGTTTCATTAGTTTTTATCCATCTCAAACTGCAAAGAGTGTCTGAAAGTCCGAGACGAACTTTCAGACACCCTTCAACCCGCGGTCGTGATCCTAGTAGTCGAGATTGCCGACCATCGTGATCTCGAACGCACCCGTACCCAGGTTAACAATCACCACGGCTTCAGCCCTTCCGCTCGCTCCCGCGAACCGGCCTGTGCCGCCGACGAACCGAAAAGTCGGCGTGTCGATACCCGTCGCACTACCCGGAGGCGGCGGATCCAACACTCCGTTAAACTCGATGTAAAGCACATCGCCGTTCGCAGCCGTGATCGTGCCTGATCCACTGGACAGTAGACGGCCAGGGTGTTCAGGATCATTGGCGGGTGTGTAATTGACTCGCCCGACGGTTGTGCACAAACCGAGATGAGTGGCATTGCTGGTAGAGGTCACGTCGGCGCCGATCAAGTTGCCCGATCCGTCGAGGATAAACGTCCCGCTACCCTTTCCGTTAAGAGCGAAGGGGCGAGAGACTGCCATTACGGGAAGACTTCCCAGCAGAAGGAAAGCGACTAAAGTGATAACAGTTGAATTGAGAATGCGTTTCATGAGAGTTCTCCTTTGAATTAATAATCAATTAATGTTTCCGGGCCGGTGCCGCGCACGGCGTGACCGGCTCGCTTGCTTTCAATGCCGGTGCGACTCATTGCTGTGGTTGCCACCCGGCCATATAATTTCGCGACCGCCTTTGAAACTGTCCGTAGTCGGCCTCGCGAACGCGGCGGAAGATAGTCGCGGACACTCCCGGAAGTCTTTTCGGTTTTCTTAGAATTGGGCTGAGAAACTTCTCATCGAATTCTTAAAGAATTCTTAGAGCAGCTATGTCCTCGCAGGTGAATCAGTTATACGAATTCGGGCCGTACGTGATGGACGCACGCAGCCGCATTCTGCTGAAGGACGGCGCGACCGTTCGCCTCACTCCCAAGGCTTTCGACACGCTTCTCGTACTCGTGCAGCATGCGTCGCAGGTTGTTGAAAAGGAGCAACTGCTACGTGAGGTGTGGCCGGATATCTTCGTCGAAGAAGGGAGCCTTTCGCACAACATACATGGCTTGAGGAAGGCGTTGGGCGATGATTCTTCCGAGCCGCGCTATATAGAAACGATCCCGAAACGCGGCTACCGGTTCGTCGCCCCGGTGAAAATTTCTCAAGCGAAGATCGCGCAGGGGGATACCGCGCAGATCGGTTTCAGTGGACTGGAAGGCGACGCTGTTGTTATCGAGAAACACACGTTCGCGCGGGTCATCAGCGATGAGTTTGAAGAAACGGACGTTCCTGCCGAAGTTCACGAAGCTGAACTTGCTACCCAACCTGCATCGGTGTTGCCCGCGACAGAAACCCGCGCGCTGACGGGCGTCGTCACGGGTCAGCGCAGGAAGCGATGGATCGCGGTGGCAGTTGTTGCCGGCGTGTTACTGCTTTCAGCCGTCGCGGCATTTGTTTATCTGAAACGCGCGCCTGCTCCTGCGCCGCCTGTTTCGCGCGCGAAGAGCATGCTTGTCAGGTTAACCAACAACAACGCGATGGATAACAGGCCCATCTGGTCTCCAGACGGAGGTCGCATTGCTTTCTCGAGCAACCGCGACGGCAAGAACGAGATTTATGTGATGAACGCCGACGGCTCCAACGTCAAGCGACTCACCAACAACCTGGCGGACGACATCAACCCCGGCTGGTCTCCGGATGGATCCAGAATTGTTTTCGACAGTGATCGCGACGGCAATCGAGAGGTTTACGTCATGAATGCCGATGGCGGCAACCAGATCCGGCTCACACGGAACAATGCCACCGATACCACCGCCACCTGGTCACCTGACGGAAACACAATTGCATTCTCAAGCAATCGAGACACCGGCATTCCTTACAACCCGTATAACATGGACATCTACCTGATGAATGCCGATGGTTCGAACGTCAGGAGAATCGTGGACGACCGCGAATACGATGTGGGCCCGCAGTGGTCGCCCGATGGCCGCAAAATTGTGTTCATGACTGCACGAAACGGCTACTTCGATGTGTACGACATGAACGCCGATGGGACAGACCAGAGGAACCTGACTCCCAATCATGATAAATCCGACGGCTATCCGATCTGGTCCATCGACGGCCAGAACATCGCATTCTCACGGACAGTTGACGGCAAGGAGCAAATCTTCGTCATGGACCCCGATGGGGGCAATCTCAAACAGGTGACACATGGTTCGGCGAATAATGTGTTGCCCGGCTGGTCGCCTGACGGCTCGAAGCTCGCCTTTCAAAGCGATCGCGACGGCAACGCCGAGATTTACACGATCAGCGTTGACGGCGAGTTGGTCCAACTCACTGACGATGCTGCCGAAGACCTCTCGCCAGATTGGTCGCCAGACGGAAACAGGATCGCGTTTTCAAGCAACCGCAACGGCAAGCAGCACATTTACGTGATGAATGCCGATGGAAGCTCGCTTGTGCAGATAACAAACTCTCCCGCCGAAGATACCGAACCCGCATGGTCACCGGACGGCAAACGAATCGCGTTTGCGAGTCAGGGAGACGGGAACAAAGACATTTACGTGATGAATGCTGACGGGAGTAATCGAAAAAGGCTGACTGATCATCCGGAGGCAGACTATGCTCCGCGATGGTCCATTGACGGCAGAATCATCTATACCGGCAACCGCGAGGGTAAGGGAGACTTATACGTCATGGATGACGAGGGCCGAAACGTCACAAGGCTCACGACAACAGTGGCGCGCTACGGATCGTGGTCTCCGGACGGGAAGAAAGTCACGTTCGTGAGTCGCAGTCTTGAGATGTTAGGTGGCGCCTACTGGCTTCAGGTATTCGTTATGGATGCTGATGGAAGTAACGTGAAGATGCTTACACGGATCCCTCACTCGAGCTTTGTACCGAAGTGGTCGGCTGACGGTAAGTCGATAACGTTCGTTATCGAGTATCACGGAAACAGGGCGAATATCTTTGAGATCAATTCGGAAGGCGGACCTGTCAAACGTCTTACCGCGGGGCCGAAGTTTGACGGCCGTCCCGCATACTCACCGGACGGAACGAAGTTAGCATTCGAAAGTAACCGCGACGGCAACTACGAGATTTACGTGATGAACCTTCGTTGAGTCCTGGGCCTGAGAAGCACACGTAAGCATGTCGATCGATGTTTATTAGCCTGCGAAGCAGGCGCAAGCATACAGCCTGGGGCGTGAGCCCCAGGGTCACATCACGACAAACAAACAGGAGCCCGTGAAACGGGCGACAGCGTGAGCAATACGGTCTCTCGCCCGCTCTCGCGGGCTCTAGCCATTTGCTTATTCACTCTAACCTGGGGCTTGCGCCCCAGGCTTTATGCTTGCGCCTGCTTCGCAGGCTAAGAAGACATTTTCGATCGACCTATGTGCAAAGGTTTCTTTTTCTACTCATCTCCGAACCTTTATATCCCTCGAAAGTAGTACTACCTGTGCACTCGAAATCGTGAAGTATTTTCCGGTCCCGATCCTTATGATGAACTCGATACATCTAAGGAGGACAACATGACCCAAACCGGTGCTGCACAACAGAGCAGCGAACATGCGATTCATCCGTTTCGCGTGAATGTTCCGGAAGAGGAACTTACCGAATTGCGCAGGCGCATCAACGCGACGAAGTGGCCTGAACGAGAAACAGTTCAGGATGCGTCGCAGGGCGTACAGCTCGCGACGATTCAGGCGCTGGCGAGTTACTGGGCGACAGATTACGACTGGCGCAAGATCGAAACAAAGATGAACGCGCTGCCGCAGTTCATCACCGAGATCGACGGACTCGACATTCATTTCATTCACGTTCGTTCAAAACATGAAAATGCGTTGCCGCTGATCGTTACACACGGATGGCCGGGTTCGATCATCGAACAGATGAAGATCATCGAACCGCTCGCCGATCCCACTGCACACGGCGGCAGCGAATCCGATGCGTTTCACGTAGTGGTCCCGTCAATCCCGGGCTATGGTTACTCAGGTAAACCAACTACGACGGGCTGGGACGTTGAGCACATCGCGCGTGCATGGGTCGTGCTGATGAAGCGACTCGGATACACGAAATTCGTGGCGCAAGGCGGCGACTGGGGCGCGGTCATCACAGAACAAATGGCCGTGCAGCAACCGCCGGAGTTGCTCGCCATTCACACCAACATGCCCGGCATCATTCCAAACGACGTTGACAAGGCGGCATTTTCCGGCGCGCCGGCGCCTGCGGGTCTCTCAGACGATGAGAAACTCGCTTACGACCGTGTGCAGTTCGTTTATCAAAAGGGAATTGCTTACGGGTTCCAGATGGGGTTGCGGCCGCAGACTTTGTACGGAATCGCCGACTCACCCGTCGGTCTCGCTGCGTATTTCCTCGATCACGACGCACGTAGCTACGAGCTGATCTCACGTGTGTTCCAGGGACAAACCGAGGGACTCACGCGCGACGACATCCTCGACAACATCACCATCGCGTGGTTGACGAACACTGGGATCTCCGGTGCCCGTCTCTACTGGGAGAATTTTGGAAAGCTCGGATATTTCACTGTGAAAGGCGTCTCGATACCGACTGCGGTGAGCGTCTTTCCTGACGAACTCTACCCGGCGCCGCGTAGTTGGACCGAGCAGGCGTTTCCGAACCTGATCCATTACAACAAGCTCGACAAAGGCGGGCACTTTGCGGCCTGGGAACAGCCGGAACTGTTAACGCAGGAGGTACGCACGGCATTTAAGTCTCTGCGCTGACGATCGATAGAAGTTGTAATCGGGTCAGTATCAACTTGCGTTGGTACTGGCCCGTTTCAATCAACGCGTGGGTTCGTCGAAGAAGATCCGGTATTTCAACCCTTCCGTGCCGCCGAGCTGTGGTGGTTTTACAAATCGTTGGACAAGCACCCCGCCATTCGCTTCGATCACTCGCTGCGACGCAAAGTTTGGTGGGTCGGTGGTTATTTCGACAAACTCCAAACCCTCGGCTTTCACATCGGGCAAGAGTAGCTTGAGCGCAAGCGTGGCATAACCTCGCCTGCGCTTCCATGGCACCACGGCATATCCAATGTGGCCCAGGCAGTGTGGCGGAAGAGCTGTTGTGCCAGGCTGCCAGCGAAAACTGATACTTCCGCAGAATTCTCCGTCCCACATCCACCGGCGATAACCCGGCAGACGAGGCACGACGGATCCATCGGGGAGAGTTACCGGGCCTGCTTTTGCTTCGCGGTCTACCAGGCTTGCGAGAAAAGCATCAGCATCCTTCGCAATCTTCTCGAGTTCGTCACGCGCAGCGGCTTCGCCACGCGTGTTGTCTGGCGACCAGCCGCGTTGAAGCGCTGAGACGTAAGCAGGAAGGTATTCTCGACTCGGCCAGACAAGTTTCATAAGAGATTTATAACAGGATTCAAGCTTAGCAATCTTGAATTTTCAGATCGATCAAACGCCTTCGACGTTTGATCGATCTGAAACTGAACAAGTACTGTGTTCACGCCACATTTAGGAAGGGGAAGAAATGCAGCAGCGAAAACTCGGAAGCCTGGAAGTATCGGCGCTCGGACTTGGGTGCATGGGGATGAGCTATGGCTATGGTCCAGCCGGAGAAAAACAGGAGATGATCGCGTTACTGCGAACGGCAGTTGAACGTGGCATCACCTTTTTCGACACGGCTGAGGTGTATGGACCATTCAAGAACGAAGAACTCGTGGGGGAGGCGCTTGCTCCTCTGCGCGATCGAGTGGTGATCGCGACGAAGTTTGGGTTCAAGCTCAGTCCAAAAGGAGAACAGATCGGTGTCGACAGCCGGCCCGAACACATCAGGGAAGTAGCCGAGGCTTCACTCAAGCGACTTAAAACTGACGTTATCGATCTGTTTTATCAACATCGTGTCGATCCCGATGTGCCGATCGAAGACGTTGCGGGCACGGTGAAGGAGTTGATCAAGGAAGGGAAGGTCAGGCACTTCGGACTCTCCGAAGCAGGTGTGCAGACGATCCGTCGCGCGCATGCGGTGCAGCATGTGACTGCGCTTCAGAGTGAATACTCGTTGTGGTACCGGAAACCTGAAGAGGAAGTGTTGCCGGTGCTCGAGGAGCTCGGGATTGGGTTCGTTCCGTT
Source organism: Pyrinomonadaceae bacterium (assembly GCA_035761985.1). Taxonomy (GTDB): domain Bacteria; phylum Acidobacteriota; class Blastocatellia; order Pyrinomonadales; family Pyrinomonadaceae; genus PSRF01. Next base: position 7,867 of record DASTQB010000198.1, read on the forward strand.
TAGTCCGCTCGGTCGTGGTTTTCTCACCGGAAAGATCGACGAGAACACGACGTTTGATCGTTCCGACTTTCGCAACAGCGTGCCGCGGTTTACTCCTGAAGCTCGTAGGGCGAATCAGGCCGTGGTTGATCTGCTGCGCAACATGGCCGAACGCAAACGTGCGACACCGGCGCAAATCGCGCTCGCGTGGTTGCTGGCGCAGAGGCCCTGGATCGTTCCGATTCCAGGGACGAGGAAGCCGGAGCGTCTGGATGAGAACATCGGTGCAGTTGATGTGGAACTGACTGGGCAAGATCTGCGCGACATCGATAACGCCGCTGCGGCGATTACCGTAGAAGGCGCCCGGTATCCGGAAGAATTCGAGCGCCGCACGGGGTTGTGATTACCAGCCTGCGAAGCAGGCGTGAGCATAAAGCCCGGGGCGCGAGCCCCAGGATCGATCATTATTTGCGAGCGCAGCCCATGAAATGGGCGTAAGCCGTTTGTGGTGGGAACTGTCGCCCGCATGGGCGGGCTTGAAAATTGTCCTCTTCTTAAAACCTGCCGCCTTACGGCCCAGGCTTAACGCTCACGCCTGCTTCGCAGGCTCGTAAACGAGCATTAAGCTTCGTGGCGTCGTTCGACATACTTCACCGTTTCCGCACGCCGTCGCTGCTGTTCTTTCTGCCGCGCTAAAAACAGAACAGGCACGCCGGCCATCAGCACTAACACACCCGCAATCGCACCACGGCCTGCATACGTCAGGCTCGACTGAAACATGTACAAACACGCCGCACAGAATATGATCGGCGTCAGCGGATAAAGCGGCACGCGGAACGGTCGCTCAGCCTCCGGCTCCTTCGACCGCAACACAATCACAGACAATCCAGCAAGGAAGAAGAAAAGCCAGAAAACAGGCGCCGTGTATTCCACCATCGCCGAAAACCCTTCACGCGCAAGCGACCCGGCAAGCACCAGCACCAGGGCAATCACACCCTGCACGAGCAACGCGTTCGTCGGCGTCTGCGCTCGCTCGTGCCATCGCCCGAGAAAGTCAAACATCCGAAAGTCACGCCCAAGCGCATAATTCGTTCGCGCACCAGTGATGACAGTCGCATTCGCCGACGTCAACGCCGACACCGCAACGAGCACACTCACAAAACGCGCCCCGCCTTCACCCGCCGCACTTCGCATCAGATCTGCTGCCGCAGCATTAGAAGCAGCCAGCCCTTCGAGACCGAGCCCGCGCAGAAAGGCCCAGTTCACCAGCAGGTAAAGCGCCGTAATAAGCCCGATGCTGATAAGCAGCGCTCGCGCAATGTTTCTCCGCGGATTATCAACTTCAGCCGACACGTAAACCGCTTCGTTCCATCCACCGTAAGTAAGCAGAACAAATACGAGCGCGAGTCCGAGAGACGGCGCGGGCGAACCCTGCGCTGGCGGCGCGGCCGCGTCGGGCGCTGCAAATGCAAGCCCGGCGATGATCACGAGTATCAGGCTGAGCACTTCTACAGCCGTGAGCCAATTCTGTGCACCCGATCCCTGCCGCACGCCCGCGACGTTCAAGCCCGTGAGGGCCACGACGACAAGCGCTGCATAAATCGAGGAAGAGTATGGACCAAGACTGAAGAGTTGCGACGCGTAATCGCCGACAACAAAAGCGAGCAACGCGACGGATCCGGTTTGGACCACCGCAATGCGCGACCACGCATAAAGGAATGCGAGCGGCCTGCCGTAAGCGCGTGTCAGGTAGTGGTAGTCTCCACCAGTGTGCGGGTATGCGGTGGCGAGTTCCGCGTAACACAACGCGCCGATGAAAGTCACGATCCCGCCGGCGAGCCAGATCAGCAACGCTACACTCTCGCTCGCTGAGTTAGCAGCAACGAGTGACGGCGTGCGAAAGATCCCCGCACCGACGACGATCCCAACCGTGATCGCCACCGCATCCCTGAGCCTGAGCGTAGGTACAGGCGCACCCCGCCCTCCTGCTTTAACCCTTATCCGATCGATCATTCACCCTCCGGCGAGAAACTACGGTTTGGCCGCCGGAGTGCTTTGAGTGTTCTTCGCCGGGATGGTCCAGAGGTAGAGCCTCTGACCGCCTCCCTGGACCGTGATCGTTTTATCCGGTTTCCAGTCGCCCATGTCGAAGGAGTGTGAGACCACACGTGTCCCTGGCCGCAGATCGCTAAGCAGTTTCGGCCGCAGCCTCAGGTTTACTTCCGGCAGCAGGTACAGCGTAACGACAGTGGCGTCTTTGAAATCAGTCTGGAAGAGGTCTTGAACTGCGAACGTAACGCGATCGGTTACGCCGGCGGCCTTCGCGTTTTCGTTGCTCTCCGCAATGCGTTGCGGATCGATGTCGACTCCGAAACCGCGGCTTGCGCCAAACTTCTTCACAGCAGTGATCACCAGCCGGCCGTCGCCGCATCCGAGATCGTAAACCACGTCGTCCTTACCGACATTCGCGAGTGTCAGCATCGCGTCAACGACGTTCTGTGGCGTAGGCACATAAGGGACATCTCTCTTGACTGGTTTTTCAGGGCTCGCTTGTTGTTTAGCTGTCGTGTTTTGGGCAACTTCGCTTCTTTGTGCTGACGCGCCGCACGCGGCAACGATGGCGGCCAAAACGGCTACACCTGCAACGTGCAGCCGAGGTAACGTTACTTTCCGCATCCTCTTTATCTCTCCTTTCGAACTGGGACGGAAAGAACCCTCGTGTAGCCGTTCAGCCGCCTAGACTTCTGCGTCGTGAACCTGCTTGTCGAGACACAGGGATCTTTAACAGTGACACGGATGTTAACGCCGGACACGTCACAGCTTTGTGCGCCTACGCACCAAGAGTTCCTCTTTTTGTTTTAATTTTTGTCCCGAAAGTTGGCGGTAAAGCAGCGTGCGTAAACTTCCGCACGATAGCGCGGAATCCCTCACACCTTTGCACAGCCTGTTGCGCAAGTCGAGGCTAAACCTTTGTAGGAATGCACCCTTAAAAGCTGGAATGTAAATTGCGCTGCCAACCTTTAACGGTTCAGGCACGTTCGTGCGGACAAGAATTGCGGCACGGCAGCGTGAGTAGTTCTGGACGGTCTCACCGAACAAGTTCACATGGAGCGCCTCCACCGGCGTAATAACCCATCACGCACGACTCGCCCTTGTGCTCGATAACTACGATGCGCCTGAGACCCGAGCATCGGTACTTACACAGCCACACGAAAGGAGGCTGCAAAATGCAACCGCTATCATTTGATAAACGAGGGCGACGAAGCTTAGTTGCCACTCGCGTGTGTTTACCTTTAGCCGCCGCGATCACGGCGGTCGTTTTATTTTTGGTCTCGCCATCCGGCGTTCGGAGTGAGGGTGGTGGGGTAACAACCGCGGCACCGGCAACCTGCTCGGCCCTTGTTCAAAATGGGAGCTTCGAGGTAGAGTCCGGCGGCAATTCCGCGTACAACTGGAGCGTACCATTTATTCCTGGCGTGGAGTTTTCTCGCGACGAAAACCATGCCCATTCCGGCACCAGCAGTGGCAAAATTTCGTCGGCCACCGAAACTGACGCCTACTTCACACAGGAAGTAAGAGTTCAGCCCGACACCCAGTACCTGCTCACCGGTTGGATCAAGACTGAAAACGTAGCCTCCGGAGTTGGCGCATACTTCTCACTTTACGGCACGGTGATCCACTCTGAATTACGCTTCGGTACTACCGACTGGACTCGCGTGGCCCTATCGTTCAATTCTGGCCCCAGGACATGGGTCACTATAGCGGCAGCCTTGGGTTATTCGTTGACCCCTTCTAAAGGTACCGTCTGGTTCGATGACGTGCGGCTGCTACCGATCAGGCCCGATGGCTCGCACCCGAGCTGGAAAATCCTGGTCCTTATCTATAACAAGACCGATGCTGTCGTGAAGGGCACGGACGGAGTTCCGCATCACTATGTTGGCGCCATGACCCAGGAAGAAGTTGAGCGGGCGACACTCGTCGCCACTCAATTCGTCGAGACGGACATACCTGCGCTGACTAG
>DASTQB010000199.1:0-19453 GCA_035761985.1 Pyrinomonadaceae bacterium
TAGCGCTGCTGGAGTCGTCGATATTCGGTGATCTCTTCGTCACGACCAGTGAACGAAACCGGCTGGAACGAAAGGAACGCAATCTTCTTTGGATTGTCGAGCGCGAACCGAATGATCGAGCCGACCTGATCGTTGTTGATACCGTTGACGAGCGTCGTAACGAGAACGATCTCAACGCCTGCTTCGTGCAGGTTGTTGATGGCTCTCATCTTCACGTCGAAAAGGTTGCCGACCTGACGGTGGCTGTTGGCATCGTTTCCGATACCGTCAAACTGCAGGTAAACGTAGCGCAGACCTGCTTCAGCAGCCTGCCGGCAGAACTCTTTGCTCTTGGCAAACTCGATTCCGTTCGTCGCCGCCTGCACGCTGTTGTAACCAACTTTGCGCGAGTACTTGATCGCTTCGATGAAGTGCGGCGAGATCGAAGGCTCACCACCCGAGAACTGCACTGACATCTGGCGTCGCGGCTTGATCGTGATCGCGTTGTCGAGAATCTCTTTGATCTCGTCCATGCTCAACTCGTGAACGAAGCCAACCTGGTTGGCGTCCATGAAGCATGGGTCGCACATCATGTTGCAGCGATTTGTCAGGTCGACAGTCAACACGGCGCCGCGGCCAAACTTCACCGTGCTCGAACCGTGGTTGTGCAACTTTTCGTCGTTGTGCGCGTCGATGTCGCGACCTGGGAACATCGCCTCAATGTGCTTGAGGAAGTTGGAGTCGATGGCCATCATGTCTTCGAAGTGGCCATGGGTCGGACAGTCTTTGATCATCCAGATCTGCCCGTCGCGTTCGACGATCTGGGCTTTGATCTCGCCGACTTTTTCGTTGATGAGAACGCTGACGTCTTTTTTGCCGCTGATGATCGCTTCGCGCGCTTCAATCACGCAGTTGGGGCAAAGCGAATCGGTGGTGCGCGGCCAGCCAAGTGTTGGCTTGCTCTTCTGCCACGATTTCAAAAGGGGTTTATCTGACCATTTTGGAGTAAAAGAGGGATTAGGCTTGTACTTATTTACTGACTGGATTGTGTTGAAAAGGCCTCCCGCTATCAGGGTCAATCCTCTCTCCACGTGCTTAATCGGTCGCATTCGGCTCTCCGTCTATTTTTAATTTTGGCACACGATGGCCGCAGGGCTATGGGCAATGCCTGTGCCGTTCGGGATGATCCGCGTTAATTGCTGGAACTGAACGAGTTAATCGAGCTGAGCAGAATCAACACCGTCAGGCCGCGTGTAGCGTTCTGCTACATCTACGTGGATCCGTGTTATCTGTGGGCCATTTTGGGCGCGGATTTTCGCGGAAGGAAGACGCGGATTTTATTGGGAAGGTTTGCGGGTGCGGGCGGTGGTGCGTTTGTAATGGTAGCTGATCTTTTTGACGTAGTTGCGGGTCTCTTTGTAGGGCGGGACGCGGTTGCCGAACTTTGCGACGGCACCTTCACCGGCGTTGTAACTTGCCAGCACCAGGTCGACACGGTTGTTGAAGCGGTTCAGGAGTTCGCGGAGGTATCTCGTGCCGCCGGAGATGTTCTGGGCCGGATCGTGTACGCGCCGCACTCCGAAACGCGCCGCGGTGCCGGGCATCAGTTGCATCAGTCCGCGCGCGCCTTTCGGTGAAACGGCGTGCGTGTTGAAATGCGACTCCTGCTCCATCACGAGAAAGATCAGGTATGGATCGACGTTGTACTTGTGCCCGTTGACTTTGATCAGTCGATCGAGACCGGGTCGACCAGTGCTCCAGCCGCTTGCCTTCTTGCCTCCCTGCGCAATCGTCGCCGGATCTTCAAGCTCGATGCGATCGATACGACTGCGATCGATGAAGATCGACATCGACCCACGGCTGTACCACACACCCGCAGGTGATTCGGTAGCGTTGTCGGCTTCGACGCGTGCGCCGCCCTTTAAAAAGATCCACGCCGGCTGATTGTAAGCTGTCTTCTGTTTCGGCTTTTCTTCGACGACGTCGACTTCGAAGTGATCGTCCTCATTCGTTGACTTCACTGGTGCAGGCGCAGGCGCGTCGCGTTCGATCTTCTTGACTTTCTCTTTCGGCAAAAGCTGATTGATATTGCCCTTCCGATACCAGACACCCTGCGGCGTCTCGGATGCCTCATCGACATCCATGTACGAGCCATCAGCAAGTTTCAACCTGATCTGCGTCTGCGCAAACGCGTAGCTCGAACACACGCAAAGCAACAGACACGCTAGAAAGAGTTTGCCCCCCGACCTGATCATAGTTTCTGCCTTTTATAGTTCGAGCGGATCAACCGGAATATGCTCGGTCGCCGGTTGCTGCGTTTGCGTCGCGAACGAGTGCGACGTGCCGAAGTAGTTTCGCCACGCAATGTCGATGATGTTCGGCGTCAGCTCGAGTTTGTGCTTCTCAAACAAACAGATATCGGTGGCGCGATCGAGAAGGTCGCGCGGTTCGCAACCCTTCATCTGCCGTCGCTCGGCGCGATACTTCTTCAGGATGTGGTCCAACACAGGTTGCTCGACTTTGATTCCGCGCTTACCAGCCTGGTATTTGAAGATCGCCGTGTACGCTCCGGGCGTGGGCGGCTCGACGCGTGCGCGATAACCCATGCGTCGCAGGAACGCCTGGTCTGCGAGATCGTTCTCGTCAAGGTTCGTGGAAAACACGACGAGCTGCTCAAACGGAACTTCGATCTTCTTTCCGGTGTGCAGCGCGAGATAGTCGACGCGTCGTTCGAGCGGCACGATCCAGCGGTTCAGAAGATCCTGCGGTGCAACTCGCTGGCGGCCGAAGTCGTCGATCACGAGCGTGCCGCCGTTTGATTTCATCTGAAACGGCGCTTCGTAAAACTTCGCGGCATCGCTCCACGTCAGGTCGGCGTTCTCGAGTGTCAACTCACCACCGACGACGACGAGCGGGCGGCGAATGTGGACCCAGCGACGATCGTAGTCGTGCGGAGTTTCATCTGCCGGCATCATTTCATGGCAGTGCGAGTCGAACACGCGAATAATCTGTCCATCGATCTCCACTGCATAAGGAATCCAGATACCGCCGTTCAATGCGTTGTTGATGCGCTCGGCAACCGCAGTCTTTCCTGTGCCGGGTAAACCAGTCAGGAACAGCGAACGACGCGAGTTGATAACGCAACCGAGCGTTTGCAGCAGCGAATCAGGCAACACGAGATCGTTAAAGGCCTGGCGCACTGTGTCGATCGACGCCGTGTTTGACGGGATCGACTGGAGTTTCATCATGTGTGTGTAGTCGCGCAGTGAAACAGGCGCTGGCCCAACGAAACCGCACATTGACAACAGGCGTGTATAACGATCCCACCCGTGGTCCAACATCGCATAACGCGTCGAACCGATGGCCGACTGCATCTTCACCTCGATCAGCTTCTCGCGATAAAGCTTCTGAAGCAGATCTTCGGTGAGCGTGCGCGGAAGATTGATACGTTCCGCGACGGCGGTCGTCGTCGGTTCGGGCAACATGGCGACGTGCTTCAACGCCAGGTCGCAAAGGAAAGCTTCGGAAATACCGGTGTCGGCGATCTCTTCCGGCAGGGGCGGCCCCATGCTTTCGATTTCCGCGCGCGTCAGAATTGCGGTGTGCGACATGTGAGTTTCTCTTTTCTTTTAATAGGTCCTATACGACTTATAGGTCCTATTCGGGTTTGCGATTGGCCGCGACTGCGTCGAGCGCAGCGCGAGCACCTTCTGATTCGGCCGTGCGGCCCACGCGGTTGTAAAGATCCGCGAGGCGTCGCAGTGCGATCGTGTTGCTCGGATCGAGCTGGCGTGCTGCTTCGTAGTAACGAATCGCATCGTCTTCACGCGCAAATCGCTCGAGCATCTTGGCCATGTTCAGATTGCCGTTGACTGGACCAGTCGCACGCGTGAAAGCTTTGTGTGCTTCCTCGATCTTGCCGAGACGGCAATAGGCGAGTCCGAGATTGTTGAGAATGCGCTCGTCCTGTGGAGCCAGCTTCGCGGCACGCTTCAAACGATCGACGGCGGCGCGGTAGTTACCACTCTGGTACAACGAGAAGCCGAGATTGTTGAGCGTGTCGGCATCTTCTTCGAGCTTGACGGCGCGTTCAAACGACTCCTTCGCGCGATCGCTGAAGCCCTTCTTGTCGAACGCAACGCCTAACAGGTTGTGTGCTTCAGTCAGTTTTCCATCGAGCGACACGGCGATCGAGAGTTCGGTGATCGCTTCGTTGTAACGACCTTCGAGCAGGTATTCCCTGCCCGCCGAGAGATGCTCTTTCGCAGAACCCGAGCCCGTGTCTTTCTTGGTTGTCGTGGTGCGCGCGTCCTCGATCCTCGTCACGCCGGCTGTTTCAAACCGCTCGGCATCTTTCTCGGTCATGCGATAGACCTTGTTCTTGTCATCGCCGCCACGGCCAAAGAGTTTGCCGAACGCCTTGAAAGGCGCGGCGAGAACTTTGACGACTTTGTTTCCGCCCTTCTTCCGCGGCTGATCGCTTTCACCAGCTTCTGAACCTGAATCCTCCAGCACGATCGCATCGGCATCACCCTCGCGCTCGTCCGTGGAAGCACTCCACATGGCAGTCGCGGCGATCGTCAATACAAAAGCGATAAAAACAGCAAGTAACCTACGTGTGTTCATTGGTCCAACTCCTCTACATCGTGCTGAAAATGTCAATGAGGTTCAGGAACGCCGGGCCAAGAATGGCGATAAAAAGTGTCGGGAACAGAAAACATGCGAGCGGGAACAAGAGCTTGACTGCAGCTTTCTGCGCTTCCTGTTCCGCGCGTTGTCGTCGCTTCGTGCGCAGTGAATCCGAAAAAACGCGCAGGCCTTTCGCGATCGACGTACCAAATTTGTCTGTCTGAATCAGCATCGCGACGAGGCTGCGAAGATCGTCAACGCCGGTTCGCTCGGCGAGATTGCGCAGTGCTTCGTCGCGTTCGCGACCAACGCGAATTTCGAGATTGGCGAGCTCGAATTCGATCGCGATTGCGGGGTGAACATCTCTCAACTCGGTTGAGACTTTCAACATCGCTGCGTTCAAACCCAGACCTGCTTCAACCGAAACAACCATCAGGTCAAGCGCGTCAGCCAGGCCCCAGCGCAGATCGCGCTGGCGGTTCTTGGTGATTCTGGTCAGGAAGAAACGCGGCAGAATAAAGCCGACCACGAAGGCGATAATGATATAGACGAGTGCACTTCCAAGCGGTCGCGCCATGATCGCGCAAACGCCGGCGACCGCCAGCGGGAACCCGGCCATCGACGCGATCTGGATCGCGCGATAAATGATGGGCGCTTCCGACGAACGAAAGCCCGCGTGCATCAGTTGCTTCTGGAGCTTCTTCGCTTCAGTCGCGGACGCAGGCAGCAGCTTGTTGATCGGATTGGCCAGCCGCTGCGCCAGATCTGACGCCGCGCTTTCATCCGGCATGACGACCGATTGCCCACTCTGCGCCGCAGCGATCTCTTTACCGCCACTCAGCTTACGCAGTCTTTCAGTGGCAGCACTCTGCGGCTTGTAGAGCAGGTAGTAAACACCCAGCATCCCGAGTGAGATACATACGAAAGTGGAGATGGCGATGATGATGATCATTTGCTGCTCTCGGCTCGTTCCTTCATCGCGCTCCTACGGAGCGCTGGGAGTTGTTGTGGTAACTGCTATAAACATGTTGCTCCTCCGGAGCAAAACACAAACCTAAATCTTGATGTTCAAAATCTTTCGGACGATCAACATACCCGTGATCTGCATGAACAGCGCGAGCGCGATCAGGTAATGGCCACGCGGATCTTTCCAGAGCACGCTCATGTAATCGGGGTTCATCACCGTCACCATTAACGCCACGCCTATCGGCAGGGCGCACAGCAACCACGCAGACATACGCGAACTCGTCGTCAGCGTTTTCAGATCGCCCATGATCCGGAACCGCTCGCGAATCGTGTAAGCAACTTTCTCGAGGATCTCGGCGAGGTTACCGCCCGTCTCGCGTTGGATCAGGATCGCAGTCACGCACATCTTGAGATCGAGTAACGGGATTCTCTGCGTGAGGTTGTCGAGCGCGAGTTTCACTGAAAGACCGAGGTTCTGCTCTTCATAAGCTTTGCGAAACTCAGTGGCGATCGGCTCCGGCATCTCCATCGAAACCATGTGCAGCGATTCCGAGAAAGCGTGTCCGGCGCTCAGTGCACGGCTCATCAGGTCGAGCGCATCAGGAAGATGTTCGAGAAACGCGTTGAAGCGTTTCTTTCGCTTCCACCAGACGTGGATCAATGGGATCGAAGCAGTGGCGACTCCGGCCAGGACCATCAACGGTACGAAAACCGTCAGCACTGACGCTGCGAGTGCGCCAAGCATGCCGGCCATGAACGAAAACATGAGCAGGCGTGAAGGCGTGATGTGCAGGTCGGCCTGGTCCAGCATGCGCTTCAACTGCAGCGCAGCCTGAATGTTGATCAACGTGCGGTTGACGAGCGGGATCTCGCTCATCAGCTCGTTGCGAGCGAGCACTACGTCCACGTCTTCCGTGTTGGCCGAGTGCAGCAATGCCTCCGACAAACGCTTTTGCAGACGAGCGCGCTTCTTGTCGGTTCCATGTGTCGCCAGGACGTAAGCTCCCAGCACCAGGAACAACGCGAACACAAATACGAGAAACGATATGATCATTTTCGATTACATCTCCTCGAAGAAGACGCGCGGCAACTGCAAACCGCAGGCTTTCAACCGTTCGGCAAACCGCGGGCGAATTCCCGTGGGCCGGAAACGTCCCAACACGCTGCCGTCCTTATCGACACCCGTTCTCTCGTACTGGAAGATCTCCTGCATGGTGATCGTCTCGCCTTCCATGCCGGTGATCTCGGAAATCGACGTCACGCGACGTGAACCGTCAGACATGCGCGCGACCTGGACCACGAGGTTCAACGCCGACGCGATCTGTTGTCGCATCGCGCGATCGGAAAGACGCATACCCGTCATCTGGATCATCGTTTCGAGACGGGCCAGGGCGTCGCGTGGAGTGTTCGCGTGAATCGTGGTCAAACTTCCGTCGTGACCAGTGTTCATGGCCTGAAGCATGTCGATCGCTTCGCCACCACGGACCTCGCCGATGACGATGCGGTCCGGACGCATACGAAGCGCGTTACGCACGAGATCTCTCTGCGTCACTTCACCACGGCCTTCGATGTTTGGCGGCCGCGTTTCGAGTCTCACAGTGTGCGGCTGCTGAAGTTGAAGTTCCGCCGAGTCTTCAATCGTGACGATGCGCTCGTTTTCCGGAATGTATGCCGACAGGGCGTTGAGCAATGTCGTCTTACCAGCGCCGGTGCCCCCCGAGATCAAAACGTTAAGGCGCGCGTGTACGACCATCTGAAGCATGTCAGCAATGTCTTTAGTCAACGCTTTGAATTCGATCAACGACGACATCTTCAGCGGATCTGATCCGAAACGGCGGATCGAGACCACTGGACCATCGATCGCAAGCGGCGGGATGATCGCGTTGACACGCGAGCCGTCCTGAAGTCGCGCGTCTACCATCGGCGACGACTCGTCGATGCGTCGACCGACTGACGAAACGATTCGTTCAATCACGCGCATCAGGTGCTCGTCATCTTTAAAGGTGACGTTGGTGCGCTCGATCTTGCCGCGGCGCTCGATGTAGATCGTGTCGTGTTTGTTAACCAGGATGTCGGAGATTGTCGGATCCTTGAGCAACGGCTCGAGTGGTCCAAGTCCGAAGAGTTCGTGCTGAACGTCGCTGACGAGGCGTTCGCGTTCGGAAACGGACAGCGGCATCGCTTCCTGCGCGAGCACGCTCTCGGCCAGACGCGACACTTCCGCGTGCACCTGTTCCGGAGTCAGAGTCGACAACTTGGTCAAATCCATCCGGTTGATCAGCGTCCGGTGCAGACGCGATTTCATTTCCTGGAATGAGTGCTGGCCGGTGCCGTCAGCCACGCTGCCAGGCGCGCCGTTGTTTCCGATTAATCTTTCACGTAGTGCCATAATGTTCGCTCACGTGCGGGGCTTGCCGCGCTTGTTAGACCTTTTCCATTGAGGTTTGAAGTTTGAAATTCGGTTGGGCCGACTGCTTCTTCAATAACGAGGCCCAGAATGGCTTGCGTTGTTTCGACTCGTCGATCGGCGCGACACCCAAAGCCATCTGCTCCGCGATACGACGAATCTCGAGTGCGATCTTCGAGGTGGGCTCAGCCTGGACCAGCGGCGTACCGAGATTGATCGAGCCGACCGCCGTCTGGTAGTCGCTGGGCACAAAACCCACGACTGGTTCACCCAAAAACTTTTCAACCTGCCGCAGATCGAGATCGATCTGCTTGCTCCACCGATTGACGACGATCCGCACTTTCTTACGCGGATAACCGAGACGATCGAAGATCTCGAGCGCTCTTTGTGTACTGCGAATCGCAGGAATATCGAGTGTCAATATAAGGACGATCTCGTCCGACTGATCGAGCGCGGCGAGCGTGATCGAGTCGAACGTGTGCTGCGGATCGAGCACGACGTAGTCGTAGTGCTCGCGAAGTTTCTGAAGCACTTCAAACACGTGCTGCGGTTCGATCTCGTCCGCGTGGTCAGCTTCACGTGGAGCTGCCAGCAGCGACAGGTGTGTCGAGTGTGGCGTTACGAGACTGGTTATAAGTTGTTCGTCGAGACGCTGCCGCTTTTCAACCATGTCGGCGATCGAATACTTCGCTTCGAGTCCGAGAAACAGTGGCAGGTCACCGGCCTGGAGATTGAGATCGACCAGAACTGTTTTCGAAGCTGTAGCTGCCGCGAGGTTCGTCGCGATGAACGACGTGCCGCATCCACCCTTGCTCGAAAAGACGGCAACCATGCGGCCTTTCTTTTTCGGCGCTTCGACCTGCTTGGTAAAGATCTCGGAAACTCGATCGAGCACGGTGCGCAGTTCTTCAGCACTGATCGGAATGCGCAAAAACTCGCGCGCACCAGCGCGCAGGCTTCGCAGGATCAGATCGGGCGACGCGTCCTGCGCGGCTGAAATGAGCGCGGTGTCAGGACACTCGGCGTTCAGGCGTTCAATAAACCTGACGGCGTGTTCTGCATTTGGACCAAGCGCGATGATCGCCGTTTGTGGTTTGAGGCGAACGATCTCTTCGTAGAGCTGATCGGCATCGTTGCCGCCGGCGAGGAGTTTGACTCGTTGTTCGGCAGACAGTGCCCGGCGAATGTCTTTGAAGTTATCGAGTCCGGTGCTTAAAACTACAACTGAGATTGGTTCGGTCATCTTTCCTCGTTCTTCGTTTTTTTTCGACCCACTGCCGGCGGCTGTCTGCTGAATTGAACTTTGGACAGAGTGCCTGGGGGTTACGGTAGGACCATCGCGATCTGCAAGGACGGTTTAGTCCGGAGCGATGTTCAAAAGGCTGGCGTCATACGGGAGCCGCCCGGCAGTGGATTCGAAACTTGAGATTGGCATTCCTTTGCAGTTCTGACCCTCCTGAGATTGAGACGGCGCATTACATGTCGTCCGGAATAAAGCCGACGCTTTCACCGGTTAACGTCGTGGTGTAGTTCGGCATCGTGATAGTCGTGCCCACGATCGGAATGACAAACTGGAATTGGTAGTTGGTAACCTTGACTGAGACCGTCCCTGTGTTCAATCCAAAATTTGAGTACGTGACCTCGACGTTGGTAGTGGCCAGGTTCGGCACCGTGGGCTGACTTCCGCCTGCGGGATCGCCGAATACCACCACGTTCTTCACCTGGTCGATTTCACTAGCCGGACGAAGGACGGCATAACGCGCGCCTCGCCTTGCAGCGTCTGTCAGAGCGTTGTGTACCCAGATGGCCCGTCCGAATTCGATCACCGCAAACATCGCGATCAGAAAAACTGTTACGGCGATTGAATACTCAACCAGCGTTGCGCCGCGCTCATTCGATTCGAACACTTTGCTGTGCTTCATGATGTTTACCCTTACTAGATTGGGGGCGGTTGAGTTAACAGATAACGCATGGTCACGCTGGGCTTTACTTCCACGTTCATCGAAAGCCCAACAGAATTGGTTAAGGCTCCCAGATCGAAAATCGGTTGATGCTGGTAACCAACGATCGACACCTTCACGCGCTGCGGTAACAGCGGCACACCACCTTCACGAGTGATCTGAACGTGCGACGTCGTAAGACCAGTCAGGATTGGCGTGCCAGTGCCCGTGGGGTTTCCATAGACAACGATGTTTTTGGCCGCTGCGTCCTCACCTGCTACGACCGGGGCCGTGGACAGGTAACGACTTCCAACACGGGCCGCTTTTGCGAGCGTCGTGTATTCGTAGAAGAAGCGTCCAAACTCCGCGGTCGCTGCAAACATGATCAGAAAGATCGGAATAACGATCGTTACTTCAACTAACTGAAGACCACTCTCATCCCTGCGGAAACGCTGCAGGTCCAGCAATCGTCTCCAACGGCGGCGGTTTCGAATTCTGCGAATTCTTGCGTGCATGGTTTCACCTACTTGTAGAGAACTGGCACAGCCAGGTTGTCGTTCGTCGCGCCGGCTCCTGGAATGAAGGTGCTGTTACCGGCGAACGCCGTGTCAGTGATGTACTCGGCCTGCAGTTCGCCACCGTTACCACCACCAACGGACGTTTGCAGGAAGAAGACGCCGAACCTGGTGATGGTGACTGTGTCGCGACCTTCTCCCGGCGGCGCTGCGGCGATCGGTATGAAAACCACTCGACGACCGGCAACACCCGGGTGTGACGGCGCCCTGACAACAAGCCGATCGCGATACTGAACGTAGGTGATGCTCTCTGCGATATTCGTATCGGGCGGCGAAAGTGCAGGATCCAACCCGGCGGAATATTGATCAAACCGCGAATTGATTCCCTGGCGCACGGCACCCGCCGTGACACCGGGTTTTGTTTCAACTTCGGTACCGACCGAAATACACCAGTTGACTCCGTTCGCCATTCCCTCTCGGTCTCCGCTACCGCCCGATTGAATCGGAGCGAGCAGTTGATAGTTTCCCGGAGAAATGTGATCACCCGACTCTAACCGGAACGTGTAGGTTCTACCCTCGGTGATCGGATCGTCGGGCTTGTCGAGTATGAACGCCGGCAACCACGGACAGATGACGTTGAGTGGAACCGAATAACCGGCGGTCGCCGTTGCCGACATGTTGCGGCTGCTGCCCAACACGAACGATGCGAACGAAATGCCGACTGATTCTGTAGGTGTAGTAACTCGAACGAAACGGATGTTAGTGGGCGACGCAGCAGCCGAGCCTTCACTCATGTATGGACCATTGAGATTGACTGCAAACTCCACGTTCCCGCGGGGGAAGTTAACACCCGTCTTGTTGAAGTTGTGATTGTTCATTGCGGCCACTGCACGGTTGGCAGCCTCGGTAATTCCCGGGCTGCCTCCGTTCAGTCCTGATACTCCGGCGAGGGCCGCAGCATCAGCCGCGTTCTGTAGTTCTGCTTTCGACAGGTACAACCTGCTGATGTCGATGCCCAGTCCGACTGCCAGCAACACTGCCAACATTCCGATTGCCGACGTTGCCAGGACTGAGCCTCGTTCTCTCTTTCTCTTTCCCACTTGTTCTGCTGCTACCTTCTTCATGTTTTCCCCCTCTGCGTTCGAATGAAGATCGGCTCGAGAAAAGAGGAGAATTACCAGGGCCGGACGTTATTTGGATCGGCGTCCATCACAACTGCTTTGGCCACTGGCAGGGCAGGTTGATTCGTACGAACACTGCCGACGACGCCGGCTTTGGTATTCGTGTCAACAGCCTTCGTCTTCGGTTCTTCAACCTTCGACGGCGCTACTGGAGTTTCGTTCTGTCCGGAAACCTTGTAACCGGTCTGGCCCGACACGCCTTCACCCTTCGGCTCGAGGCCCAACGGTGAGCTGCCCTTCAGACCATCGATGCCACGCATGTTCGGCAGATCGTCCGGAGTGACTGGCTTGACCATGTGCGCGGTCACGAAGAACATCAGCTCGGTCTCTTTCTTCTCGAATGATTTCGATTTGAAGAGCGCGCCGATCACCGGGATATCGCTGACGATCGGAATTCTCGACAAGGTCTTTGTTTCAGTGTTGTCGAGCAGGCCGGCGAGTGCGAACGACTGGCCGTCACGCAGCTCAACGCCAGTCTTGGCGCGACGAGTGCGCAGTGCGGGAACGACGAAACCGTTGAAGCGGACGCCGTTGGTAAAGTCGATCGTGGAAACTTCCGGTTCGAGTTCGAGACGGATGTGGTCTTCGTCGATGATCGTCGGTTTGAAGTTCAGGCGGATGCCATATTCTTTCCACACGATCGTGATCGCGCCGTTGTTGCCGCCGAGTTGCTGAATCACCGGAACCGGGAATTCACCACCGGCGAGGAAGCTCGCCTGCTGTCCGTTCATCGCGATCAGGTTTGGCTCTGCCAACTCGCGGAACGCACCTTCAGTGCGCAACATTTTCAGCATGGCAAACGTGTTGATGCTGCGGTTGAAAAGCAGAACGTTAAGAGCCGGGTTCAGGAGAGCGGTGGCATTGCCGATCGCTGAGTCGCCGATCGTGCTTGGACCACCACCACTGTTGGCGTAGCCACCCGTGGCTCCGTTCGTCAGGAACGAGGTGCCGTAGTCGCGCAGTTTGTTGCGGTTAACTTCGGCAACACGAACTTCGAGCTGCACCTGCAGCGCGTTCGAAGTCGGCGAGCTCAGCATGTTCACAACTTTGAAATTCGCGGCTTCAATAACGCTCTGGACCTGCGCGGCGGTTGTGGCACTCGAAACAGTGCCGGAGATCACGACTGATCCATTGGCCTGGCTCAGGCGAATGTCGTCTTTTGGAAACAACGCGCGGATCTGGGAGTCGATCAGTGAAAGATTGGCGCGGACGAAAACGTCAAAAACCAAAAACTGACCACCCGTCTGTTCCCATGCGATGAAGTTGACCTGACCGAACGCTTTTCCATTGACGAGCACCTGGTCTGGCGTAACGAGGACGGCTTCCGCGATCTCTGGGTTCGACACCGAAAAGCGTCCGACCGGGCGATCGAAATTGATCACGCGCGACTGGCCCACCAGAACGTTGACGGCGATTGAGTCTTTGTTCTGGCCGAAAGACGCCTTGTAGGAATTTTCCTGCGCGTACGCGACGGAATTGGCAAAAATAGTAATCAGGGACGCGAGTAATAAACCTACTCTGCGTGAAATTCGGGAACGGCTCTGCATGATCTTATGCTCCTTTGTTTCTAGCGGTCGTCAATGCGATCCACTTCGAAATGAATCGTTAAGTGAAAGTGATCTATGGAAACTCGACGCTGCGCTTCTTCGCGCCTTCGATCATTTCCACTTGCGTGCGCGGAGTAGGTTGAGGAGCTGGGGCGGTTACTGCTGCCGGCTTCGGCGCCGGTGCTGATCTGCGTACTGGTCTGGCCTCGGTCTTCGGCTGCTCACTCTTCAGTGAACCCGGCTCGGGAACCGGATTGGCGGTGTCGCCGCCTAACAGGTTGCGCTTGTTGACGCCCTTGGTTTGCTCGTCGCCCTGGTCGATCTGGTTGCGCATGACCAGTTGCAACTTGCCTTCGCTTGAAGCGAGCGCGAGTTTTTCTGCCTGCTCGGGAGTAACTTGCAGGGTAACGGCCTTCACCGTATTGGCTTCGCGTTCGTTTTCCGGTTTGTCGATGTTCTGACCGTTGGCCAGGACCTTGATGTTCTGCAGGACGATCTTCGAAATCGGATCCTGCATGCCCGAACCTTCGCGCGGATCGATCGTGACAACTACGTCGACGAGCGTGCCCGGCATGATGAATCCGGAGATGCCCGCGGCGTCGTCGACCTTGACGGTCATCGCGCGATAGCCTTCCGGAATCACTGCGGCAAGACCCGCTGAAGTGCCTTCAGGCGCGAGGCGTGCTTCGGTGATTGGTTCGCGCGCTGCGATGTTTACGACAGCCACGCGGCCGGCCAGTTTTTCAGGAGAGTCAAATGCTCCGTCCGGAGTTGATTCCTTGGGAAACTGGACCACCATGATCTGCTCGGAAATGATCTTGCTTCCGATCGGGATCGCGACCTTCGCCACGGCAATCTTGTTCAGATTGTTCTGGTAGGCCTGTGCGCTCGATAAATATTTGCTGACTGAAACGGCAGCGAGCACTCCAAAAATCAGCGCCCCTACCAGAACTATGAAGAAACGTTTGTTTCGCATGGGATTCAACTCTCCGTTTTTCCAGGGCCGGGCCTGGTTGATAGCCGCTGTTAAGCGCGAAAGATCGCTGTTGCGATGATGGTGCCGATGGTGATCGCCACACCGTATGGAATGGTGAGACGACGATCAGCAGGAACAGTGAATTTAGGCATCTGCCAGCCTGGCAACAGGCCCACGAAAATCTGCAGGACGCGATGCATCGTCGTCGTGAAGACTCCCGAGCGCACAATTGAAACCAGGGCCAGCAAGCCGCCCGTTAGAACGACCACTACAAAAGTGGGGAGAACAAGTTGAGCGCCGATCACTGAACCGATGGCGGCGAAAAGTTTGACATCGCCCGCGCCCATTGCTCCGAACACGTGCAACATGAACATCAAGATAAAGGCGAGCACGCACCCGCCGAGGCTGTTCAGACCACCGTTGAGACCACCCGTGGCGATGTTCAACGTGAGTCCGCTGATCAGCGTGGCGAGTACGAAGGCGTTAGGAATACGGCGATACCGCACGTCGTGGTAAATGATCAGCACGGCGAGCGGTATTAAGAAAAACTGAAACACTGTGGCGGTTGGAGTAACCATTTCAATCCCGCGCGATGTTGTTTGAGGAATTACAACGAAAGGTGGCGGCGCACCCGTGCAGTCAATGCTTCACGAGGCGCGCCACCCGGCAATGGCAGTTCACTTCCTGGCCTTACTTGATAGTGTTTGCCAGGGTATTGATCCTTGCCCCGATATTCGTTCCGAGTAGCTGGAACGCTGCCACGGCGGCGAGTGCCACCAGAGCAGCAGCAACGGCGTACTCAGAGAGCTCAAGCCCCGTTTCATCTTTCAAAAATCTCTTGAACATGATCATTCCTTTCTTTTGAAGGAATTGAAGGCTTGAGCCTTCCCTTCCAGCCGTTACTGAATCTTGCCGGCGAGTTCGTTAATCTTGACGCCGATGTTGGTGCCCAACAGTTGGAAAGCGGCAACCGCTGCCAACGCGACCAGCGCTGCGGCAACTGCGTACTCTGAAAGCTCCAGACCAGATTCGTCTTTCAAGAATTTCCTGAACATTCGATCAATCCTCCCTCCAAGAATTGAAGGCTTGCGCCTTCCTCTCACCGGCAGCACATGCTCGCGGCTGCCGGTCGACGAGTTCACAAAGAACTATTTGATCTTGCCGGCGAGTTCGTTGATCTTGGTGCCGATGTTGGTGCCCAACAGTTGGAAAGCGGCGACGGCTGCCAACGCGACGAGCGCTGCGGCTACTGCGTATTCAGAAAGTTCAAGACCGGTTTCATCACGGAAAAATCTCTTAATCATTTTGTTGCTCCTTTAGATTCGAATAGGTTTCTCAGCTCGACCAGGGATGCGATGCAGTGTGCTTCGCGACGACTATGTGGATTACAACCGGTGTGCCAGTGGTCCAGGTGCGGTTTTTTGGGCTTTGTGCTTCGAATTTGTAGCCTGTGGTTTACAACCTTGGCTGGTCCATCGGGAACGATGAGCACGAAATCCGCGTTTTCATCCGCGTTTATCTGCGTTCCCGATGGTTGTCGCCCGCAGGCGACAAATTCCATGGGCCATCGCCCGTGGGGCTACGCGCGGTATTGCATGCCGGGTTCGGTGTCTTCCTGGAGGAAGTCGCCGATGTCGATCGCGAGGCGTTTGAGTTTTTTGTAGAGAGTTTGTCTGGAGCCAAGGCCGAGTGCTTCGCTGGCCTTTGCGACGTTGCAGTCGTGACGTTTGAGGGTTTCGGTGATTACGCGGCGCTCGTAACTCTCGAGTAGATCGTCAAGCCGCTCCGCGGGCATTTCAGTAGCACCGTTCGGGCAGATTCTTTGACTGATGTTCTCGGGACGTATGTAGCCGTCGTCTTCGGCATACAGCACGAGCCGCTCCATCTCCGCAGCGAGCTCCCGAATATTCCCAGGCCACGAGTAAGTCTCGAGAATCTGGATCGCCTCCGCAGTAATTCCAGAAATCTTTCTTTCATTCTTCCGCGCGTAGTGACTGATGAAATGCGAGATCAGCGTCGGAATGTCTTCACGACGCTCTCGCAAGGGCGCGACCTTCACTTGCAGCGTGGCGATTCGATAGTAAAGATCCTCACGAAACAGTTTTTCCGCGACCAGCGCCTCGAGATCTTTATGCGTCGCGGCGATCACGCGCACGTTGACCTTGCGCGGCGCTCGCTCACCAAGCGTGTGGATCTCTCCTTCCTGGAGAAACCTCAGAAGCTTTGGCTGAAGCGGAAGCGGCAGGTCGCCAATCTCGTCGAGGAACAGCGTTCCGTTCTCTGCTGAGCGTATTAGACCCGCCTGATCTGTCATCGCACCGGTAAACGTTCCCTTGCGATGACCAAACAACATGCTTTCGATCAACTCGGCAGGGACCGCAGAACAGTTGAACGGGATGAACTCGCTTTCGGATCGGCGGCTCAGCCGGTGAATCGCTCGCGCGATCAGTTCCTTGCCGGTTCCGGATTCGCCGGTGACGAGGATCGTGGAGTTTGAGTCTTTGATGCGTTCGATATTTCGCGCCACTTCGCACATCGCACGGCTGCCGAAAACCATGCCCGGCAGGGAATTCGCAGTCGGCATACTCGCCGGCTTCGCCGCAGGTGCGGCTGCAACGCCGGACGACTGGTGCGAGTGGGCCAGGTGGGCCACGTCGCTGAGCGCGTTTAGTTCCTTGGCCTGCTGCGCGGTTAACGGTCGCACGCAGCGGCCGTAAAGTGCCGCGCCCTCACGCATGGCGGATGGAAGTGCAAGCAGGAGACAGATGGCCTGGTCGCCTTCTTTTGCAGGCTCCGGCCGTCCCTTGCTGGAAAAAATCTGCGCGACTGCGGCTTCGCCGATCGCGATCTCGGTTTCCTCGAGGCCTTCAGCCCAGCGCAAAGTTGGTTTGCCGGTATCGGAAGTGGCCCAGATCGAGAGGCCGTAGGTGGGCGCGGTGGCTTCCACCATCAGGCTCATCTTGATCATCACCTCGTAAAGCACATCCGGGCCGCCGTTCGCAGCTTCGCAAACGGCGCGTACCATTGAGCTTATCGGCAATTGTAGTGAACTCGAGTCAGAAGCCGGGGCAGCCGGGCTTTGCACCGAAGAGTCAGACATCTGCACAGTTCCTTAGCGGCTCGAAAGTGCTGGAATCGTTTAGTTCAATGAGGGGTGGCTGGGCTGGGACAAGTACGAAGCCCAGCTAGGAGAATAGTTACCGGAGACCGGAACTGTCAACAGGTTTTAACACTAGGCCTGCTGGGCGACGTGATATTAGTCGCCGAATACCCGCTGAAAACCTTTAGATTTTCGTTCGCCGCCTGTTCGCCGCTTAAGCGTTCAATTTGCCCTTATGTTCATGTAAATGTTCAACTTACGCACTTAAAGCATTGAATAGAAATATCTTTACAGGCTTTAAGCACGATGCTACAGTCCGCCCTATTCGCCGCTAAGTTGTTGAGCGGCAAGTAATTGACAAGCCGCGAAGTACATTTAGTTGGGGCTGCTGGTCACTGACAACCAGCTATCTTGTGGCCAAACCCACAGTTTTCCATTAAGCAGCCTCTTAACTACGAGCGCATGACAATCTACTCGGGTCATGGGGAATGGCACGCAGCCTTCACCTTTGCCGCAGTTGGCATGGAGCTTCACCAGGTACGGACTGAGCGGAATCTGAACGGCAGAGGATCAGGGAGGTAACCGAACGTGAGCAAGGTCGCAAATTCTTACTGGGTTGACGAACGAATCAGGGCGCAACGAGTGGCGCCCCGCACCACTTCTCTCGCGTCTGTGCAGCAGATCTCGATAGATATTCTCGGGACGCGCACCGAGGTGCGACGGCGTGGCGGAATAATTCCTTCATGGGTAGTTTTCGGAATGATTCTTCTCGCGACCTTTGCTGTCTGTGTGACCGTGAACATGCGAACCCGGGCGAAAGTTCAGATTGCCGCGCAACAACTCAATGCAATGCAGACGGATGTGGAGGCTTTGCGAAACGTTAACCAGTCGTTGAAGGCCGAAGTGCAACGGCTTCGAACAGATCCCCGGACCATCGAACTTGCGGCACGCGCCCACTTAAACATGGTCCGCAGCAACGAGTTTGTCGTACCCGTTGAATGAACGGAGGAACCGATTTCTATGCCTGCCGAAACCTGCCCGTAGTTTGTCCCCTGCTCGAATCCACGTAACCGGGTTACCTTCCGAGCCGGCGCGGCTGTGACTGCCATCGCAGCCGCGCTCCCCTCTTTTAAAGGACGATTCGTGCAATCCGCCTTTACCTGCGGCTTTGGTCTTTCCTCCAAAATTCGCTAAGATTCGGCCATGCCTGAAATAAAAGAAAGCTCACCAGCGGAGATAGAGAAGGAACGTTGGGAACAGGAGACTCTTCAGCCCGCACTGGACAAACATCCGGAACGCAAAAAGAGTTTCCAGACTGTATCGCTTGAAGACGTCAACCGTCTTTACACGCCCGCCGACACCGCGGACCTCGACTTCGAACGCGACATCTCTTTTCCAGGTGAGTTTCCTTACACTCGCGGGATTCATCCCACGGGTTATCGCGGCAAGCTCTGGACGATGCGCCAGTTTGCAGGTTTCAGCACGCCTGAAGAAACCAATGCGCGGTTCAAGTACCTGATGCAACAGGGCCAGACGGGCCTTTCAGTCGCCTACGACCTGCCGACACTGATGGGCTACGACGCCGATTCACCGCTGTCAGAAGGTGAAGTCGGAAAATGCGGCGTGGCTGTCTCTTCGCTAGCCGACATGGAAGTCCTATTCGACGGAATCCCGCTCGAACAGGTCACCGTCTCGCAAACGATCAACGCGCCCGCTTCGGTGCTGCTGGCCATGTATCTCGTGGTTGCGGAAAAGCAGGGAGCACGCTGGGAAAAGATCTCGGGCACGCTTCAGAACGACATCCTGAAGGAGTACATCGCGCAGAAGGAATGGATCTACCCGATCAAGCCGGCGATGAAGCTGGTGGTTGATACCTTTGAGTTCTGCACGGAGCGAGTGCCTCGCTACAACCCGGTCTCAGTCAGCGGCTATCACATTCGCGAAGCTGGTGCGACCGCGGTGCAGGAGCTCGCGTTCACCTTGCGCGATGGAATCGAGTATGTGGCCTGGGGTGTTGAGGCAGGTCTCGAGGTCGATCGTTTCGTGCCGCGCATGTCATTCTTCTTCAATGCGCACAACGACTTCTTCGAAGAGATCGCGAAGTATCGCGCGGCGCGCCGCATCTGGGCGCGCGAGATGAAACGACGTTTCGGCAGCGATCATCCACGCACGTTGCAAATGCGTTTTCACACGCAAACCGCCGGCGTATCGCT
>DASTQB010000200.1:0-5789 GCA_035761985.1 Pyrinomonadaceae bacterium
GTAGCCTTCTTTTTCAGTCTTCGATTCCTGGCATATGCACCCGTGCTTAATTTTTAGGTAGGTGCCATTGCCTTCGCCGTATTCTTCGAGTCCCATGATGCTTCCTTTCGTAGAGGCGAGTCTTGCTCGCTTGGGTTAATAGGGAATCAGCCCCAATGGTTCTGAGGCGATTTTAATACTGTCTTCCAACTGCTTAGTCAGAGATGGTTTTAGCTTGGCCCATTGCGGGCAGAATTCAGAAACCGGACAGTACGATTCACAGCGTACTGATTCTCCCGGTCGATGCTCGACGCTATAGAGATGCAAATGACTGTCTGCGATGTTGTTGTCCAGCCACCGTTGAGCCTCTGCATCGTCATAACAAAGTTTTGTCGCTTTTTTATTTCCCTTCTTCATAATGGCCCACTTGGCAGGCCGTGCCCAGCGTTCTTCTTCCGTGCATTCAGGCCACACGCCCTCACGATCTGCTCGTTGATGCATGGCTACGCGTTCGCGCAGGTAGTCGTTCACTTTGTCGCTGGGCCATAAGGTGACAGGCTTGATAATTACCTGTCGTTGAGGGTAGTCGGCCTCTCGCGATGCCTTCGACTTAGACCAATCACGTCCTATCGCAACGATCTGCGCGCGTGAGACTGTCTTACCCGTAAGCCGTTGCAGTTCGGCGTAGATATTTACCTGTGCGTCCCACTCCGGTTTCAGGTTTTTGTCCTTCATTGCATAGACCGAGGTTAGTTTCCAGTCGGTCAGCAATTCACCGTCTAAAGTAAACTCGCTCAGGTCATAGTGTCCGGTGATTTTCCAGCCTAAAACTTCAGTTGTTAATGCTTCTTCCGTGGTACAATGATCGAAGTCTTTTGCGTTCTTTTCCAGGATGTCGTGCAGTAAGGTGCCCATGAGAGAAAAGATCCGATCTGCGGCATCTTCTTCGATCTCATCGTCGTGGCGTTTCATTAAAGCTCGAAGCTGAACGGGCTGAATGACGCCGGAAACGCGAATCGAATTCGGATCGTCGTCGGACTCGTGGCGCGTAGCGGTCACGGCTTTAACGAGCGGGGCAGGCAAGTTGTATTTATTCGTTATTTTCAACTAAGTTCTTCCTGAAATTGTCAAGTTGATCTGTTGGCTGAGGTTGAGATCTCTTTTTGCCTGCGCTCTCGTAAAACATTTCGGGTGGAATTACTATAATTCCGGTGAACTCAGCGAGCCACGCGGCACACTTCTCGATGTATTCCCCGAACTGCTCCACGGTTAAGTTCTTTGAATGAGGGATAAGCCGGAGCACTTCATCCCCAACCTGCTTTTCTTGCAGTCCTAAAATCTTAACCTTCAGCATTTCGTGGGCCTGCTCTTTATCAATCGACGAATCGCCGTACTGCTCGCGCAGCCACAGCATGAACGGCTCGACGACGGCCACGAAGTAATACGCGTTCTGATCAAGTGAGCGGGTGCGCTTGCGAGGTTTAAGGTAAATCTCGTACAGACCCGTCAGCCCGCCGATCTCGATCATCAGTTTTCGCTTCACGTCCGGGTCGGACATATTGACTATCAGCGTATCTTTCATCCCAGGCTAGCTCCTGTTCACTCGGCCATATATCCTCATAGTACGGCGGATCAACTTCTCCATACTCAACCACTCCTCGCTCCAGTTCCTCGGCGTGGGCGGCGGAGTCGATTAACGTTCGCTTCGTTAGGCTCATTTTGGTTGTCCTTTCTCGCGGCAGGAGCATCGAAACAGTGAATCCAATCGTGGCCGTGCTTGGTAATTCCGCACGTTGGACAGGCTCGTTGTCCAGCGGTAACTTCTTCTATGACTTTTCGATAGTCAGCCATCGTTGCTCTCCCTTGCGACGTAGTGATCGCACTCGACGTGAATCAGGCAGTACGTGCGCTTTCCTGTTTTTAGCTCAACGTGATGCGCCCATGCGGGGCATGAGCAGCGACAGTGCGCTTCGTCGCATTCACACCTCACAACTTCACCTCAATTTCTTCTCGTTGGAATAGTTCATGGAGAGCGGCGACGCACTCGGCGATGCCCTGATTGAATGACTCCCGCTCTGTTTCGTTAATCCAATCGGTTCGTCCGGTCTTTGGCTGCTCGCGTTTTCCTTCCACGCACTCCAGCACCTTTTGCGCGAGCGTGGAGCGGGCGGCGGCGATCTCTATGTTTACCTTCTTCCGTTGCTGTGGCGTTATCGGCATCAGAGTTCTCCTCTGTCAGTGTCAATCAGTCGGTGAATCGCCTTCATTCGCTCCGTCTCGTCACGCTCCCCAATAGTCTCAGCAGCAGCAGCAGGCGTGCTCGTGGACTTACCTACGCCAGCGTTGGCCTCTCGCAGCGTGCTCAACGCTGAGTCTAGCTTCCTGCGAGCAGCACTAACCGCCGTTGCTTCTGCTCCGAAGCCACCCGATAACTTTACGCAACTGATTTTTTCAAGTTCGTTCAGAGCTTGCTGTACAAAGTCGCTTGCTATTTCACCTTTCCACCAAATCTCGAATTGGTTTTGCGTTTTGGGGCGTTCTTCGATAGTGCGCGGCATTTCTGCCTGTTCAGTTGATGCGGGGAATACGCACTTACAGCCGCAATAAATCATTCCAGCTAACGGAGTTGGGCCAAGCACCAGTTCCGTGCAAGATCCGCCGCTATCCATAGAGTCGTGACTACAGTTAAGGCAGGCAGTCTCAGCAGCAGCAGGGAGAGCGGTAGCGCGTAGGGCTTGCGCGATCGCCTCGACCAATGGTTCCCATTCCAAAAATCGCAATGACTGCACAGGCGGCGACTTGTAGCGAAAAGCGTCTACGATCTCTCGGGCTTGTGTCTCTGCCTCTCTGGCTGGTTGTGATGGAGCAGGGGCAGTGGTCGATCTGCCGAGTCGATTTACGTAAACATGCGGGCTGCACCGTCGCGCGATTGCATTGATGTAAGCCGCCGCCCAGTAACGGCCGCCTTGAGACTCTGCGCGAATCGCCGCCAGCGCGTCTTCGATAGCTTGGTTGTAAGCAACGAACGGAACCGATTTTTCGATTTCGTCCACTACTGGAGCGGTGCTAGCTGCTGATACGCGGGTGTATTCGACGGTTGGAAATGCCATCGGGTTTTCGTACCACCATCGCTGATCATGCTCCGTTACCACGGCAGGGTTATTGATCCAGATTCGATCCGGCGGCTCCAGTGTTGTTTGTTTATTGTCTGTCATGCTATCGTCCTCCGAGCCTCGTGTGCCACGCGTACAAGGAGATCAGGTGCCGTCAGCTTGGGAAGGTTGGCGGCATTCGTCTTTCTGAGTAGTAGCAGCGGCTTCAATCATTCTTAACTTGCTTGCCGAGCATCCGACTTGTTCACGTCCTTCTCCGTGGTAGTACCATCGCGCCTTCGCGTCAAACGTGGGCGGATCGCCTTCCGCGCAGTCCAAGCACGTCTCGGTGATTGCATCCTTGAACGCTTTCGCTCGTGCTTCTTGGCAGGCAGTGGTGAGTAGATCGGCGCGGACGTATTCGACGCATGGCTCAGGCGTAGGCCCTTTGTAGATGTAGCCGTTAGTCGTGCGCCAGATTCGCTCCGGCTGCTTGCGTTGCTCCTCGGTCAGTTGGTTCATAATCCTCTCCTAGCGGCACCGTCCTCTTTCGGCTACGAGCGCCCTGCCTTTTATTGTCAGCTTTCGTCGCAAGTCGTCCCGCTCCTGCTCCACTTGGGCCAACTGCGCCTGAATTCGCGTCAATTCGTCTTTCAGTGGCCCGGCGCAATAGCCACAGGCGAGCGCGTTATGATGGTTGTCCAGTTCGTGAACACGGCGCGAGCCTTCGCATTGCGCAAGTCGCGCCCTTAGCGATTTCTCGTTCTCTTGAAAGTAGGTGATTGATTCTGCTTGGGTTTGATTCTGAGTGCGCAGGGCGGTGTTCTCAGACAGTGCGCGTTCGTTGGCCGCGCGAAGTTCGTCAAGCTGACGCAACGCTGATTGCGCGAGCGGCATTCGTTCAAGCTCAGCCCACGCTGCTCTCAGGGAGCGGCAGAGAGCGTCACGCTGGGCGACCGTCAGGCTAACCATCGTGCCGTACTGGAAAGGCTTCCGCGCTTCAATTTCTGCTACTTGCTCAGGTGTAAGTGTCTCAGTATCAGGCATCGTATTTCTTCTTTCGTTTTGGGTGTCCCTTGAACGCTTCGAGAACTCCCCGATTAACTTTCGTGCGCTCGGTCACTTCATCAACCCAGCCTTTCGTTGCGGACATCAATAGCGCTTGGAACCGCTTGCCTTCTTCTGGCGTGAGACGTTCTTTGATTTCACTTAGTAGGTTGCTGAGATTTGCGGCGACCAGATCGGAGTTGTCTTCGCGCAGGCGATCTACTTCATCACACAGAGTCTTTATGAGTTCAGGAGCGCGGGCATACAGAGTAAAGTCATCGGAACTGTAAATATCCGCGACTACGTTACGGCGCGTCGTGCTCGGCCTACTGATGCGCCCGCCCCTGCCGGTATATCTTTCCGCCTGAAGCGGCCCCTGAGTAGCCCTTGCCAACAACTCCCGCGCTTCTTTCACTGGATCTCTCTGTTCGTTAGTATCAGGCATTCGACCTCTCCTGCTTTGCGTGTTTTGGCGCACATTTATCGCAATAGTCTCTTGAGCCTCGCTGAATCCAGCCGTACGCCTTGCGACGCTTGCGAATCTCGGCAGCGATCAAATCGCGGTCGTCGCCTCCACTGCCATTATCTAAACAGTCGTCGCAGATGACCAAAGTTTCCTTAACTACCATTCGACTTCTCCTGCTCCCGTAGCTCGGCGAGACGTTGGACGACGACATCGATAAACTTCCAGCGTAACTCAATGGCAAAATCGTTTGGCTCGGCGTCGCCGGGGAATCTCTCAGTCGGAAACCGCCACGGATGTCGCATATCGCAACTATCACTGCATTGATAGCCACTATCCAGCACGTCAGCCAACGCCGCCCGCATCTGCGCTACGGTGATTTGGGGCTGCTCGACAGCTTCCCACTCCTTCGACGCCTGCTCCCACCGCTTTCCCTGCTCGCTAAGTTCTGGGATAGGGCTGTTTTGCGTTTCCTGCCCGTCTACGCCCTCGGAAGGCTCGGAAGGTAGTCGGACACTCCCTGAATCGTCCTGCGTCATTTCTGAGGCTGATTTGGTCATTTTGGCTCCCTTACGCTCCGAAGTATCGCAACGACGTACTCTTTCGCCTTCTCCGCGCCCCACGCGTGGATCATTCGCTCGCCTTTGGTTGTGGGATCATCGGCAAATAGCTCTTTGGAGGTTGCGGTTTGTGGACACTCGCTCCAGTCGATTTGGATCACGCGCTTACGCCAGCCGATTTTGACGCGCCCTGCTCGTGCTGTGACCACGAACCACGGCAAGTGCTCGCAACAAGCACGTGGACAATAGCCGTTTGGGATCGCTTCGACGTAGATCGGATCGGGGAACAGTGATAACAACTGCTCACGCTCGGCAGCGGCTCGATTCTGCGAATCTTGATTACCAGTGTGAAAGTCGCGGAGGATTTGTTGTTCGATCTGATCGGTAATTTCGTAGCTTAGCAATTCTAGCTTCTCGCTGAACTCAGCAGGAGCAGCAACTTCGATCCTGATTCCGAAGCTAACCGCGCCAATAGATTCCACGCTGCGTAATACTTTATAGTCCATACTCATCCGCCCTCCTCCACGTAGTCACCGACCATCTGATCCATCTCCCGTTTCCGCTCCTTGGTAAAGTCTCCATCCACCAGCTCGGCATTCGTAGCGTCGATAGCGCGGTCGATCATCTGCCTACGTATTCGAGCACGTC
>DASTQB010000201.1:0-8143 GCA_035761985.1 Pyrinomonadaceae bacterium
GCCCTTCTCCATCTGATAAATCGCTTCCGCCGAAGTGCCGCCAGGCGATGTCACCATGTTGCGCAGTTCCGCCGGATGCTTGTGCGACTCGCGTGCAAACAGAACAGCTCCCAGCAACGTTTGATGGACCAGTTCCTGCGCGACGTGTCTCGAGAAACCCATGTGAACGCCGGCATCGATCAGAGCTTCCATCACGAGGAAGAGATACGTCGGCCCGGTCGCACTCAGCGCCGTGGCCATGTCGATCTGCCGTTCATTCTCGACGCGAACAGTTTTACCGAGCGCTTCGAGCATCGCGACAACCTGTCGCTCCTGCTTGTCGCTCACATCCGCACTCGCTGTCCATGCAGTCACACCTTCGCCGATCTGCGCGGGCGTGTTTGGCATCGTGCGCACGACAGCGGCGTGCAGAAGTTCCTCAGTGATCGTTTCCATCTTCGCGCCCGCCACGATCGAAACAACCACCTGCTCCTGGTGCACTGACCCTTTCAACTCCTGCAACACGCCACGCAGCCGTTGCGGCTTTACTGACAAAACAAGGATCGCGCTCTCGTCGGGCGCGCCAGGATGAGTCGCGAGCACGGCCTCTTTGTTTTGCTCAAACATCCTGATGCCATACTTCACGTGCATCTCTTCGCGCCGCGCCTGGCGCGGATGACTCCCGACGATCTGTTCGGCGCTAACCAGCTTCCTCCGAAGCAGCCCGGCAATGATTGCTTCCGCCATCACACCGCAACCGACGAAGGTCAAACGACAGTTGCTGAGTGGATTTGTAGAAATATCTGTAACCATAAAATGAGAATAGCGTACGGTTCGACAGTTAAGCTACTCTATCTGTCTATGACGATCGACGAACAAGTCGCTCATCTCGCCAAAGGGACCACGGAGATCATTCGCGAGACGGAACTGCGCGCGAAGCTCGAGAAATCTGCCGCGACGGGCAAGCCATTGCGCGTGAAGCTCGGCGCGGATCCGACTGCGCCTGACCTGCACCTGGGCCACACGGTCGTCATCCGCAAGCTCCGCGACTTTCAGGATCTCGGTCACATCGCGATTTTTCTGATCGGCGATTTCACTGGAATGATCGGCGATCCTTCGGGTAAGAGTGCGACGCGTCCTCAACTCACGCGCGAAGAGATCGATGCCAACGCCGAAACTTACAAGCAGCAGATCTTCAAGCTGCTCGATCCCGATAAAACGATCATCGAGTTCAACTCTCGCTGGATGGACACACTCGGATCCGCGGGTTTTCTACGACTGTCTGCGCACGTCACAGTCAGACAGATCCTCGAACGCGATGATTTCCAACAACGACTCGAAGCGAATAAGCCTCTCGCGTTGCACGAAGTGATGTACCCGCTCGTCATGGCTTACGACTCAGTTGCACTCGAATGTGACGTCGAGGTCGGCGGAACAGACCAGAAGTTCAACCTGCTGATGGGCCGCAACCTGCAAAGAGAGTACGGGCAGGAATCGCAGGTGGCGGTGATCACGCCGTTGCTCGAGGGAACTGACGGCGTGCAAAAGATGTCGAAGAGCCTTGGCAATTACATCGGCATCAACGAGCCGCCGCAGGAGATCTTCGGCAAGGTGATGTCGATCTCCGATGAGCTGATGTGGCGTTACTACGAGCTCTGCACGAATCTGCCGATGAACGCGATCGCCGCGTTGCGTGAAGACACTGAGCGAAATCCACGCGACATCAAAGCGGATCTTGCGAAACGGATCGTCGCTGATTTTTATTCGGAGGCTGATGCGCGGCGAGCGGAAGAAGAGTTCACGGCGATGTTTCGTAACAAGCAGGCGCCGGATGCAGTTGAAGAGAGAACGGTCGCAGCGGGAACGTGGAAGTTGCCGAAGTTGCTGGTCGAGCTTGGTCTGGTTTCGTCGATGGCGGAAGCACGGCGGTTGATCGAGCAGGGTGGAGTTTACGTCGCAGAGGAACGACGCACGCAGACTGATTTTGAAGTCGCGGTTACTACGGACCAGTCGATCCTGATCCAGGTCGGCAAACGCCGCTTTGCGCGCGTTCGAGGTGAATAATTGTCAGCCACTATCGCAACTGAAGACGTCCTGATCATCGAAACACCCGAACGCGTGCCGCTGCACTTCGCGCTCGCGTCGATCGGAAATCGCTTTCTCGCGTGCGCGATAGACCACGCGATTCAGGTTCTCGCCCTCATACTCATCGTCGTCGCGTCACTGATACTCGCAAACTTCTCCAGCATCGAACGTGTTCTCGCGAGTGCGCCCAAGTGGGTGTACGCGGTGATGGGGATTTTGGTGTTCCTGATCTTCTCCAGCTACTTCGCGTTCTTCGAATGGATCTGGAGCGGGCAAACGCCGGGCAAGCGCTGGTTGAAGTTGCGAGTGATTCGCGAAGACGGCCGCCCGATCACGTTCTGGGAAGCCGCTGTGCGAAATCTTCTACGCACGTTCGACATGATGCCTTACCCGTTTTACTCGATCGGACTGATCTCCGTCTTCTACACGACCCGCGATCAGCGCGTCGGCGACATGGTTGCTGGCACGGTCGTGATTCGCGAACGCGAGGCGGAGGCGCCTGCATTTGACCAGGTGTTTGCCACGCCCGTGAGCGACCCCGCGCTGCGCCGGTCATTCAAGCCCGTGGACTTTACCGCTAGCTTGAGCGCGCTGACTGAGTCGGAGATTCAAGTTGTGGAGACTTTTCTGCGCCGGCGCTGGGATCTCGCTGAAGTTGAGCGACAGTGGATGGCGTGGAGAGTCACTATTCCGATTCTTTACAAGATTCGACCTACCTACGACCTCGCTACATTCACCTACGAAGGTTTCCTCGAAGAACTCCTTCACCGGTACCTTCAGGAACACCGCTTTGTCCGCCAGAATTAGCCAGATTACGCGGATTGCGTCTAATTCGTTCGTTTGGTAAGCTTCAGGGTTTTTCTGTGGACGGAATTCACAACAGGGGACATAGAAATGAGTAAGGACGTTTTCATACTTGGTGGTAAGCGCACGCCGATGGGCGAATACGTAGGCGTGCTGAAAGATGTATCGGCCATCGATCTGGGCGCGGTGGCCGCGCGCGGTGCTCTGGAAGCGACCGGCGTCCAGCCCGAAGAGATCGATCACACGGTTATCGGTAACGCACTGCAAACCTCCGGCGACGCGATCTACGGCGCTCGTCACGTCGCACTCAAAGCGGGCGTGCCTTTCGAACGCCCGGCGCTGACCGTCAACCGGCTTTGCGGCAGTGGCATTCAGTCGATCATTTCAGGCGCACACATGATTCAGCTCGGCGAAGCGAACACCTGTCTCGTCGGCGGAATGGAATCGATGTCGCAAGCGCCGCACGTTATTCGCGGAGCCCGTTCGGGTTTCGCGCTTGGCCAGGGAAAGCTGGAAGACAGTTTGATGGTGGCGCTGCTTGATACTTACTGCAACACGCCGATGGCAGGCACGGCGGAAAATCTCGCGCGGAAGTTTGAGATCTCTCGCGAGGAGCAGGACAAGTACGCACTGCGATCGCAGCACGAGACGAAGCGCGCCAAAGATGCAGGCGTATTCGCGGAAGAGATCGTTCCGGTTGAGGTGAAGGGACGGAAGGGCAGCGTTCAGGTCAGTGAAGACGATCATCCGCGGCCGGAAACGACCCTGGAAGGTTTGGCGAAACTGAGACCCGCGTTTAGTCAGGACGGATTTGTCACGGCGGGGAACGCTTCGGGCATCGTGGATGGCGCGGCGGCGCTTGTGATCGCGGGTGAAGAGTTTGTGAAGCAGCGGGATCTCAAACCGATGGGACGGATCGTGAGCTGGGCGTATGCGGGTGTGGAGCCGGAGATCATGGGCATCGGACCGGTGCCGGCGAGTCGGGCGGCGCTCGAGAAAGCTGGTTTGTCGTTGAACGATATCGACCTCGTTGAAGTGAACGAGGCGTTTGCGGCGCAGTACCTGGCGGTGGAGAAAGAGCTGGGCTTAGATCGCAACCGGACCAACGTCAACGGTGGCGCGATCGCGCTTGGTCATCCACTTGGTGCGACGGGTACGCGGATCGTTTTGACGGTGCTGCATGAGCTGCATCGCCGTGGAGGAAGATACGGTCTCGCGACCGCGTGCATCGGCGGCGGCCAGGGCATCGCGATGATCGTTGAGCGGCTGTAAAAGGATAGGACCGATAGGACATATAAGACCGATAGGACCTATAGGACCTATATGCAGAATTCCGTGATCGTTGAGGGGCTGTAAAGAGGTAGGTCTTATAGGTCCTATAAGGCCTATAGGACCTATTCGTTGCAGGAAGCGGCTTTCTCCTGAATTCTCAATAAAATCCAAAACTTCGTGGGCGTCTCCCCCGCCTGTGAAAAACTGTGTGAAGCTTAACTAGTTGGCATGAATCGCCTTCGTCCTGCGAAGCACTCAAACCCGCGATTCGGCACGACTATTGCGAATTTTCGGACGACTCGGAGTGCGTCATAAAGATTTAATAGCTTCAATCAATACTTCGACTTGCGGAAGGTAAGCTGAGCGTGATAGAAGTCGCCTTCTTGCTTAGCAAATCCAATTCGCATCACGTTAACTCATTGCCTAAGGAGTTCCCCAGTATGTCGAAAACAGTAAAGCTCTTTTTAGTATCCCTGTTGGTCTTCGCGTTCAGCGCCGTAGCGTTCGCGCAGTCGACCACCACGGGAGCAATCGGCGGCGTGGTAACCAACCCCGCCAAAGAAGTTGTTCCCGGGGCGGCGATTACGGTTCGGAACATGGAAACCAACAAGGAAGATACCGCGACGACTGATGACACCGGCCGCTTCAAGGTCGCAAACCTGCAACCCGGAAGATACGCGGTCACCATCAACTCGTCGGGGTTCAGTCCGCTGACTCAGGAGAACGTCGTCGTCGAGATCGGTCGTGAAACACCTCTCGAAGTCGCGCTCCAGGTCGGACCAGTTACAGGTACGGTCGACGTGAGCGCGGAAGCTCCCGTTATCAACACGACCCAGCAGGACTTTTCCACAAACATCAATCAGACTTCGATCAACGAACTGCCT
This sequence comes from Pyrinomonadaceae bacterium, assembly GCA_035761985.1. GTDB lineage: Bacteria > Acidobacteriota > Blastocatellia > Pyrinomonadales > Pyrinomonadaceae > PSRF01. Next base: position 5,025 of record DASTQB010000201.1, read on the forward strand.
ATCAACGGCCGGCGCTGGTCAAACTTCGCACTGTTGACACCGGGCGCAGTTCCTGACGGCACTTTCGGATTGATCAGCTTCCGTGGTATCTCCGGATTGCTGAACAACAACACGATCGACGGCGGCGACAACAACCAGGCCTTCTTCGCCGAAGAGCGTGGCCGCACTCGCATCAGCTACTCGATCAGCCAGGCCGCCATCCGCGAGTTTCAGGTCAACACGTCGAGCTACTCGGCTGAGTACGGGCGTTCCGCGGGCGGCGTCGTTAACGCGATCACGAAGAGCGGTACAAACGAGTTGCACGGTGGCGCTTTCTACTATCAGCGCAACAACAAGTGGGGCGCGCGCAATCCGCTGGCGACCCGCTCAGTGCCAAACCCGAATGGTCCCGGCTTCGTCTCGGTTGGTTTCAAACCTGAAGACGTGCGCCACCAGTTCGGCGGCACCATCGGTGGGCCGATCGTCAAAGACAAAGCGTTCTTCTTCTTCAGCTACGACCAGCAGAAGCGCGACTTCCCTGGTCTCTCGATCTTCTCGCAGAACGGTTTTCTGAATACAGTCAACCGCACCAACATCCGCGCACGCGGACTCTCGGAAGCCCAAATCGACCAGGCTTTGAGTTTCCTCAACAGCCTGACGGGCCCTGTGCCGCGTACCGGCGACCAGAAGCTCTTCCTGCCCAAGGTCGACTGGATCATCAACGATGCAAACACGTTGACCGTCAGTTATAACCGCCTGCGCTGGGAATCGCCGGCTGGAATTCAAACCCAGGCGACGAATACCCGCGCGATCGACAACTTCGGCGACGACTTTGTCCAGATCGATGCGGTGAACGTCAAGCTCGCTTCGACGCTCAGCCCAACGCTGCTTAACGAGTTTCGTATGCAGTGGGGACGCGACAACGAGTTTCAGTTCAGCCAGCCACCGGCACCGGGTGAACCGACCAACGCTCCGGGCGGAAGGTCACCACAAACGTTCATCCAGAATGGTTTCTCTTTCGGCATGCCGGAATTCCTCGAGCGCGCAGCGTTCCCGGATGAAAGACGATGGCAGTTTGCCGATACGGTTACGCTGACCTCCGGCAATCACACACTCAAGTTTGGCGGCGACGTCAACTTCGTCAAAGACATCATCAACAACCTGCGCTTCCTCGGTGGCGAGTTCAGCTACACGGGCGCAAACAGTCTCAACGATTTCATCGTTGACTACATTAACTTCCAGACCAACGGCGCGATTCGCAACCTCGCTCCGGTGCCGGGCGATGCGACCACCAACAACTTCGGTCGTTGCGTTGGCTCGACACGTCGCGCGGGCAAGTGCTACGCCGGCAGCTTCACGCAGGGCTTCGGCGTTCTCGGTCTGACGATGAAGACCACTGACTTCAACTACTTCATCCAGGACGACTGGCGCGTGACTCCGCGGTTCACGTTGAACCTCGGCTTGCGCTACGAGTACCAGCTCAATCCGGATCCGATCAACGTCAATCCGGATGTGCCGCAGACCAACCGCAAGGTTGACGATCGCGACAACTTTGGACCACGCGTCGGATTCGCGTTCGACGTTACGGGCGACGGCAGGACCAGCATTCGTGGTGGTTGGGGCTTGTACTACGGCCGCGTGATCAACTCGACTGTTTACAACACGCTTGTCAACACGGGTGTGGGTGTGGATCGTGGCCAACGCCAGTTCAGCACCAGCGCCAACAACCTGCCCGCGGCTTGCAGTGGCATCTCCGCCGACAACTGCGCGTTCCTGCCGATTTATCCAAATCTGCTGAGCGCGTCGAACGCACCGGTAGGCGCGATTCAGTTCTTCCAGGAAGATTTCCAACTACCACAGATTCACCAGTGGGATTTCATTCTCGAGCGTGAGATCGCGAGAAACACAGTCGTCTCGGCTTCGTACCTCGGCAGCTTTGGCAATTCGTTGCCAAACTTCGTCGATACCAACCTGCCGCCGGCGACGCGACTGGTTACCCTCTCGGTCAATGGTGGACCATTCGCGGGAGCCACGTATGTGACGCCGCTGTTTACCGGTCCGAGACGTGACACGCGGTTTGCACAGCTCACGGAAATCCGCAGCAACGTTTACTCGAAGTATCACGCGCTGGTGTTGCAGGCCAATCGTCGTTTGACGGCCGGATTGCAGTTCCAGACCAACTACACATTGTCGCGTGCTTCCGACAACGGTCAGAGCTCGGTGACGTTCACCACCAACAACCTGCCGTTCAATGCGTTTGACCAGTCTGGCGAGGACGGACTCTCAAACTTCGATCGCAGGCACAAGTTTGTGGCGAGCGTGGTTTACAGTCCGAACCCGTTCAGCGATGGTGCAGCCAAGCACATCTTCAACGGCTGGACGTTTGCTCCGATTTTCAATGCGTTCTCCGGACAGCGCTTTACCGGAAACATCGCGAACAGCATCAATCCGCAGTCGTTCGGCTTCGCTTCCAACCAGACGCCGGGCGGCGGTGCGAATGGTTCGGGCGGTGCAAACCGTTTCGCGCTGGTGCCACGCAACTTCTTCAAGCAGCCGAAGATTTGGTACGTCGATGCACGGCTTTCGCGCAGGTTCGCCCTGACGGAAGGTGTGCGGCTTGAATTGCTGGCGGAAGGCTTCAACGTGTTCAACCGCACGCAGGTTACGGGCGTCAACACGACGATCTATAACCTCGTCGGAACTAACTTGAACTTCAACCCGACCTTCGGGACAACGACGGCGGCTGACAGCACGCTCTTCCGTGAGCGTCAGATTCAGTTTGCCGCTCGCTTCGAGTTCTAGATCGATCTGCGTTGGGTTAAGAGGGCGTGCTCTTCGTGGGCACGCCCTTTTTGTTTTTAATAGGACCTACAGGACGTATAGGACTTATAGGACCTATTCCGCGTGTTCTTCGCGAGCGCGCCCTTTGTTTGTTATAGGCCCTATACGTCCTATAGGTCCTATCAGTCCTATTTTCACCGTGTTTGGTTGGCGCTTCGCAAACGATTATAATGCCCGTTCTTTTTCCGTTTACATTACCGCTCTGATGAGGGGAAACCTACAAAATTGGCCAATGAACAGTTTGATGTGACGATTATCGGCAGTGGACCAGGCGGCTATGTGGCTGCGATTCGCGCCGG
>DASTQB010000202.1:0-10490 GCA_035761985.1 Pyrinomonadaceae bacterium
GATAAGGATTTTTGTAACCAAGGGTTTTAGCGACGCAGAAGATCTGGCCGACGAGGTAATGGACCGGGTTGCTAATCGTTTGCCGGAGATTCGCGAAACCTACGTAGGAGAACCCGTTCGATATTTTCACGGAGTTGCCCGGAACGTCATCCTTGAACGGGGCAGGAGAAGGGAGATTGCCACTGACGAACTGCCGGTGGGTCCGACAAATACCTCGCCTGACAGTGACGAGTACGAATGTTTGTTGAAATGTCTGAAGTTCTTATCAGAGGACACACGGGAACTGATCCTTGACTACTACCTTTACCAGGGTCGCGACAAGATCGAACTTCACAGGGTCATGGCAGCCGAGCTGGGAATTACCGATGGGGCGTTACGGGGCCGTGCTTTTCAACTGCGTTCAAGGCTCGAAAAGTGCATTGCTAATTGCGTTTCGGCCGCCGACAAAACGAAAAGCGGGTCCGGGAGCATAAATACCGGAGTGCTTTTTTAAACGGGGAGTTTCAGTCATCGCTCAAGCAGAAAACAATGAGATAAAACGATATCTACTGGGCCAATTGAATGCAGAGGATGAAGAGCGCATTGAACTGCGCTTGTTGTCGGAGCCTGAATTCGCCGGCCAGTTTGATATCGCCGTCGAGGACCTCACGGACGCTTACGTCGCTGGGGAGATTCAGGGCGAAGATCGGAAACGTGCGGAAACGTACTTTTTCAGATCCGCCGAGCGGCAGGAGAAGCTTAAGTATGCGCAGGCCCTCAGGGCTTACGGATCGCAACGCAAAGCGCGAGGTAAATGGTGGACGTCGCCCCAGTGGCGCATAGCCGCAGCGATCATTCTGATGGCCGGTGTCGGGTTTGGTTTGTGGCGACTGTTCGCGGGTCAGGATGATGTTGATAAAGGACTGGTTGCGCTACACCAGGCGTATCGCGCTGAGCGGCCTTTTGAAGCGCGGGTTTCGGGGTTGGAATATGCTCCGACACCTGCCTCGCTCCGAGGCGAAGTGAAAGTGGATGAGTCGCAGCGCAAACGTGCAGAGAGTTTGCTGGAAATCGCAGTGCAGGACCAGCGGAACGCAAAGTCGCTTCATGCGCGTGGGCAGGCGTACTTGTTTGCGCGTCAGTTTGATCAGGCGATTAAAGAATTCGAGGCCGCACTCGCTCTCTCGAACGACGCAAAGATCCACAGCGATCTCGGTGCTGCGTTCCTGGAGAAGGGCAAGATTGCAAAAGCGCAGGAAAGTGAAGGCACGGCAGCCGAGTATTTCGCCCGCGCAGTCACGCATTTCACTAAAGCGCTCGAACTGGACAGTTCTCTACTCGAAGCACTCTTCAATCGCGCACTAACCTACAAATATGTTGGGCCGCCTGAGAAAGCCGAACAGGATTGGCGCCAGTACCTCGAAAAAGATCCCAACTCGCAATGGTCCAACGAAGCACGCCAACAGCTGAAGGAGCTTGAACAGAACCGCCGGCAAACTTTGCAAACGCCGAGTCAGATCTTTGATGAGTTCGTCAAACGCATCGACGCAGGCGACAGAGAGGCTGCATGGAAGATAGTTCGAAGCCACCAGAATCGAAGCGGTAACGTCGTCATTGAACAGCTTTTAGACAACTATCTTGAACGTGGGATCGAGACAGAGCTTCCGCGGTTGGCATCGATTGCCGAAATGGATTTGGTAAAAAACGGCGACCACTTTTACTGGGACGTGCTCGATTTTTACAGATCCGCGAGTCCGGAGAAACGGAATCTCGCTAAACAGGCTCGGCAGTTGATGAAGGAGAGCCATGCAATATGGGGCAAGAACAAGGTCGCAGACAATCTGAGGCTTTTTTCAGAGGCAAAGAAGCTGTTTGAAGAAGCGGGCGGCATTCCAGAAGCAAAGCACGCTGAGTATTGGATAGCCTTTTCTCATTTTGGTTCAAGGGACAATCTCCGCAAATATGAGGACAGCCTTAGAATTTTGGAGCCGCTGGTCGACGCATGTGAAAGAAGCCAATATGTGTGGTTGAGGGTTAGGTGTCTTTATCTGCGCTCGAGCAACGAATTTAATTTGAATCAACATTCAGTGGCCGTCTCGTCCGCTCGTGAAGCAGCCCAAGTTGCTAAAAATACCGGCGACTCGGTCGGTTTCTTGAATGTTGTTACATCGTTGGCAGAGTATTACCGGTACCTTGGAAATTACCGAAAGTCGTTAGCGCAGACTCAACTGGCACTGCCCATCATCTCTTCAATCGCTCTCGATCCGATTCAAAGTTCACGTCACTATGGCTTCGCCGCAACTGCGTTCGCCGCGGCCGGTTTTCACGACGTGGCGCTAAATTACCAGGAAGCCGCTTTACGAGTGGCGCCAGGTATACCCGGAATGGCATACCAGCACGCTTTCCTCGGTGCGATCAATGGTAAACGACGGAATTTCGACGCTGCTCTGAATGAGGTGAATAAAGCTTTTGAGATCGCGACGACATTAATGGATCGCCGCGTGATGGCTTACTCGGCCTTACAAAGAGGCGACATCTATCGAGAGATGGGTGACTGCGACAAGGCTATTACAAGCTACACTGAATCACTCGACCTTTATAAACAGCAGTTTGACACGCGCATTTATCAAGCACATAAAGGCCGGTTGCTATGTTACTCCTCACAAAAGGATGATGCGCGAACTCAGCAGGAGATCGAAACGACCCTGCGGCTTATGGAAAACTATCGCAACAACATCCTTGAGGAACACAACAGAAACACATTCTTTCAGCTTGAACACGGCGTCTACGATCTTGCGATAGACTTTGCGGCCACTCGTCTGAACAACCCTGACCTCGCATTCGAGTACTTGCAGCAGTCGCGAGGTCGAACCCTACTGGATTTATTGAAAGGCGGAGACGACGACGACGGCAATCGGGATGCAGATAACGTACTCCGTTCCGCCAGCCAACCTGAATTAGCCGCGGGGACCATAAAAGACAAGCTCCCGGAAAATGCACAACTGGTTCAGTATGCGGTCCTCGATGACAAGATTCTGATCTGGGTGATTTCGCGGCACGGTGTTGCATTCAAACCGGTAAACGTTCCTCAGCAAGCGCTGAACGATACGATCGCGCGGTACAAAGAGATTGCTTCCAAACCAGCGGCCAGTGGTGAGGATGAGCAATCACTCGCGAAAGAGCTATATGGACTGCTGGTCCAACCTGTTGCATCGTTTTTGGATTCGAAAAAGGTCATTTGCATCATTCCGGATAAGAACCTTAGCTACGTTCCGTTTGGCGCACTTGTGTCGCCCTCCGGGAAATATGCAATTGACGAGTACGTTTTAACGACTTCTCAGAGCCCGAGTGTTTTCCTCGAGTCCTCGAAACAGGCTCTTGCGAAAGCTAACGTCAAGGAAGAAAAATTGTTGAGCGTTGGAAATCCACGTTTTGACCAGACTGCTTTCCCGTCACTCGACGACTTACCGAATGCAAGGCTCGAAGCGGTGGACGTGGCGAAGCTTTACAAAGACCGCTCATCGCTGCTGGAATCCCAGGCGACGGAGACGGCAGTTATGAACGAGATGCTGAGGTCGGATGTTGTGCATCTGGCTATGCACTCAGTGCTGGATGGCGAGTTGCCGTCGCATTCAAAGCTTCTGCTCGCGAAGGGCGACTTGTCTGCTTACGAGATTTATCAGTTGAAAAAGTTGCGCCCACGGCTGGTGGTCTTGTCGTCGTGCCAGAGCGGCGCCGAACGTTATTACGACGGTGAAGGAATGGCGAGCCTGGCGCGTGCTTTCTTAAGTGCGAAAGTTCCTTTGGTCGTAGCCAGTCTGTGGCCGGTCGATTCCAAAGCCACTGAGAAACTGATGGTGAGTTTTCACCGCAATCGTACCCAGGGCAGTTCTACTGCCGAAGCACTAGCGAACGCCCAGCGCGAGATGCTTCGCGATCCTGAGAACCGTTATCGCAGCCCGTTCTACTGGGCCGCGTTTTCGGTGAACGGCGGATACGCCGAGTTCTAACATCGCCCAGCCCTGCTTATTATTTTTCTCTTCTAAAAACGTTTTCCGGCTTCCTGGTCATATTAGTTGAACCCAGACTTTCCTGTTGCGAATTGAAAGGAGAAGCCCGTCATGTCAGTGAAAATCGTATTTCGCGGTTTATTGCTTTTTCACCAGGCTAATGGCTCCATGGACATTGGTGTTTTGGGGCCAGCTCATGCACACGGCGCCAGTGGGAGTCATCCCCAGGGGCTGGCGCACGTTCCCCGTATCATTACGACCAAGAAGGGAGTGGTCAGCTCCGTCTTTGATCTGCGGACACGCCCTGAACTTCGTCCGCCGGGAGAGCCCGGTCATATACGACAGTGGGAGCTCTTCGTTGTTAACCCCCACCCTGTTCACAATACTCTCAAGACGGTTACGGTCGGTCCAAACTGGGTCAGAAAAAATAACGGCAACGCTGCAAGAGATTACCGCTGGCTCACGCACCTCGACGGCGATGATCTCCACCAGAATATTCCCGACCTGCAAACGAACAGGTTAATGATGGTGTTGAAGGTGCGAATCGGCGAGTTTTATACCGAGCAGTTGTCCAAACCATTGAATCGAAAGACGGTCACCAATGGACCCAACGGGGCCCAGGTGGAATTTGGACGAGCCGCAGAGGTCACAGGCTGCGACATTGAAACTGCCGCTGGCGGTGAGGTGCAACTGCGAGTTGACGACAACATCGTGTTCCGGTTCAGAGACAAAGCGGAAGACGGCGTAGTTTACGAATTTTCCAACGCACCGCCGGATGTACTTGCGGAGCGGCCGTATTCACCCGATGAACCCGGACACTTCAGCCAGTATTACGGCCTTTTTGGCAGTGGTTCGCCGGCAGACCGGTACGACCTGGTTCCGCAGGTAGATTTTGCTCCGGCTCCTGATCCAGCGCTGTGTGGAGCTGCGAGGGTGGATCCACGACCTGGCGGTTTCTAACCGGTGGAAGACGGATTTAGTTGGGCAGGAAGCTCGCCCCTTCCTGTTTGTTGCGCCCAGACGCGCCAAACTTTCAGTTTTTGAGAGGGGTAATTCCATGATGAACGACGACCATAACGAGCACGAACACAACGAACATAACGAACACACTGAGCATCCCGGACAAAACGGACACAAGGAACATCCGGAACGCCAGTCGTATAACCCGCCCCAACCTGATCGTCTGACGAAGCCCCGGGAAGACGCGCTCCCCATCGACTTTGGAGATGTTAAGAGTGATCCATGGATGCCGGGTCTGGTAGAGGTTGAGTTTAGCGACCCGCGCGAATCAGGCGTCAGTGATCTGGAAGACATAGGCGAACGACGCAGCCCCGCGCATGAATGGAAGGGTGAGCTATTAAAGGTGCTTCTGGACAATCAAATGTCCGCGTGGAAGCCTTCCTTTCCGCTTACTTATCCATGGTCAAAACGGTCACCGGATGATTTAGACAAAGCGAGGGTGTTTTACAAAGAGCGGGGTCGCGCCCGGTTTGTTACCTTCCGTTTTTCAGGCAAGGCAAACGTTGCGGAGATCGCGGCTGAATTGAGGAACGTTCCCCAGATAAACGAAGCTAAACCCAGGGCCAGGCTTTTACCTAGTGCGATCAACGAGCCACTTCTTGGATCGAGCGCGCAGGTGCAACCGTTCGCAAGCGGTCTTGAAAATCAATGGTATGCGTTCCGCTGCAACCTGCCGGATACACTAGAACAGGTTACGGGAGACGGTGTGGTTATAGCCGTCATCGACTGGGGATTTGATCGTCAACATCCGGACTATACGGACGGAATCGAGTTGAGGAGAAACATCATCACCCAAAGCCAGGGTGTCGGCAGTGGAAACTGTATTCATCATGGCACCGGCGTGCTTGGTCTTGCGGGAGCCAGACGCAACTCGCATGGAATGGTGGGGTTCGCTCCAGACTCTGCTCTCTGGGCGATTCAGGCGGGTGAAGATCAAGTCATGCACCCGGAGTACTGGATGGAGGCCATCGAGTTCGTGCGAGAGCAAGACAGTCGCGGACGTCGAAAGGTCATCATTCTCGAGGCCCAGACCGCTTTAGGGGGAAACATAGAGGGTGATCTAACAATTAATCAGGCCATCAGCGATGCGGTCGCATCGGGTATCGTGGTTTGCGTACCGGCAGGAAACGGAAACAAAGATGCCGAGTACGACGACCTGATTCCTCCGCGACGCATTCCTGAGACAGGATCGATGTTAGTCGGCGCGACCGATTATCAAGATGCGCCCCTTGGCAACGGAGGGCGACGCGTCAAGATTTACGCTCCGGGAGATCCGGCACATGATGTCACGTGCACCAGTCTGCCACAGCGTCACACAAACTTCTTTGGAGGAACATCCGGGGCGGCAGCGAAAGTTGGGGGTGCAGTTGCCTTGTTGTTGCAAGCCGATAAGTTGCTCTCGCCGGCGGAAGTAAAAGCGCTTCTTCTGGAATCGCAAACGTCCGTCTTCCAGACCACTGCCAAAGGTGAAACTGAGGAAGTGGGTGTTTTGCTCGACTGCAGGTATGCCGTCTATCACTGTAAAGCACGGAGCGGGCAGGCATTCGTTTTGACGAAGTCCACGACTGTGGTATAGGTTCTGTCACAATTCAAACTCGCACGTTTGCCTGTCAGTCCAGAGGGCAGGATCAAGAGTTTATCTGTGGCAGTTAAGACAATCGCCCTGGGGTCTGATCGCGCGTCGAAAATCATGGCCGTTCGAGCCAGCGTCGTACGCGTCGCCTCGATCGACCCCGATTGGGCCAACGCAAACGTCGTCGCACGACGCGTCGAGACCAGCGTTCCTGCAATGCCGCTGACCGATTGGCAGTTAATGCAGGGCGCTCGCGAACGAGCTCTGGCGGCGCGTGATTCTTTACTGAGCCGCCGTCTCGAGGCCGATATTTACGTCGGCCTCGAGGGCGGCTTTCATTCAGTTTCCATCGAAGGTGAGTGGCACACCTTTTTGCGAGGCTGGGCCTACGCAACTGACGGCGAACGCGGTGCTTTCGGCGCGGCGCCGTCGATTTCTGTTCCGCATCACATCGTGAAGAGCGTAGTTGAAGGCCGGCGTGAGCTGGGAATGGTGATTGACGAAGTTGCCGGCGGGCGCGACATTAGAAGCAAGCAGGGTGCGTGGGGAGTGTTGTCGCGCGATCTCGTTACGCGCTCGATGAGTTTTGAAATAGCTCTGATTGCAGCCTTTGCTCCGTTTTACAATCCCAAACTTTACACATAGAGAATGGACGAACTAATAGCACAAGTGAATCATGACGAACCGCCGCCGCGCTCGCACGCGACGGCGGGTTGGGTGGAAGTGATTGCCGGATCGATGTTCTCCGGAAAATCTGAGGAACTGATCCGGCGTTTGCGACGCGCGAAGATCGCGCGGCAGAAGGTGCAGGTGTTCAAGCCGGAGATCGACTCGCGTTTTTCAGAGAGCCAGATCGTTTCGCATTCGGAGATGCGTCACGCGTCGGCAAACAGTCGCTCGGCGGCGGAAGTGCTGGCGAAGGTTGATCCTGACACGGAAGTGGTGGGGATCGACGAGGGACAGTTTTTCGATAACGAGCTTGTTGACGTTGCAAACACGCTCGCACGGCGTGGCGTGCGCGTGATCATTGCCGGACTCGATCAGGACTACACTGGCAAGCCCTGGGAACCGATGCCGCAACTCTTGGCGATCGCGGAGTACATCACGAAGACGCATGCGATCTGCATGAAGTGTGGCCAGCCTGCAAACTATTCACAGCGCACCTTCGAATCGGAAGAACGCGTCGCGGTCGGCGCCTCTGACAAATACGAAGCGCGCTGCCGCATGTGCTTCGTCCCTCACGCCGACGCACCGACAGTACACGAGTGAACTGCGGCCGGTTTCCGTGCTTTAAGGCAACGAAAATCTGGATGAAACCGTCTCACCTTCCGCAAGAAGTCATCGCCCACTACGTTCATCTTTCCGCAGTCTCCCCGTATCCAAATCGCTAGCGCGGCTGTTGTTCTGTCCAGCCGGGCTGTCTGCAGGAGTACGACCATGAAGCCAAAACACCTAATTGCACTCGCCGTCCTTTGTCTGCTGATCACTCTCCCGGTTGGACTGTTCATTAAAGCGCTGGCCCATAAAGCCCAAACCCCTGCTGCCAAGACCACTGCCCAACAAGGTCAGACACCAACTGCCCCTTCCGCCTATCGTCTCTCTGGTCCATACACGCACGAGAATCTCACCGTCTTTCTCGTACACGGAAAAGATCAGACCACCAAGACGTTTCTGACTCTCGAGGAAGCGCTGGCACAGAAGAAGGTCCGCGTTTACGAGACGAAAGAGGTCAACGAGCTCGCCATCCGAAATTTCTCGAACCAGGACGTCTACGTCCAGTCAGGCGACATCGTCCGCGGCGGCGATCAGGACCGCATGATCTCGGTCGATTTCATCGTTCCGCCCAGATCCGGACGCATTCCGATCGCGGCGTTCTGCGTCGAGGCAGGACGATGGAACAGCCGCGGACGTGAGGACTCGTCGTCGTTCAGCAGTTCGGCGAACGCTGTCGCTCTGAAGGATTTGAAACTCGCGGCCAAGACTGAGAAATCACAACAAGCGGTCTGGGACAACGTGAAGGTTGCACAGGACAAATTGGCGTATAACGTCGCCAATACCGGCTCCCTACCCAGCGGAATCCGTAACTCCACCGCGAGCTATGAACTTTCCGTCGAAGATTCGAACGTCAAGGCAGCAACCGAAAAGTACATCAACACGCTCGCCGGAATCGTGCGAAGTAAGCCTGATGTCATCGGCTATGTCTTCGCGATAAACGGCGAGGTCAACAGTGCCGACATCTACGCTTCGCGTGCGCTGTTCATCAAGCTCTGGCCCAAGCTGCTAAAGTCGAGCGCCGTCGAGGCGATTGCAGAACTGAAAAAAGACGTTGAGCTCAAGCCTGTGACTGACGAAGCGATCTATGGTTTCCTCGGCGATGCAGAGAAAGCGAAGGCCGAGACGAAGCAGGTAACTTCGCGCGTAAAAGTCGTCACGCGACAGGATGAGAAAAACGCGTTCTTCGAAACCGTGGACTTAAAGCAGAAGGACGGTTGGGTGCACCGCAATTACATTCGGAAGAACTAAGAAGCAGAACTAAGAATAGGCCCTATAGGACATATAGGACTTATAGGACCTATACAATCACCGAGCGCGCTGCAGCGAATTACTCGCAAGGTCTTATAGGACCTATACAATCACCGAGCGCGCTGCAGCGGAATACATTCGCAAGAATTAAGAATAGGTCCTATAGGACATATAGGTCCTATACGTCCTATACAATCACCCAGCGCCGGCAGCCTCGACATTTAAAAAACCTCGGCGAGCGATTGTTCGAGAGCACAATCGCTCGCCATCTTATATGAGGCATGCAGCATGGCATGGAGGGGTGAGGGATTTCTGGTCGCGCGTGGGGTATTTGTCTCAGCGACACCCCCCTTCAGCCCCGACGAGGCCAAGGCTTTGCTATGCTGCGACGCCTCAATATTTATGACTTTGAAACGGCAAACATTACATACAAATTTTTTGGAAAGAATTATTCAGTGGCGATGCGGAAGGAATAGTTGTCGATGAATTCGTCTGCACCCGAATCCAACACGCCGCTTAGTTTGAGCTGATAGTCGCCCGGAATAAGAATCTCTCCGCCAATCTCAACAGGCACCACTTGTTGCGCTCCGCTCGACTCCATCTTCAAATTGTCCCTGGTTAGTAATGACTTACTTTCTCGGAACAACTGCGATTTGTAGTTATTAAAGCTCGCATTCGTCAGCTCAAGTTTGAGTTTGACTTTGAACGGTCCTTCCGGCGGAACAGTCACTCGGTTCGTTGTGCCCGTAGATCGAGTCACGCCCGGCGTAAGCGTAGCCTCAATCACTCGCGGCTCGCCTTGCTTAGGCGCGTACATCGTGAGCCAGCAGAGCGCAAGTATGGCAGCGCCCGCCACTGCCACTGCAGCAGACGCATACGCATGTCGCCGCATGAGCGGGAGAAAGGAAAACGGATCTCGCGCGGGAGCTGTTTCTCTCGGCTGGACCACCGGACGTGGCGCGGGCTCACTTTGAATAACAGGATCCAGAGAATCGGCGTATCTCTTCAGCAGCGCACTAAAGCCTACGTTATCCCGGCCTTCAGCCGTGCTCGCGAGGACTTTGTTAAACTGCCGCTGGTCCAATTCGGATAAATGGCCCGCATTAAACTCGTCAGTCAACTCTGCTTCTTCAGCGAGAAGTTCCTCGAACAAACCTTCTTCACGCTGGAGTCTTTCCTCAAATTGCGTGCGCTGGTCCGGGTCCAGCGTGCCCAGGAGGTAAGCTCTCATCTGTTCCCTGTCAATATTGGCGTTCAAATTTAAATTCTCCGGCGACTTTCGTCGCTCTTAATGTTAATGATTTTTAAATGGCGGTTATTTCACTCAATCTCGATCAATACATTTTTTCACACACTTCTGCAGGCGGGCGCGAATGCGAAACGCC
>DASTQB010000203.1:0-2710 GCA_035761985.1 Pyrinomonadaceae bacterium
CAGCCGCCAACGCCCAGTCGATCCGGATCCGCGACGCCCATTTTGACGACGTGGTCCACTCCAGCCAGCAGATCCTGGACTTCGTAGTTGCCCCAGTCGGCAAAAATCGCGCGTGAAAACTTCTGCCCGCGACCGGAGCTGCCACGATAGTTCACCGCCAGCACCGCATACCCGTGCGCGGCAAACATCTGTCGCTCGAGGCTGAACGAATGCTGGTCCTGCGCGTTTGGACCACCATGAATTCTCAGTAGCAGCGGCACTTTTGTGCCTTTCACGTAACCGGCCGGATAAGTCAGAAGGGCATTGACCTGTGTGCCGTCTTTACTCTTGAACCCGACCTCTTCGGTAACTCCGAGATCGAGTTCGGCAAACAACTCGTCGTTCTGCCGCGTAAGCTGGCGCAACGAGTTTCCTTCCCAAAGGTAGATCTCGCTCCCTTTCGAATTACCACCTGTAATCACGACGGATTTGCCGCTGTTGAAATTCCAGGTCGACATCACCAGCGGCGGCGACATCAATCGTTCCGCGGCGCCGCCTGACAAATTGACCTTCACCGGGTAAACGGACCGGTCGTCCGTCACGAGAACACGAATCGACTTCCCGTCAGCACTGAACCGAGGTGACGACACGCCACGATCGAGATCTTCCGTCGCTTTCACACGTGTCGGCGCGCTGCTGCCGTCAGCCGGAACGAGTGCGAGATGGTCCATGCTGTAAGCGCCATACTTCATCTCGTCGCCCTCCAGGTACGCGATCCATTTCGAATCCGGACTCCACTCGGGTCGCGAACGACCCGCGCGCGTGCCTACAGGCGTCAACTGTTTCTCCGTAGCGCCGGGTTTTGCGTCAGCGACATAGAGTTGCGCCGACGGATCTCGATCCGGATCTTCGATGTGATTACTCATGAAGGCGATGCGAGTGCCGTCAGGCGACCATGCAGGCGAGCTTTCGTCCCACTTGCTGTTGGTGAGCCGGTCGAGTTTCTTCGTTGCGATGTCAAACAGGTAGATGTACGTGTTACGACCTTTCAGCAGGTAACCCTGGCCGTCCTGTTTGAACCGGTAACGATCGATCACGATCGGCTTCGGCACTCGCGGCGTCGCTCCGGGTTGCGGCGATGGGTTCGGATCCGCGTCCGGATCGGGATCGCCGACGACAAGCGCCAGTCGCTTGGAATCTGGAGACCACTCGTGGCCCTGCAAACGTCCCTTGAGTTCGGTGAGTTGCTGCGCCTCGCCGCCGTTTCGATCGAGCAGCCAGACCTGGTTGCCGCGCGTCTTTCCCGGCCGCGACGAAGTGAACGAGATGTACCTGCCGTCAGGACTCCAACGCGGCGAACTCTCGCTCTCGTTGCTGAACGTGATCTGCCGGTTGTTGCTGCCGTCGATGTTGACCATCCAGATGTGCGTGTTTGACCTGTCAGCCTTCGCATCGACTGCGCTGACGGTGTATGCGACGTACTGCCCGTCAGGCGAGATCTGCGGATCGCCGACGTTGCGGAAACGCGTCATGTCGTCGAGTTTTAGCGGGCGTCGTGCGGTCTGCGCGGGGAGCGCGGACGCAAGAGACAGGACCAGCAGCAGGGAAAGAAAAGACAGGCGACGTCGGTACATTCAGGGGCCTCCTCAGGTCGGTCGTAGAAGGCCCCAAGATTACCACGGATCAGACCGGAGCATAACTGATTCTGCGCAGTTCCCTGATCCGTCCATCGTCGAGCCGGCCTTCAACCAGCTCATATCCGAGAAGGGCAAACACGCGCCCGCGGAGAAACAGCGGTCTCGCGTTTCCATACCAATCGACGCAGGACGCGCGGCACTTGTCGTCGATCGCCTTGTCCGGTTGTGAACCAAGCTCGCCGACTTCGCTAAACTCGAGCGAGTTGTTCTTCAGGAACAGGATCGCGGCTGAACTCTCAAACAGGTGTTTATAACCAGGCCGTCCCGGCGTGCTGATCGGTAGACCGAGCACTCCGGAGTTTGCGCCGTCCGGTTTGTAGAAGAAGCCATGACTGCGCAGCTCTCCCTGCGATGCTTCCTTGCGCGTGTAACGCGAGGCGACCTGAGGCGACTCCGACAGTCGCACGGATGAGAAGTGCAGATCCTTGCCGTCAGTGCCGACAACAACCGCGTCGGCACCCATCTGCTCGATGCGATCGATGCCATGCGGCAGCTTGAGTTCGTGTGAGTTGCCGCTGGTCCAATTCACGATGAAGAGGTCGGTTTTCTCCCCGGTGGTCCGATTTGGATGACCCCAGCTAGTGCCCGTGCCGTAAATCACATAGTTGCCGACGAAGCGGTTTTGAAAAGCATATCCTTCCGGTTTTTTGAGTTGCCTGTACCAGTTTGCAGGCACCATCTCGCTGCCGTCGGAGAAGCTCATGATGGGCACTCGCATCAATGCCACGTCGCCCGCTGCGACTTCCGCCGCCCACATACCATCGCCTTTCCCCTCCGAACGCACGAGGACGTTCAAATGCTGATCGTCACTTTCGAGGAATGAAAACTGATCAACGGGACTGCCTGACGCATGCAAGGCACTTGGACCAGAACCGTCGAGCGGCATGCGGAACAGCATTGATTTATGCCGTCCATTATCGCTCCACGAACTGGCCCAAACATAGACTGAATCAGGTGAAACGTAGAACACGTGTCCAGGCGGGCCCATCACGGTGGTCGCCTGGCAATCGAAGCCGCCATTCGCGAGGTCACAA
>DASTQB010000204.1:0-16468 GCA_035761985.1 Pyrinomonadaceae bacterium
TCTGTCAACCCGGGCCAGTTCTCGTGGTGACGGGTCGCCCACACGGCGCCCATCCCAGGGTTTACCCGAATGCCTCCGCGAAGGAATGGTTGAAGGGATCGGTCCGGGCGCCTCGCGTTCGAGCTGCGACTCGAACTTTACCTCCTCGAGGTCTGGCAATATGCCCTCGGGCTGACGATGCCTCGGCCGTGCTCTTCGCCCCTCATCCTGAGCTACTCCAATGGTGAACAGTGAAACACCGGGCGTGGGCAGCAGTAGTGCGGCGCAGATTGTAAAAGCAACGACGGAACGCTGGGTGAACATAGTGAGACCTCCAGTGAGATTTGGAACCCAGCACCCGCTTGTTCGGTTAACTCGCCGTTACACGTTGAGGGGAAACTTAACGACGAAGGTTATGGAATGAATTGGACCAGGGCACTCTACTCCCGCCGCAGACGTGATGTCAACAATTATCGATTGTGATGATCAGCCTGCACCTTGTCGACCTTCTGCACCGCAAACACGACTCGCATCGTGTCGGGGCGGCCGTCGAGTGAGGCACGGACAAAGGCCGCGTCCTGTCTCAGTGCTGATTCAAACTCGTCAAGCATGCGCTTGTCGCGCGGAGGGTTGACCACTTCAGCCAACGATGCAGCGCCGTTACTGAACACGTCAGTCACCACGATCATGTCGTCGGCATCACTATGATCATCAGAATGCGGATGAGCATACGCTCGCGTCAGAGCAGCCAGCGATCCTCTCGGATCCAGAGTCGGCGACTGATCGCCGAAACCCGCTCGCTCGCCCGCTAATGATTCCGGAGTTATATCAATCACAACAGTGTGCTGAAGCGCCGCTTCACGCAACGCGACAAAGTGCGGACGCAGCCCCACAAACATCAGCATGAACATGATGACCGACGCAAAGGAGCCGATCGTGTACGGCATCAGCCGTGGCTCGAGAAAACGTGCGATACGCCGGCTCAGCGGAATCTTTGGAGACTGACGACGAGCAGCAGCTTCGATTGCCAGTGCATCGGTGATCGCACCGACAAGATTTTCAGGCGGAGTGGGCCGCGTCATCAGACTCAGACGGCGCGTGAGTGTTCGCAGCGCCGCAACCTCTGCTCGGCAAACGGGGCAGCGATTCAGATGTTCATCCATCGCCACACGAGCGGGCAGAGATACACAGTCGTCAATGTATAACGAAAGCGTCTGTCTGGTTTCTTCGCAAGTCATAGGCATTACTCGAATGGCTGATCGACCCCGGCTGCTCCCTTTTTTCTAAAGAAGCAACTCCGACAAGTTTAGGGCAACCCCTTCAGGCTTGAGTGAGCGATGCGTCAACGGGTGTTGCTGGCCACGTTTTCAATACGCCCTCTTCATGCCACTACGGAAGCCTTGAGCCCGCCGTTTCCTCACTTCGACCCATTTGGCACCGAGTTTCGTGAGCCGGGGCGGATCAGCCATCCGAACTACAAAGATCCTTCCAGCTTGCGCCGGAGTTCCTGGCGTCCACGCGCCAGTCGAGATTTCACCGTCCCCACACTAATATCGAGCGTCGCGGCGATCTCTTCGTAAGCAAAACCTTCAATGTCTCGCAGGACCACTGCTTCTCTATAAACACGTCTCAAACTACTTAATGCTTTTTTCAGCGCTCTTTCGCGTTCGTGAGCGAGCGTGTCGGTTTCCGGATCGGAACCACTCGTGGCCTTCAACGAGGCGCTCAGCCCCGGGCCTCCGTTGCTGTCGGGTGCGTCGATTGAAAACGTGACGTCACGACGCCTGCGTCGCCACCAGCGCCAGCGGTTGCGCGCCTGGTTAATCGCAATCCGGTAAATCCACGTGCGAAGATCCGATTCGCCTCTGAAGTTCACAATGCTTTGAAACGCCCGCAGAAACGTTTCCTGTGTCAGGTCGCGGGCCTCTTCACCGTTTTCAGTCAGGCGATATAGCAGACCGTAAATCTCGCCTGAGCGTTCGTTGACGAGGGTTTCAAAGGCGGCGGCGTCGCCCTGCTTCAATCTTTCAATGAACTGAGCTTCAGCCGATGGACGCACATCCGGCAGGGCCGCCGATGCAACCTGCTCTAAATCCACTTGCCCGCGGAGGGCTATTGGCTCTCCGTAGCTCACTCATCACCCCCTGGGGCGGGAATTTGAGCAGATAAGTATTTTTGCCCTTTCCCGGACAGGCTGCCCCTTAGACACCCGCGCTCGGAAATTTGTTCCCACTCTTTTCGACAGAAAATCATACGCGTCTTAGATGCGTTCACAAGCACTCATCGTGCCTTCGGGCTTCCTGGGTGCTCCTTTCCTATTCCATCCGTGTCTTGACAAGCTTTTGTACGCCCCATTAGAGTGACGTTTTTTCCGCTAATCATACACCGAAGAGAACGCAGCCGACTACGGCGGCTTGCAAAAGGAAAACAGTGGCAAAGTATAAGAAAAAGCGTGCGCGTGAGCTTCAGCATGACCGCTTTCGCGACACTACGATGAGTTACCTCGACCGGCTCGGCGATTTACTCGAGGGCCGGGGACGAACAATTCTTTACGGACTGGCCGGCGCCGGCCTCGCCCTCCTGCTAATTGTCTTCTTCGTTAAATGGACGAATCGTAAGAACGACGAAGCACGCCAGGCACTCGGTCGCGGGATCACTATCGCCAAAGCACCAATTTTAAGCGTTCCACTCGGCGACAGCTCCGAGCCAAGCTTTCCTACTGAACAGGAACGCGCGCAGCGAGCGGTCGAAGAGTTTGAGAAAGTGGCCGCGAAATACGGCGATCCCTACCGAGCTCAAGCGCGATACTTCATCGCCACCAACCGGCTGCTCATCGATCGAGAGAAGGGGATGAGCGAGCTCGCCGAGCTGAGCAATAGCGACATACCCGAAGTCGCGGCCCTGTCGAAGTTTGCACTCGCACAGGCAAAAGAAAGCGACGGGAAGCTGGACGAAGCCGCACAGTTGTACAGCGAGCTCGCAAGGCTCAACAGCGCAACGGTAACTCCCGAGGCTGCGAATCTTCGGCTTGCAAAAGTCTATGAGAAGCAGGGCAAGAAGAAGGAAGCTGCCGATGTTCTTTTCAATCTCGTAGACGCAGCCCGAAAGGCGAAAGACTCGGACGACAAGCCCGTGCCGACCTCCGGTGCAGCGCGAGAAGCGGCCGACGCACTCGAGAAACTCGATCCGGCTCGCTATGCTCAACTTCCACCTGAAACACCCACATTAGCCGGATAAAAAGGAACCCGGCGCGCCCGGGTTTCGGCAAACCCGCCCCAATTAAACAGCCTAGCCGCGACTTAATGGACAACCTGACCCATTCACTCGTCGGACTTACTGCAGCCAAGGCGGGTTTGGAAAAACTCTCGCCGGGCGCCACTCTGCTCTGTCTCGTCGCGGCTAACGCCCCTGACGGCGACATTTTCGTACTTCCTTTCGGCGACAGGTGGACCTACCTGCATCATCATCGAGGAATCACTCACTCGATCGTAGGCGTGATCACCATTGCGCTGTTTTTACCGCTGCTGTTTTATGCCGTTGACTGGTCGTGGTCACGATTTAGAAATCGACCCACGCGGGTCAATCTAAAGGGACTGATGCTGATCTCGTTCATCGTCAGCGCCACGCATCCATTACTTGACTATACAAACAACTACGGCATCCGGCCGTTCCTGCCATGGGATCCGAAGTGGGTTTACGGCGACTTTGTTTTCATCGTCGATCCGTATCTGTGGTTGATTCTCGGCGGCGCATGTTTCCTGTTGGCTGCGAAAACGCTGCTGGGAAAAATCATCTGGGGCGTGGTCGCCGCGATCATCACCTTCCTCCTGGTCTTTAGTTCGCGCAGTAGCAGTTTGCCGAATATTCGTGTGATTGCGCTTATATGGATCGTGGGCCTGGTCGCTTTGATCGTCCTGTATGTCATCGGCGCGGGTCGACGCTGGGGAAGAAAGATCGCGTTCGTCGCGTTTGCCCTGATGCTTTGTCACTGGGGTTTCCTTGCGTTCCAACACTCGCGGGCAGTTGCGCGTGCGAACGAGGAAGCGGCGCGACTGGTAGCCCCAAACGGTGAAAGAGTCGCGAGGCTTGCGGCGATGCCAACGCTCGCGAACCCGTTTCGCTGGGATTGCGCGTTTGAAACTGATCGGGCGACGTACCGTTTCAATTTTGGCCTGAGCGAGACGCCGCCGAATGAAGTCATCCGCTATCCGAAGCCGCCGCCGGCCCTGACAGACAAGGTAACTGACCAGCGACCGGGCCGGATCTTTTTAGGCTTCGCGCGCTTTCCGGTGATGCGGCTGGAAGATCCCGGATGCACCACCCGAACTCTCGTTCAATTGGCCGACTTGCGTTACACTGAGCCCGGCAGTTCGAGAGGCACGTTTGCACTGGAATTGCCGGTGGATTGCCCGGTAGAGCAGTAGGGAAGATGGACGAAAGTAAAGAGTTTGATAGTTTGCCCGCACTCGCCGAAGTGAGTGAAGAGCGCGAGCGTGCTCAGAAGCGGTCGACGATCGCGAGCGTCAGAGTTTCACCTGGTCCATATCTCGCCATTTCGAGCGTGATCACGTTTGTTGCCGCACTTGCGTTGCGTGCTGAGTACGACACGACAGCCGTTCTGCTTATCGCGTGCGCATGGTTGATCGTCCCGGTGCTCGCTCTCACCGATCGCATTGCGTTTGACGGCGTCACACTCCGTCGCCAGGGACCAATACCGTCACTTCTTCATTTGCTCTTCGGTTATCGCAAACAACTTTCAATTGACGAGTTTGAGACAGTCGAGACTCAAGCCGTGCGCACGTTGCGACGCGGCGGACGCGTTCGGTATCGCTATCGCACGCAGATCACCGGCAAGGGCAAGGAGTTTGTCATCGTTTCCGGCGGACATTACTACCGTCATTTCGTGCGCGAACTGTTTCCGCTGATCCATGAAAGCAAGCTCGACAATCGCAGCCGCGACTTGCGCGACTATCTGAACGATCCGAGTTTTCTCAATCGCAAGACACAACTGTCGCAACTCGCTCCATCAGACATTCTCGACATCACGCGCACTGATTTCAGACTCGGTCGCAAGTTGCGGCGTGCTGAAGCTCAGGAGACACCCGCAACTCCTGAAGAACTCGAACGCGCAAGACTACTGCGCCGGCTGGGTAACGAACTTCGCGTGTCAGGACGTTTGAGAGAAGCCGGTGAAGCGTTTCGTCGCGCTTTAAACGTGAGACCGCACGGCGCCTGGCTGATTTACGATTTCGCGCGGCTGCTGCGATCGATGGCGAGTGCGCAGGCTGACGCGCGCCTGTTATCCAGAGCGCGTGCGGCACTGCGACTGGCGAGGATTCGTGCAAAGGACGACCTCGTTTTGTTGCCGTTGATCGGAGAGAGTTTTCTGGAGTGTGGCGATGCGCGTCACGCGCGTCGAGCGTTGGAGAAAGTCGTCGAACTGGACAGCGGAAACTTCAAAGCGCGTGTCGGACTCGCAGACATCGCGTTACGTGAAGGCAAGTTGGCCCACGTGATTCATCACTACCACGAAGCCGCACGGGTTAGTTCGGAAGAAGCCCTCGCACGCTATGCTCGCAGCGAGGGCGATTACTACATGCAGTTGAACAACGACGACGATTATCTTGCGGCGGAGTTGCGGCGGATTAATTGGCTGCAAAGCATCACTCGCATTCGTCGACTGGCGTTGCGTGTGACGAATGCGAGTGTGTTGCTGGCAATTGTTGGTGGTTTGTTCGATCCCGTCCTGGGAAGTGCCGGATGGGCACTCGCGTCGTCGGGATTGATCATCTGGCTGCTGACGCTCGTCGGGACCAGGATGCTCTTTACGCGGTCTAAGCCTTCCCCATCTTAACCACGGAACACGGATAAATCCGCGGATTTGATCCGCGTCATCCGTGTTACTGCTTTTTCCGTTTGGGTGCAGACTTCTTAGTTGCAACGGGCGCCGGTGTAATCGTACGCGCCTGTTGCTCTGCTGCGGATGCCACGGCGTAAGCCCGCTGCGGCTCTGGATTCAACATCGCGTCCCAACGATAACGCGGGCGTTCATATCCTTCACGCAGTCGCTTGAACACAAGCTCCACGACCTTGTTCGTGATCCAGTTGTGATAAAACTCGCCCACTGACGCCAGCTCCGCATCAGGCGCCGGATTCATGAAATCGATCGCGTACGGAATGCCGTCCTTTATCGCAAACTCGACTGTGTTGATGTCGTAGCCGAGAGCGGTGCAGAGCGTTCGCACGTCCTTCGCCACACGCTCGGCGAGCTCCGGTGCGAGATAGTTTGGATCGTGAATATATTGTTCGCCTGACAGGTACGGTTTACGAGGATCGTAGGCCATGATCAGCACTTCTTCCTGGCCCACGCAGTAGCACCTGACAAACTGGTCGAAGTCGATCGCTTCCTGCAACGTCATGCAAAGCGTGCTGGTCTTGTCATACTCCGCCCAGAGCTCTTCGAGGGAATTGATCTTTGAAACGTTCTTCCAGCCGCCGCCGTCGAACGGCTTCATGAACGCCGGCAAGCCGACGTAATCGACGATGCCCTGCCAGTCGAGGGGAAACTCGAGGTTTCGCAAACTCTCGCTGACGATGCCCTCGATGTAGTCTTTCTGCGGGAGCAGCACGGTCTTCGGAATCGCCACGCCCAGTTTCTTGCCGAGGGAATAGTTGAAGAATTTGTCGTCTGCCGACCACCAGAAGGGATTGTTGATGATGATTGTCCCTTCGAGCGCCATTCGCTTGAGGGTAGCGCGGTAGAACGGAACTTCGTGCGAAATGCGATCGACGACGAGGTCGTACTGCGGAGGCGCGTCGTGCTTAATGCCGCCGAGCTTGATGTATTCGGCGACGATCTCGCCTCGGCCTTGCTCATTAATGCCTTTAATTAGTGCTTCGGGGAAGGTTTTTTCCCGTCCCACGAGAACTCCAACTCGCTTCATGTGTAAAGTGTGTCCTTTCGCGAAAAAAGAAGGAAAATACGCCTGTGCGTGTTGGTTGTCAAACAGGCATCCACGCCCGTAACTGTCGCATCCATGCAACGGTTCAGTGCTCCAGAGGAGCACAATGTTTATAGATTCAGCTGTTATATCTGTGCGCTCCCGAGGAGCGCGATGTTGACATGTCGCTCCTCCGGAGCGAAACCAACACAACCAATCAAAGCTATAAACATTTTGCTCCTCCGGAGCAAAAGCTCGGCAAAGAAGGGTTTTTAGAGGGCTTGTGTTACAATTCGCCCTCAATTTGGCTTTCCCCGGTCGGATCTGATTTCAAGGAGAACGGTTACATTTGTTGCGCCCATTGCCTGCCCTCATAGCTCTCGCTGCGTTCTTTGTCTCAATGGCTTTGCCAGGTCACTCCCAGACCCCGGCGCCCCAGGCGACGCCACAAGCAACGCCTCAACCGGCCAGACAGGAAACTAAGCCGCAAGAGAACAAACAAGACACAAAATACACGGCCGAGCAGATCGTCGAGTCGGTGATCCTCATCTACGGCACGCGCCCGGGTCTCGACCAGATCCGCCGGAATGGCGTGGAACGCGGCAGAATAACTCGTTATCCAACTGAAGGCGCCCCAGAGGAAGCAAACTACGAGCGACGCTTTATCCGCGGTGAAAGCCTCGAAAAAGACAAGATTCGCCTCGATCAGAAGCTGCCCACGATGGAGTATTCGCTGATCTTCGGCGAAGGAAAGTTGTGGGGACTGATCAACGGCGCTGCCTTCACGCCGCGACAGGACACCGCTGCGAATTTCATCTCCCAGCATCATCACAGCATCGACTCGTTGCTTCGTTACAAAGAGTGTGGCTCAACGCTGACACTGGTCGGCAAGGAACAGCAGAAGGGGCTGGACCTGTACGTCGTTGACCTCGTCGATAAGGAAAAGCGGAAAACCCGTTATTTCATCAGCGCAAGAACGCTTCGCATTCTCTGGCTGGAGTATGAGGAAGGGCCTGCCGGCGGGACTCCTGTGAAGTACCAGCGGAAATTCCTGGACTATCGCGCTGTCCAGCAGACACTCGCGCCGTACCGTATCGTCTTGTTTGAAGACGGCCGCCAGAGCCAGGAAACGCGCGTCCTCACGATTACTTACGGCGTTAAAGTCAGCGATTCAATCTTCAAGAGCCCCGAAGGCTAATAGGTCCTATAGGTCCTATAGGACTTATATGACCTAAACGCGGCTACTTTCGGAACCTAACTGAACGCCGGGCGTGTATCTCCCGTGGTCGAGCCCGCAACCTACCCTGATGGACACGTTAACTACCATCGACGAAATGGGTTTTGCACCCGCCCTGCAGCAGCAGATGCTGGAGGACACGACTTCCGACCATGCGTTGTTGGAAGCCACGCGGACGGGTGATCAGGACGCTTTCGCCGAGTTAGTTAGCAGGTATCGAAACCAGATAACGAGCTACATCTACCGGATGACCAACGATTACGACGGCGCCGTAGATCTGGCTCAGGAAACGTTTGTAAGAGTTTACCGGGCGGCTGACAGGTACCAGCGAAGTTATGCGTTCTCGACTTACATCTATCGCATAGCTACCAACCTGGCCATCAGTGAACTCCGAAAACGAAAGCGACGGAAGCTGGTTTCCCTGACGGGGTTTTTCCAGCAAAGCGACGGCGGCGAGCCGCAGGAGCTGAATCCCCCTGACGGACGGCCGTTGCAGGACCTCGAGCTGGTTGACATCGAACGGCGCAACGCGGTGCAACGCGCGATCAGCACGTTGCCGGAAAAGTATCGTGCGCCCCTGATTCTTCGCGACGTCGACGGGAGAAGTTACGACGAGATCGCGAAGATTCTGGAGACAAGCGAGGGCACCGTTAAGTCGAGAATCAGCAGGGCACGAGGCTTCCTTCGCGAAAAGATGCGGGCTTATTTGTAGGTGAAGGAGATATGAGAAACAACAATTGCGAACTGATTCGTCGAGAACTTGACGAGTTGATGCTCGATGAAGCTGCCAGTGGTTCGGTGTCGGAACATTTGAACGAGTGTGCCGGCTGTCGAGAGTTTCATCGCACGCAGACTAAGTTGCGGCAGATGGTTGGAAGTCTGGGCACGGTTGCAGCGCCTGCGGATTTTGAGTTTCGTCTGCGTGCTCGGCTTGCGAATGATGCGAATGGGGCGGTGCCTTTTGGATTTGCGTCGTGGTCGTTTGCACGAAGAGGTTTGGCAATGGCTTCGGTGCTGATCCTGTTTGCGGCGGGTGTCGCAGTGGTCTGGAACATGAAGCAGCGGCCTACGTCGACTGTTGCGGAACAGAATCCGCCTGCTGCTGTTCCGCGCGAGAGCCCGAGACAACAGATCCAGACGCCGGCACCTCCTCAGGAAACCCCGCGCGAGTTCAGGGCCGCGGTTCCGGAAAACACCCCACGCACAATTCGAAATGAACGTCCGGTGCAAGTCGCTCAAAGAGTGAAGCGACCAATGTCTTCCGTTGATTTCGGCTTTACGCCTGCCGAAGTGGTCGGCCGCGATCCGGCGGTGGTTTTCCCGATCGATGCTTCACTACAACCGATGAGAGTTTCACTCGACGATGGTCGCGGAAATGCGAAAACGATTTCCGTGCCGACTATAAGTTTTGGTTCGCAACGTACGTTTACGACCAGCAATACGCAAAAGGGGAACTGGTAAGAACGGGCATTCAGAGGAAGTAAGCAATGGTGACGCTAGCGAAGTTAATGAGAGCCGGAGTTCTGGGACTGCTGTGTTGTGCGTTTGCGTCTGCGCAAGCTCCTGCTCCACAGGCGCCGAAGAAGACTTCGCCGGCTGACAAAGCTACGGCGCCAGACAAGTCACCGCGCGCGCCGCAGGTCGTCACCATTGTGCATCGCCTGAACGGACTCAAGATGTTCCGGCTTTTGCTTCGCTCGCAGGCGCAAGCGCAAGCAATCGCGGAACTCGATTCAGCTTTCACCCTGATGGACGACGTGCACACCAACGTCACTGCAGGTCTGGCGATGGACGACGGTGAAACCATCGCCGCATGGTTGCCGGAAGTGGATGTCGAATTTGGACCAGCAGTGATTCCACCTGCGCCGCCGCGCCCGCCGAAAGCTCCATCACCGGACACGTTCGCCAGATCGTTCCCGCGCCGTTTCGTCGATGAACCCGACGTGACGGTGATTGGACCAGGCGGCAAACAGCTTGCTGCAAAATACATCGGTCTCGACGCCGTCACTGGACTTTCGATACTGCGTCTCAAAAACAAAAACAAAATTACGGCCGGTGTTTTCCAGAACGAAGCTGTGAACACAGGTGAGCCGGTGTTGCTGCTTGGCCCGGAACCAGCAACAAAATCGCGTGCGATGATCGGCAGTTTGCTGGTTCGCATGGGCGCAATCGAAGGTCAAATCAAAAACGTTTTGACAGCGCCGTCAGGTGATGTTGCGCGATTCAAAGTCAGTGCTCCGAAACTCTCATCTGCGTACATCGGCGGCGTAGCGATCAACGAAGCAGGCGAAACGATCGGCATCGTCGATGGTCTGGAAGGAAGCGAAGCGAGTATTTTGCCGGCGGCGTTGATTCGTCGCGCGGCGGATCGTGTTCTCGAACAGCAGGCCAGCGTTCCGCGTCCGTGGCTTGGCGTTTCGGGTGAAGCAATAGCAGCGGTCAATTTCGAACAGCTTCAGAACGCCGGATGGGAAATGCAACGGGCAATGGCCCTCGCCGGAAAGGATCGAGGCATTCTGCTCACGTCGATCGTGCCGGGAAGTCCGGCTGCTCAAGCATCGCTGCGCGCGGGCGACGTCATTCTGAAAGTTGATGACAAAGAGATTCAGAACGCGGAAGAGTTCACGTGGTGGCTTGAACAGGTTGGTCCAAGTAGTTCGGTGCGGTTCACAGTAGCGCGTCCTGATCGCCCGGCGGAAGAACCCCTGAATGTGAAGTTGAGCGGAGTGATCGATCCGAGTTTCAACTTCCACTTCGAAAACCGTTTTACGAACCGCACCGGGTTCTTTATTAATTATGGTATGGAGACCGTCGCGCTGAGACGCCCGGTCGCCGTGCAACTCGGAACGACCACGGGCCTGCTGGTGATTTACGTCGAGCCTACCACACCGGCGTTCGAGGCTGGTCTGAAGCCCGGCGACGTGATTCAAACAATCGAGGGCAAACCGGCTGCTTCGTTCAAACCAGGTGGACAACCTGCGCCACTCACCTTCGAAATCGTCCGCAACAAAGAGAAACTCGTCATAAAACTCCCAAGCCCGAAGAAATAGTTGTAGGGGCGGCCCTCCGTGGCCGCCCCAGCGTGGAACTCCAAAACCAGATTTCCACGCTGGGGTGGCCCCGGAGGGCCACCCCTACAGTTGTGCGTTTGTGTCTTTCCGGTCTTTGTGGTTAAAGTTCCTCTCCATGTTCCCCGAGGCTGTTGCGCGCTACCACAATCTGCTGGCAAACCAGGAATTGGCTGAAGCTTCCCGTGCCCTACTCGACGAAGGGCTCGAAAAGGCGAAGCTCATCTTCGGCGGCCGGCGCCTTTCACCGTACCTGCGGCCACACTTCGTTTCCGAAACCGACTTCGCGCGTATCTGCGAAATCTGCGAAACCGTCTGGTCTGCCATTCAAAAGGTGAAAGACGCAGCCATCGACGACCCGAACATCGTCGACGATCTCGGACTCACCGAGATCGAACGCGAACTCGTCGCAATCGATCCCGGTTACGTCGCAGTGTCGCCAACCTCGCGTCTCGATTCGTTCTTAACTAAATCCGCGTACAGCTTCGTCGAGTTGAACGGCGAGAGCCCTGCGGGAATCGCCTACGCCGACGCGGCATACGACATTTTCTCGTCACTACCCGTGATGAAAGAGTTTGCCGCAGACTACAACGTGCGACCGATGTACGGCCGCCGCTTGATGCTCGACGTGTTGCTGCGTTCGTACGAAGAGTATCTAGGCAGGACACCGGAACGCCCGCCGCGTATCGCGATTATCGATCTGCCCGGCGTGCCCACGGTCGCGGAGTTTGAACTCTTTCGAGAGTTCTTCGAACAGTCAGGTTACCCGTCAGTCATCTGCACGCCGCAGGAACTTGAGTTCACCAACAATCGCCTGAGTGTCCGCGGGGAAGAGATCGACATCGTCTACAAGCGACTGCTCGTCAACGAATACCTGCCGGTCATGAACGAGTATCCCGCGTTGCTGAATGCCTATCGCGCGGGCGCGATCTGCATGGTCAACAGTTTTCGTTCGAAGCTGATCCACAAAAAAGCGCTCTTCGCAGTCCTGACGGATCCGAAGCACGCAAGTCTATTCAACGAGAAAGAACTCGGCGCAATCCGCGCTCACGTTCCGTGGACGCGAATGGTCAGAGACGAGCGCACCGACTACTTCGGACGTGAAGTGAACCTGCTCGATTTCATTCGCGCTGATAGCGAGCGACTCGTGTTGAAGCCGAACGACGATTACGGCGGCCACGGAATCACCATCGGATGGAACGTCGACCAGCGCGGCTGGGACGAAGCGATCAATAACGCACTCGCCGTCGGCGATTATCTCGTGCAGGAACGTGTGCCGACGGCGCGCGAGACTTTTCCCGCGTTAACGGATGACGGCCGAGTGGAATTCGCGGAACAGCTCGTCGACCTCGATCCGCTTTTGTTCAACGGCAAAGTCGGTTCGGCGTTCACGCGTTTGTCGTTCACCGAACTCGCAAACGTCACCTCCGGCGGAGGCATGGTTCCGACGTACATCATCAGCAAAAAGTGACTAAAAACGGTTACAATCACACGAGCGATTCCCAACCCCGGCGCAGAGGAGAATCCAGTGGCTGACGAGAGACACGAAGGATACGAATCGCAGGACGAACGGCGCAGTCACGACCGTTCCCGGCTCATCGTCGACGTTTACTTCGACGGCAAAGACGTCACGGGTGTAGCCAGCACGAAAGACATCAGTCCCGGCGGGCTTTACATGAACACGCAGGCGGAGATTCCGGAAGGGTCGTTGCTGCTCGTGCGCATACCGTTCCGGCAGGACGTGGAGGTGGTGGCCAACGCGGTGGTGGTCTACAGCAATCCGGGACGTGGCGTAGGTTTGAGATTTCAGGGATTACCTGATGACGTGAAAGCGATGCTGGAGCGGGAAGTTTCCAATGGCTGAGAGTGAGCTGACGTGGGCCAGTTTGCCGGAAGGCACGAGAGAACTTCTGACTGGAAAGCTCGCAGGCTTGTGGGACGCGCCGACCGACCAGGCCGCTTTTGACTCGTGGCCGCTCGACAAAAAGCAGGCGTTGTTGCTCGTGCTGCACCGGATGCACTCGATGCAGCTCTGGCACGTGGTCAAACGAGTCACTAACGTTTATGGTGAAGGCGGCGTTGGATTACAGTTTTTGGCGTGGCCGATGATTGAATCGACATTGTCGCGCCGGCGCGATTTCACGCGCATGTTTGCGAACCACAAAGACACGAGCGGCGGTTTCTACGAGAGGAGACGCGGGGAAGCGATTCTCCACTTCCTCTTTCAGGAAGGCGATCCGCGCACGTGGTACGTGCATTTCGATCTCTATAGTCCGGTCCATTCGCCAGTGAGTGCATGGAAGCACTTGAGGTATGAGTCGTTTGGCAGCGTCAAGCCTGACTGGCGTGCGATCGCGAAGAGTTTGAGGCCCCAGGGCCATTGAGGAAATCAGGAAATGTTCGATCAATTTACACTGGGCATCGAAGAGGAATTTCAGATCGTCGATCCACAAACGCGCGAACTGCGTTCGCACGTCGCTGAGATCCTCGAAGAAGGCAAGATGCTGCTGGGCGAGCAGATCAAGCCTGAGATGATCCAGTCGATGGTGGAAGTCGGGACTGGAATCTGTCGCAACATTCAGGAAGCGCGCACTGACATCACGCGCCTGCGCAGCATTATTGCGAGTCTGGCGAGGAAGAACGGGCTCGTGATTGTTGCCGCGTCAACACATCCGATCTCGCGCTGGCAGGACCAGAAGATATTTGACGACGAACGCTACGAGCTGCTGGTCCAGGAACTGCAAACAGTTGCGCGGTCGTTGTTGATCTTCGGGTTGCACGTTCACGTGGGTATGGCCGATCGCGAGCGCGCGATTCACATCATGAATGCGGCGCGATACTTTCTGCCGCACGTGCTCGCGCTCTCGACGTCATCGCCGTTCTGGATGGGCCACAATACGGGGCTCAAGTCGTACCGCACCGAAATCTTCAAACAATTTCCGCGCACGGACATTCCCGATCACTTCGACTCTTACAGTGGCTTCCAGCGTTACGTTGACCTGCTGATCAAAACCGGATGCATCAACGATGGGAAGAAGATCTGGTGGGACATCCGGCCGCATCCGTATTTTCCGACGCTTGAGTTTCGCGTGTGTGATATTCCGACGCGCGTTGACGACACGATCGCGATCGCGGCGCTGTTTCAGGCAATCGTGGCCAAGCTCAATAAGCTGATCGATCGTAATCTCGGGTTCCGGCTGTATCGACGAATGCTGATCCAGGAGAACAAGTGGCGCGCGGTGCGTTACGGGCTGGAGGGCAAGCTGATCGATTTCGGTAAGCAGACGGAAGTGCCCGTGAGTGATCTCGTGCTCGAGCTGCTGGAGTTTGTCGACGATGTTGTTGACGAACTGGGTTCGAGAAAAGAGATCGAACACGTTTACACGATTCTTAAGCGAGGAACATCTGCCGATCGGCAATTGCAGGTGTATCGTGAGACGAACGACCTCACGGCGGTGGTTGACGATCTGATCGAATTGACAATGGAGAATGTTCCCGAGTCGCCGGATCTCGGTGTGCCGCGTCCGACCACTACGGCGTCCACGATCTCCAAATAAGAGCCGCGGATTTACGCGGATAAACGCGGATCAGGCGGATCTTCTTCTTCCCAGGTAGTGTTGCCAGAGCATTCGAGCGGCGACTGCGCGATGCGGTCGCCATTTTTCCGCGAGTTGCTCTAATTCCACCGGGCCTGGTCTTTTCTGCAGGCCCATCAATTCCTGCATCGCTACTGCCAGTGCTAAATCGCCCGCCGGCCAGATGTCTGCGCGACGCATTGCCATCAAAAGGTAAACATCTGCGCTCCACAATCCGATGCCTTTGATTCGCGTGAGTGCAAGGCGTGCGTCGTCGTCGCTCATGCGGGAGAGTTTCGTAAAGTTCAAGTCGCCATTGACGACCGATTGTGAGAGATGAAGCAGGTAGGCTGACTTCTGTCGCGTGACGCCGAGACTCCGCATGTAAGTGTCACCGAGTTCCAGGAAACGCACCGGCGTGAACGGTTGAATCGCAGCTTCGAGGCGGTTGAGCATCGAGCGTGCAGACTTCAGCGACACCTGTTGCTCGAGAATGATATGGACCAGGGTGGTGAATCCGGCTGCGCGTTGCCAGAGTGGTGGATCGCCGTGCCGTGCGAGTATTCCTGCTAACGTCTCATCTCTCGCCGCAAGCTCGCGCGCCGCAAGCGCCAAGCTGTCTTGTGTAAGTCTGATTCGCGTTCCTCCGCGTCAATCCGCGGCCTGGTTTGTCGCAAGCATCAGGAAGTTTTCGAACAACACCCGCCCGTCGCGCGACTCGTTCTGATGTTCCCAGCGCGTGCGGTTTTTGTTCCAGTCTTCGAACGATTTCTCGAGATGGAATTGCACGGTGTAGATCAGTTGGCCCTCGGTGCGTTTCACCATCATCTGATTGCGGCAGAGATACGACGTCGCGAGGAGCTGGAAACCTTCAGGTACGCGGTCGAGCTGCAGTCCGTGGTTCTGCCACACGCGCAGAATGCGAGCGCCCCTCGTCTTGAGCGCAGGATCCTGCGGATCGACACAGTTCGCAATGTTCTCGAAAATCGGATCGGTCGGATCGGTGATGCGCACAAAGCGATACTGGTACTCATGCAAGCGATCGATACGCTGCTCGTGTTGCTCCATCTTCTCGAGCGTCACGACGCGTGCCCCAAAACTCAGCCCGACGAGTTGATGACCACCGCAGATCGCGAGCAGCGGAATCTTCGTCTCACGAACAAAACTCCCGAAGTCGTCGATGATTGACTGCTGGTAATAATCGAAGTCGCGGAGCGTTCCACTCAAAACGATTGCCTCGGGCTGAAACTCCTTCGCAGCCGCAGCGACCTCGGAAACGTGCACAACTTCCGTTGCGGGATTTTTCACCAGGCGCGAGATGTTGTTGAGAATATTTTCGACTGCCATGCCGGCGATCAAACGTTCACGCCGCAGCTCAGAAGTAAGCATCCCGCCCCACTCCCGACGCGCAACCGCAGACACATCGCGTTCGTCGCGCAGCAGGTTATCGATGACAAGCACACGCGCGGTTGTAATGCGCTGCTCGACAGGTTCATAGCGGCAGAATGTTTGGTTGTAAGGGAATGGAAGCGAACCCGGCACTTCGGCGAGTTCGGTTACGGGGGTCACGTCTGTAGTCATTATCCTGTTTTGTCGTTCCTTCTCACGCTCCGGGAGATATAGGCGCGCTGCTTTGTGCTTTGCTTAAACTCGGGAATTCGCGTTCCG
>DASTQB010000205.1:0-17256 GCA_035761985.1 Pyrinomonadaceae bacterium
CCTGGAGGGCATTGACCTGCCGGGGCAGGAAACAATCACAAGTTCAGAAGACGCAGCGGAGATCGAGGAGTGTTTACAATCGTGTTTGCGAAAGTTTGATAAGGAGAAACGAAAGTTGATCCTTGATTATTATGCACGGGAGAAGCAGGCAAAAATCGATTACCGGCACGAACTGGCTCAGCGGTTTGGCATTTCGATTGAAACTTTGCGCGTCAGAGTCTTTCGCATTCGCACCTCACTTCACGAGTGTATTGAGGAGTGTCTCGAACGTAAGGGCCGGCGTGCAATGAAACGGATTGAATGAAATTCCATTGTAAGAGGAACAGTAACGTGCGGGAGATTGGCCCATGAAGGAAGAAATACTGACTGACGCCATGCTGCGTGAGTTTCTGCTGGGCAAACTCGACGACGAACGGCGCGAGCGAATTGAAAGTCTGTTTCTAACGGACTCACAAGCGCGCGAGAAGATACTTGCTGTCGAGGAAGATCTCATCGAGGATTATCTCGAGGACAGTCTCACCGCAGCAGATAAGGAACTATTCCTTTTACGATATCGTCAGACGCCCGTTCAGCAGCGGCAGCTCGAAATCGATAAGTCGATCAAAAAGTGGGCGTTAAGAGAGTCAGCCGTAGCTAAGACTTCGCTGTGGGCCAGTTTGCGTAGCCGGCTGGCACTGAAACCTGCGTTTGTTATTCCGATTGCAGTGATGGCTGTCGTTGCGATAGCTGTAACCGTGGTTTGGTTGCGCGGCAGTTTAGAACAGCGAAACAGACGTTTAGCGATCGAGCAGGAGTTAGCCCGGCTCAACACGCCTGCGGCGTTCGGTGAAAGCCCCCCGAATATGACGCGGTTGGAGTTGACGCATGGTACGGTCCGAAGCGGTGAACAGGAGACCGAGTGGAAGAAAACTGCCGGCAGTCAGCTTGTGGAACTACGTCTGCCGTGGACGCAACGTGAACGGTATTCAAAGTATCGGGTTGAGGTTAGTAGAGTAGGCGACGTTGAGTCGTACACGATTCCCGATCTGCAAGCAGAAAATGCGCCTGGACATCAGCTTCGAATAAGACTTCCGGCCAACTTCCTTCATCGTGGACATTACGTGATACGCGTCACCGGCATTCCTCCCGACGGTTCGTCAGGCGCAACTGACGAATACACATTCGCTGTCAGTGAATAGGCACTCTAACGCTGTCGGTGCCGAACGTTCGCGCGCCGGCTCGACACGGGTTCAAAAGTCCCGAACACGATGTCAAACAAAGGCGACGTCACACCGAAACGCAGCTCGGGTGTTTGGTGGTGGTGTAGCAGGTGATACTTTTGAAGATACCTGAACGCGCGCAGCCGTGCTCTACGATGGTGCGACCAGAAGTGTAGCCATTCGTAGTAGAAGTAGCCGACGACCAGTCCGGTGAAGAGATATGTCGCCGCGCGCCCGGAGCCTGTTGCGATCCATGCAACCAGCAAATAGGCAGTCGCTATCGGTGTGCTGACTACGAGACTGGAAAAGATGCCGTCTGTCGCGCGTGGGTTTTCGTGGTGGGACAGGTGCAGTGCATACACAAACTTCTTTCCAAACGCAGACCGCGCGTCGTAATGGAAAGCAAAACGGTGCAGGCCATACTCGAGTAAGCCCCAGCTCAAAACGCCTGTCACCACCAATGCGAAGCTCGCGCCCAGTGAGATCGCTTCGCCGCGCGTAAGAATCAAAAGACAGATCACTGCCGCTGTATAAAAGCCTAGCGGTGTTAACCCTCTGACTGTCACCTCTCACCTCGCCGCGGGAATTACTTGCGGGGAGTTGTTGTTTAGTATGAAAACCACCACGCGAGGGTTGCCAACTTCTGCACTCTACCTCCGATCGTTTCTGAAAACTGTCTTGTCCCCGACACAAAGCCGTATCGTTGACTTTTCACGTTGTTAGTACTAGTGTGCCTTTGCATCGCGCCTGAATTCACCACCCGAAAATTTGCAGATCATTTGAAAGGAGCCGGTATGCTCAAACGCCTCTTACACATCAACGGCATAGCTCTAACGTTTTTCATCGTCCTTCTCACTGCCTCCACCGCCACTGCGACCAACACAGGTTTTACAACTCTCGACGTGAACGGTGAGGCAGTGCAGATCTATCGCGACGACTTTGGCACCCCACACATTTTCGCCGAAACGAATCGAGGACTGTTTGAGGCTTACGGTTACGCCGTCGCGCAGGATCGGCTCTGGCAACTCGAGTTGAACCGGCGTGCGGCAAGAGGACGCCTTGCCGAGATCCTCGGACCGAGCGTGGTGAACGCCGATCGTGCAGCACGCATCACCGGTTACAGCGATGCGGAACTCGATGCGCAGTTCGCGACCCTCACAACAGAAGAACAGCAAATCTTCGACGCATACCTCGGCGGGATCAATCGTTACATCACTGAAGCGGCGGTGAATTCACTGAAGCTGCCGTTTGAGTTTCACGCGCTCGGCTTCTTCCCACAGCCATGGACCAGACGCGATTCGGTGGCCTTCGGCGCTTTCATGGTGCGCCGGTTTGGTGAAATCGGCGGTCGCGAGTTGACGAATCTCGCCGTGCTAGAGAGTTTGATCGCAGCTCATGGTCCAACAAACGGTTTTGCGATATTCAACGACCTGCGATGGCTTAATGATCCCGACTCTCCGGTGACTGTTCCGACGTCCGGCGCCTTCGGGAAGCGTCAGAAGCCGGCGAGTTTGAATAATGCTCAGTTACAGATCGTCTCCGGTCACACACTCGATGTTTCGGACGATGACGCTCGCGCAACCTGGCAATCGTTAGGCGTGCCTACCAAGCTGGGCAGTTACGCATGGGCCGTCAGCGCCGCGCGCAGCGCGAATGGGTTTGCGATGCTTTACGGTGGTCCACAGATGGGCTTCAGCGTGCCGGAGGTGCTGCATGAAGTTCAGCTCAAAGGTGGAAATGGTTTCAACGTTGCCGGAATGGCGTTCGCCGGTGTGCCTCCTGTTTTGATCGGCCGCAACGATCACGTTGCATGGACGTCGACGACGGCCACAGGCGACAACCTGGACCACTACATTGAAACCACATGCAACGCGGGCGCTGGACCAGGTTCAGGATACATTTTCAATAGTGCATGCACGCCGTTCCAGGCGCGTGTTGAGACGATCACGGTTCGCGGTGCGAGTCCAGTGTTACTGACGGTGCTGAGGAGCGTTCACGGACCTGTTGTCGGAACCAGTGGAGCAAACGCGATCACTCAAAAGCGCGCTCACTGGCAACGAGAGTTGGAGAGCGTTCACGCATTTGTTGGTTTCAACCGGGCGCGCAACATTCAACAGTTCGAAGCAGCAGTCAAACTGATTCCCACGTCGCACAATTTTATCTACGCCGACAAGACGGGAAACATCGCTTACTGGCAGGCAGGGCAAGTACCGTTGCGGCCGGCGGGCTTTGATGCGCGTTTGCCGTTTCCAGGAAACGGCAGTGCTGAGTGGCCCGGTGGAATCTTACCAATACCCACGTCGATCAATCCTGCACAGGGTTACCTCGCGAATTGGAACAACAAGCCGTCAGTTGATTACGACAACGCAGACAACCAGGCGTTCGGCAAGCAGTTTCGACTCTGGGACATCAACGATCGACTCGCGACGGGACTCATTTCTCTCGAAGACATGCGCGACATTCCGAAGGATATCGCGCGCGTGAAGGCAATTGGTCGTGAGGCGCGTTTTCTAAAGCCGTATCTGTTGATGGCGCTCAATAACGTGCCACCGGCGCATCCACTGGCTGCGCAGGCGAAGGCTATTGTAGAGGCGTGGGACGGGAACGCTTTTTCTAACGCCGTTAGTAGTACGACTCTGCATTCCGGCGAAGTCATTTTCTCGACGTGGCTAAGTCTGATGTTGACGAATACATTTGCCGACGAACTGGGTACGAGGGTGGGCGAAGCGAGTTCTAACACGCTTATACATGTGCTTGATTTCGCATTGACTGGCGATTCGGGTGTTCCTCCGAGTCGAGACTACTTCAACGGTCTGAATCCGAACGTTGTGATGAGCGCGACGTTTGATCAGGCGTTGGCGATACTGGCAGCGGCGCAGGGACCAAATCCGGCGTCGTGGACTGGACCGAGAGGCTCGATCACGTTTACGCATCCGATAATCGGCGTTGTGGCAAGCATTCCGAATTCAAACCGCTCAACGTACGGACAGATCGTCGTGCTCGGCCGTCCGAAGATTACGGCGGAGACGATCTTTACCCTCGGCCAAAGCGGGTTCTTGCATTTGGTGCTGCCAAGCAGCTTCACGTTCGATCCACATTTCATGGACCAGCTCCCGCTGTTCAGGAACTTCGAGCACAAGCCGATGAGGTTCTTCAAGAACACGCAGTTGCAGGAGTAGCGTTCGGACGCGGCTGCTGTAGTGCTGCATCGCTTAGCAAATCGAATCCCATCCACGGTCAGTGGGTGGGATTCGACGTTTTCGGTAGAAGATCTCCTCCACAAGCGAACGCGCATTTCGTGCGTCACACCGACCGAAGTCTCACCCTCCTGACTCTGATTCGACCGTAATGTTTCATCCCGAATTCCATAATTCATGGACTGCGAGAGGAGGCTGGAACATGTACGACATTTGGAGAAAGCGCTCAAAACGGAGTTGTGGCTACAAGCGTTGCTGACGCGATGAAAGACTCGAAGTCGCTGTCGACAACTGTTAAGTTCATTGCGGTCCTTGCGTTTCTGGCGATCCTTGCATCAGCAGACGCATTTAGACGCACAGACCCGGTGCCCACGCCGCCGTCCACTCCGGTACCCACACCCGTTCCAACGGCTCAAACACCGGAATCGACGCTGGCGTTGACTCCGCCACCCAGACAACCCACTGACAGTCGCAGTGTATTGGTATGGGTAAACACAAACACAGGCGTCTACCATTGTCCTAACACTCGCTGGTACGGAAAAACTAAGAGCGGCAAATACATGACTCAGGAAGAAGCCGAATCCCGCGGCCACCGGCACGCATAAAGCGGTGGTCTTCCGATCGTCGTCGACCTGGCGCTCGATGTGGATCTGTTTGGTGAAGAGACCTTGGCCCAGAAGGCGAATCAGCTTTACTACCTGACGAAAGAATCACTGAAGCGGCGGCAGATCGATGCACTATGGCAAGCGAAGCGAGCTACTTCTCCGAGATCCTTAGCCGGCGTCCTTCGTTCTGACAACGTGGTTATGGCAATCCGCAAAGAGTTGAGGAGAACAACGGGTCAATCAGTTACAGATGAGGAAGTCGTACGACTGCTCAATGAAACTGTGCTGCGTCCCGAATGCCTTGGCGGCAAATAGTGATAAAAAAGCCTACAACCTACTTCGCGGGCAGGCGGTTCCTGACGAAGTCCGCGACTCGAGTGGCTGCGGGTGGATCAAGATTCGCCAGCACCGCAATCACATAGCCCGGCCCGGGGCAGATCTGCAGTCCGCCGTTCATCCCGGGGGCGCCACCGCCGTGACCGAAGCATCGCGTCCCGTCAGCTACCTCATCCTGGAATCCAAACGCATACTTACCTCTGCCGGCATCAACCTTCCCGGTCGTCAGTAATTCTGTATGCTTCGCATCGAGTAGCTTGTGTGTCTGTAGCGCGTTTGCGAACCGCAGTAGATCTTCAACCGTAGAATAGCCACCGCCGGCTGACGTTCCGCGATAAGGCAAACTTTCAATATTGCGCTTCCAGCCGTCTCCGAGAAATTTCGTGTAGCCAACGCTTACGTCCGACGCGATCTGGTCCTCCGGTTCGGAAGCAGTGCCAGTCATGCCTGCAGGCTTGAAGATGTGATCGCGCACGTAGTCGTAATAACTCTGGCCACTAACCTTCTCGATCAGCACACCCAGCAGGAGAAAACCGTAGTTGCTATATTGCCAGCGGCTTCCCGGCTCAAACTGCAGTTCACGATCGCCGTAAAGATTTACATAATCCTGCAAACTCTTTAACTCAAGACGACGCTCGCTGAACTGAGGACCAAAGATGTCGCCCGTTCCACCCTGGTGCGTCAGCAGGTGCTCGATCGTTACTTTCGACCCAACGTCTTTATTGGGATAGCCGGTCAGGTACTTGCCGAGCGGCGCTTTGAGATCGAGTTTGCCGCTTTGCACAAGTTGAAGAGTCGCCACCGCCGTGAACATTTTGTTCATCGATCCGATGCGAAAGCGCGTCTGCAAAGTATTCGGAGTCTTCTTTTCGCGATCGGCCAAGCCATAAGCCTGCGCGAAAATCGCTTTACCATTTTTGGCAATCAATGCCGCGCCGGAAAATCGACCAGCGGCAACGTCCTCATCCAGTTTTTTACGTAACGCGGTGACAAGTTGATCCGAGTTCAGTCGTGCAATAGCAAAGTCGGGCGGCGGCGCGATCGCATTCAAACCAAGCTTTGTGATCTGATGCTGGCCGGAAGGTTCGACCTCAACAGTGAAACGGGCAAACTGATCTGAAAGGCGTTCCTGGACCAGTGCGACAAACTTTGCCGGTGTCGACTCTTCCACCTTCTTGAGTTCGAAGCCCCCGGTCGTTTCTCGAAAGCGCGCGTCCATGTTCGCGTTTGGTAAGCGCGCGGGAAAGTTTTTCGTTAGAAACTCTTTATATGTGGCGCTGTCGGCGGAATTAAAAGCCTCCAACCAGCCTTTGGCTTGATTGGCCGCAGGTGTATCGGGGAAGGATGTTTGTGCGTTGCAGGCTGGGACGATAAACAACAACGCGAAGAACAGGACGATCGTGTTCGGCATGGGGCGAGTCTCCGTTTGAAAAAGTGCAGCCACAGATTACGCGGATTACGCAGATTAGAGAAGAGTTAAACCCTTAGCGAGCCGCGAAATCCTCTCGCAGCGTAGTACGACTCCGCACCGTTGTGATAGAGGAAGACATGATTGTAACGGCGATCGCAGAAAAGGGCGCCGCCGAGTTTTCGAATGTCAGAAGGTGTTTGCACCCAGCTCGAAGTTTTAGTGTCGAACTCTCCAAGCTTCTGTAGGTCTCGATATTGCTCCTCGGTCAAGAGCTCGACGCCCATGGCGGCTGCCATATCCATCGCGCTGTCTTTTGGCTTGTGTTCCTTCCTTGCGTCGAGCGCTTCACGATCGTAACAAACACTTCTGCGGCCTTTCGGACTTTCCGCTGAGCAATCGTAAAAGATGTATTCGCCCGTCTTTTTATCGTGACCAACTACATCAGGTTCACCGCCAGTTGTTTCCATCTCGTTAAGCGACCAGAGTTTTGCAGAGTCAGCTTCCAGCTTTGCTTGTACTTTGGACCAATCGACGCCTTTATGGCGGTTCATGTTCTTCTCGAAACGGGTTTTCAGTGATTTGAGCAGCTCTTCAGCTTGTGCCGGTGACAACTCGTTCTTATTTTTCTTTGGCATGGGTGGCTATTTTAATTTGTCGACGATGTCTTGCAAGAGCGATGAGCCGCTAACTCGATTGAGTGATCTTTAAGTCGTACGATCTGGGGTTTCGAACGGAAAGGATCAGGTGCAGAATCAGCCAACCAACTGCGTTAATTGAGGAGCTACAGCCCATCATGCCACCTGAAAGAGATCAGCCGCCCGTGACACTACACGCGGGCGACGTGTTGTTCATCCCGGCCGGAACGATGCACACCGCGAAGAACGCCGGCAGCGGGGCGGAAACGTGATCGACTCCCTACCGGAATTGCCCGGCTGGTTGCAAGCAGCCGGCTGGGGGCTCCTGTCTGCGTCGGGTCTGCTGATCGGGGCTGTCAGTGGCTACTACACCTGGTTCCAACATACCACCATCGCCCGCGTCATGATGTTTGCAGCCGGCGTACTCCTCGCGGTGGTCGCGGTAGATCTGGTGATCGACGCGCGTGGCGCGGCTAGCCTGCACTGGACCGTCATCGGTCTGCTGTCTGGCGCGACGGTGTTCAGTTCCGTTAACTGGCTACTCTCCCGCCGTGGTGCACTGCACCGAAAACGGTGCGGCGAATGTGTCGAGCAACCGACCGAACAGGAGCAACCCGGTAGCGGACTGGCCATCGCCGTCGGCACGTTCCTCGACGGTGTTCCTGAAGGACTGGTGCTCGGGCTAAGCGTGTTGCAACAAGGCGCGCCCGGCATTGGCACGGTCACGGCATTTTTTCTGGCCAACATCCCTGAAGCATTATCGAGCAGCGCTGGAATGCGGCGAGCGGTACGGTCCCCGCGCTACGTGTTTGGCGTGTGGATTGGAATCGCCCTGACGATCAGCCTCGCAGCGGCGCTTGCCGGGATCGTTTTCCGCGGCACCGGGCCGGTGTTCCGTGGCACGGTCGAGGCGTTTGCGGCAGGCGCGATCCTGGCGCTGGTCGCGGAGACGATGATCCCGGAGGCATTCTACGGCTCGCCGCAGTTCAATGGTCTGCTGCTGGTCGTTGGTTTTGTCGCGTTACTGGTCCTGTTGGTACTCAGCGACTGAAAATCAGTCGAATCGGTAAGCCCACCCGTTTTAGCAAGCCCCCCGAATTGAAGATGGTCTAATCAACGAATAAAGTAATGTCTACCGCTGCTACAGCCATGAGCGCAACTTTACTTCAACGCAAACCGACGGAACCATACCAGCAAACGGTCGACGAAGTCGTGGCTGCGTTCAATACGGATGCCCGTTCAGGCTTAAGCCAGGCGGAAGCCCACGCGCGGCTCGAAAAATATGGTCCAAACGAGCTGACTGCGGAAAAGCCTGTACCCGCATGGAGAAAGTTTCTCGCGCAGTTTCAGGATGTGCTTGTCATCCTGCTGCTCATCGCGACTGCGATCTCGGCAGGACTGTGGCTGCACGAGCGCGAATCCGCCTTGCCCTACGAAGCGATCGCAATCTTCGCCGTCGTGCTGCTCAACGCGATCTTGGGCTACGTTCAGCAGTCGCGCGCTGAATCTGCGATCGCGGCGCTGCGTCAGCTATCGGCGGCACACGCCAACGTCATTCGCGACGGCGCGCGCCACAACATTCCAGCGGCCGAACTCGTTCCTGGCGACATCATCCTTATCGAAGAGGGCGACACCATTCCCGCCGACGGTCGCGTGCTCCAGGCTACGGCGCTGCAAACAGCCGAAGCCGCATTGACCGGCGAAAGCATGCCGGTGACCAAAGATGTCGAGCCGATTGCGGAAGACATTGGACTTGGCGACCGCCACAACATGGTCTTCAGCGGCACCGCCGCGACGTACGGGCGCGGACAAGCAGTCGTTACCGCAACCGGCATGCAGACTCAGATGGGACTGATCGCCGGCCTCCTGAAACAAGCTCCGCCGGAGACCACGCCACTACAAAGAGAACTCGCACGCACTGGAAAACTACTCGGCATCATCGTCGTGGTGATCGCCGTCGTGATGATCGCGACGATCCTGCTGGTCGAAGACGTGCGCGGGTTCTCCGGGATTTTTGACGTGCTGATTTTAGGTGTGGCGCTTGCCGTTGCGGCAGTGCCTGAAGGCTTGCCCGCGGTGGTGACAGCGGTTCTTTCTCTCGGCGTGCAGCGAATGGCGCGGAGGAATGCAATCGTAACGCACCTCGCAGCCGTCGAGACACTCGGTTCAGCGACCGTCATCGCCTCCGACAAAACCGGAACGCTCACGAAGAACGAGATGACAGTGCGCGTGGTCGTCACTGCAAGCGGGCGCGTGAGTTTGACCGGCACCGGTTATGCTCCGGAAGGAGAAGTGCATCGCGATGGAGGAGGAGCGATTGATGGTCCACTCCAGGTTGAGCTCGTGCGAGCTCTCTCCGCTGCCGATCGTGCCAACAACGCGGTGTTACAGGAGCATGACGAGCGTTGGACCGTGCAGGGCGATCCGACGGAAGGCGCGTTAATCGTCGCGGCACGCAAAGCGGGCGTGGAACATGAATGTCAGGATGTGCGGTTCGCGCGCGTTGCGGAGGTGCCATTTTCGTCTGAGCGGAAATTGATGAGCACAATTCATACCGACGCTGAGCGACAGGAGCGACTGCTCGCTTTCACCAAA
The DNA here is from genome assembly GCA_035761985.1 of Pyrinomonadaceae bacterium. Taxonomy (GTDB): domain Bacteria; phylum Acidobacteriota; class Blastocatellia; order Pyrinomonadales; family Pyrinomonadaceae; genus PSRF01. The sequence continues at coordinate 9,979 of DASTQB010000205.1, forward strand.
GGCGCGCCGGACGTTTTGCTCGGACGCTGTTCGCACGAGCTTGTCGGAAGTGAAAGCAGACCTCTGACGATGGAACGTCGCGCAGAGATTTTGAAGATCAACGAAGAACTGGCGAGTGAAGCACTGCGCACGCTCGGTGTTGCGTTTCGATCGCTGCCGAAAGACGCCTTCAAGAGTGAGAAGGTTGATGAACGCATCGAGCACGAACTCGTGTTTCTCGGATTGATCGGAATGATCGATCCGCCGCGCGACGAGGCGAAGATGGCAGTCGCGCGCGCCAGGTCTGCGGGCATTCGTCCGATCATGATCACGGGCGATCATCCGAAGACCGCCAGCGTCATTGCCCACGAACTCGGCATCGTTGAAAACGGGAAAGCTGTTACGGGTGCGGAACTGGAAACGATGCCCGAAGAAACGCTCGAGCGGACAGTTCAGGAAGTGTCGGTCTACGCGCGCGTGAACCCCGGACACAAGCTGCGCATCGTTGACGCGTTACAACGCCAGGGTGCAACTGTCGCGATGACGGGCGATGGCGTTAACGATGCGCCCGCATTGAAGAGTGCAGATATCGGCGTAGCGATGGGCATCACGGGCACAGACGTTTCCAAAGAAGCGGCGGACATGGTGCTGGCGGACGACAACTTCGCCACCATCGTGGCCGCAGTGGAAGAGGGTCGTGCGATCTTCTCCAACATACGGAAGTTTCTGCGCTACCTGCTTTCGTCAAACATCGGCGAAGTGATGACGATGTTCTTCGGCGTGTTATTGGCTGACGCGATCGGGCTGACGGCTGCAGGTGGCGGCGGCGTGGTGCTGCCGCTGCTTGCGACGCAAATACTTTGGATTAACCTGGTAACGGACGGTGCTCCCGCGCTCGCACTCGGCGTTGATCCGGCTGAGCCGCATTTGATGCAGAAACCGCCGCGCGCCAGGAGTGAAGGAGTGATTACGCGCAAAATGTGGGTGGGGATTTTGTTCGTGGGCGCCATTATCGCAGCAGGGACGCTGCTCGTACTCGACTCCAGCTTGCCCGGCGGGCTGATCGAAGGTTCAGGCAACATGCGTTACGGGCAAACGATGGCGTTTACGACGTTGATGTTCTTCTCGCTCTTCAACGTCTTCAACGCGCGTTCGGATGAGCGAAGTGCATTCCCCGGACTGTTCTCGAACAAGTGGCTGTGGGGCGCGGTGCTGTTGTCGCTGCTGTTGCAAGTGGCTGTGATTTACGTGCCGATTTTGCAACTGGCGTTTTCGACGGTGAGCTTAAGTTTGAGCGATTGGGTCTACTGCGCGGCTGTTGCGAGTTCGGTGCTTTGGTTGCGTGAGTTGAGCAAGTTGGTTAGACAGGATTGACAAGATTTGCAGGATTGACATGTAAATCCGGTTCATCCTGTCAATCCTGTCAAATGGAGGCGCCGAGGACACCGCACCATTCGGTCGTGAACGATCCTGGAAACGACTGGAAGAACAGTTCATCGACATAACACCAGCCCCATTCCTCACCCGTTTCGAAAGATTTGATGATCGGATGGTTCGTCGCATGAAAATGCTTCGTCGCGTGTTTGTTCTTCGAGTCATCACAGCAACCGACGTGACCACATGTCTGGCAAAGCCGCAAATGAAGCCATGGGTCGCCGATCTTCAAACACTCTTCACAACCGTTCGGCGTTCTCGGAGTAACGTCGTTGATTTCGAATAAATGCGAACAACAATTCATTACTGTAGCCCTCCTGAAGGTCGAAAAATGCCATTGCTTGCGCGTCCATTCAAACCGCTGACCGAACCAGTACGCGATGTTGTGGATCTGAAGATGATTGAACGTGTCCTCTTCCGGTGGCTCCACTGGATCATCCAGCGTGATCAGCAATCGCAATTCATCGTCGTTCATCGTGAAGCTCCTACTGTCGCCAGGCATACGTTAGCTATTGCCTGGCTGCCATAACTGCAGGCCGGCGGCTTGGCGGAATCTCACTGACTGATCCGGTAAGCCATTCTTCGAAACGAGTCTCGGCGAGCAGCGCGCCATCGCTCGGCACAAGCGATCGCTCGCTCAGCTCAGCGCCGAAGTAGCGCGCGTGAGGGTCAACAATCACCTGGCGCGGATCGTTGCCGGCACGTAGACCACGGCTAACGAGTTCATCGAAACGGAACTGCTCCGGCCCCGCCAACTCAATCATTCCATTGACCGGCGATCCAACAGCCGTTTTCGCCACTACCGTCGCGACATCGTCGGCTGCTAAAGGCTGGAAACTGACAGACGGCAGTCGAACGACGTTGCCTTCGGTAGCGGAGTCGGCGATGCGTTTCACAAACTCGAAGAACTGCGTCGCTCGCACGATCGAATAGGGAACTGGTGATTCCTGGATCAGCTTCTCCTGAGCGACCTTCGCACGGAAGTAGCCACTGTCAGGCAGACCATCACAGCCGACGACGGAGAGAACCACGTGATGGCCCACACCTGCCTCCGCTTCGCTTGCGAGCAGGTTGCGAGTCGATGTCGTGAAGAACTCCATCACCGCCGCATCGTCGAACGACGGCGAATTCGACACGTCGACGACTACTGACGCGCCTTTAAGAGCTTCGGCGAGTCCTTCGCCCGTCATGGTATTCACACCCGAGTCTGGTGACGCAGATACAACCTCGTACCCACGGTCACGAAGTTTCGTTACGACCTTCGAGCCGATGAGCCCAGTGCCGCCGATAACCACGATCTTCATGTTCGATTGTTCGTTCGTCATATCCAGTCTCCTACTCTGTTAAACCGTCGTCGGGTCGCTGGACCCGGTATGGCCCCAGCGACCCTGCAATCTTGCCCACCGATCAGGCGGTTTGAGAGCTCGTCTTTGGTTTGCTTACAAACTCGAGCAGATCCGCATTGATCAGATCCTTATTCGTTTGACACATACCGTGCGACAATCCGGGGTAAACCTTCAGTTCCGCATCTTTGACGATCTTTGACGAGAGGAGCGCGGAAATACCGATCGGTACTATTTGATCATCGTCGCCGTGCATGAAGAGCGTAGGTACGTCAAACTTCTTAAGATCTTCGGTGAAATCTGTTTCCGAGAACGCCCTGGTCCCGAGGTAGCTGGCAGGGAAGCCGGCCATACTGCACTGGTTAAAGAATGAGTCGGCCAAACCCTCCGACATTTTGGCGCCGGGCCGATTCAAGCTGTAGAAGATGTTGCACAAGTCCTTCCAGAATTGATAACGGTCGGCCTGGATGCTCGCTCGCATATCGTCAAAAACCGCGATCGGTATGCCGTTCGGATTAGCCGGCGTCTGCACCATCAACGGCGGGACAGCGCTGATGAGTACGGCCTTGGCGACGCGCTCCGTGCCATGGCGTCCGATGTAGTGAGCAACAACGCCGCCTCCGGTAGAGTGGCCCACCAGGACTGAATCCTTTACGTCGAGCTTGTCGAGAAGCTCGGCGAGATCGTCGGCATAGGTATCCATATCATTCCCATGCCAGGTTTGACCCGAACGTCCGTGGCCCCGCCGGTCCAGGCCGATGCACCGATAGCCATTTGAAGCCATAAAAAACATCTGGTCCTCAAAGGCATCGGCGCTCAGTGGCCAGCCATGATTGAAGACTACGGGTTGTCCGGTGCCCCAGTCTTTGTAGTAAATCTGCGTACCGTCTTTGGTGGTGATTGTGCTCATGCGTATCTCTCTCTTTCTGTCCTTCTTGTTTATGAATGAGTTGCGGCAAGAAATCGCGTGCGTGCGGTAAGTTCGTTTGCGCGTCGTTGTTGGGCCAACTCTGCGATCCAATTTTTGACTGTGCCGGCAATCTCGCGGTCGCTCGGTTGCCCGGGTTTTTCATCTCGATGCAGTGGGGAGGTGTGGGAGCGTTTTGCGTGGTCGCGCTTGATGATTTTCACTTCACAGTTCATGAACGAATTACTCCTCGCCACTGCGATCTTGATGATGAAGAATTCTGCGCCCGCTCGTTTTTTCTTGAAACCCTAAAAGGTACGAGCGGCAGATCACTCAATAGAGTTAGTTGCCAGGTCTTGTTGTTCTCGAACTCTCGGGTGAGCGCAACGATCGGAACGCCGCGCGGAGTTCGTTGACGAAGAGTAGCGGCTGTTCCCAGGCTGCAAAGTGGCCGCCCTTCTCAACCTTGTTGTAGTAAATCAGCTTGGGATACGCCTTCTCAGTCCAACTCCGCGGCGCTTCGTATTGCTCGCCGGGAAAGACGCTGACTGCGACAGGGATCTTGACCCCCTTCGCGTTGAAAAAGCCGCCCTTGTATTCCCAGTAAAGACGCGATGATGAGACGCCGGTGTTCGTCAGCCAGTAGAGCGTGATGTTGTCGAGTATTTCGTCGCGTGTGAGTTCGCCGGTCGCGCTTGTTGTGCGGGTCAGAGCTGAATAGACGGCCGCCGCCGGCTGGCCGTCAGCATCATTGTGGTCAAGAAGCCACGCTGCGAGTCCCACAGGTGAATCCGCGATGCCATACAAAGTCTGCGGGCGCGCGGCCATCATCTTTGCGTATTCAACCTGCTTGAATGTCCGGACCAGTTGTTCGTACGCGAGCTTCTCTTCACGCGAGAGACCGGATGGCGGTGGTTCGCCGAGCGCGAGGGCTTTGTCGACGTTAGCGGGAACAGTCGCAGGCATGTTTGTGTGTATGGCGAGCAATCCCGGAGGCGCTTGCAAGCCCATCTGATCGACGACAAACGCACCCCAGTCGCCGCCCTGTGCGACGTAGCGCGTGTAGCCGAGACGCTTCATGAGTTCGGCCCATGCTTGTGCCATGCGCTCCGGTCCCCAGCCTGTGCTCGACGGCTTGCCGGAGAAACCATAGCCCGGCATCGACGGAATGACCACGTCGAAGGCGTCTTCAGCCTTACCGCCGAACGCTGTCGGATCGGTAAGTGGACCAATGATCTTCAGCTGCTCGATGATCGAACCCGGCCATCCGTGCGTCACGATCAGCGGCAACGCATTCGGATGTTTCGAACGCACGTGAATGAAGTGAATGTCGAGCCCGTCGATCTCCGTGATGAAATGCGGTAGCGCTTTCAGTTTCGCCTCACCCTTGCGCCAGTCGTAATCCGTGGCCCAGTAGCGTGCGAGTTCCCGCATCGCTGCGAGCGGCACGCCCTGCGAGTGGTCCGCGACTGTCTCTTTCTCAGGCCATTGCGTAGCAGCGATCCTGCGACGAAGATCGACGAGCCTTTCCTCCGGGAAACTGATCTGAAACGGCCGGATCGCGTTCTTGTCGCTGGTTTGTTGAGTCGCTTGCGATTGCGTCATCGCTTGTCCTTCCTCGAGTGTACTCAACACGCAGAGCCACATCGCAAACGTCGTCATGAACAGTACAAAACTTCCCCGGCGTGTCAGGATGGAAACTGGTTTGTGCGTAATCATCGTCTTAGCCTTTCTTTGCATTGCGAAGCCGGATCAAGGTGTGTAACGGGTGAAGACGAAGTCGCGGTCTTTGATCGCCTGGTGGCAGGGGTGGCATTTCAAGAGATCTGATTCAGGTCCCGGTTTGCCTTCCTTATCGAATTGAGCGTAGCCCCAACCGCCAGTTGCTGCGTACTTCTTCGAGTCCTTAACCATGAACTGGAGATACCAGGGCGGTTCTGGTCCCGCGACGAATGATTGCTCACGTCCGAAGACTTTGTTGTTCTCCTCTGATGGAACGTGGCGCCAGGCGATTCGCGCGATGACGGCGCCTTCGGGGAAGGGAAGTTTTCCCTCGCGATACGCCTTGATCGCTAGGTCATTGCCGAGAATCGCGCGGATGTCTTTGAGATCGCCTTCTTCGTGAGCTACGGAGACAAGGCGCCAGTCGCGGTATCCCTCGGGAATTGTGGTGACGAAGACCGGCGTTTTTTCTTCATCAGCGTTTCGAGATGCAGTCGCAGTGAAACCTGCAACACCGGCGAGTGTTGCGACTGCAACCAGTAAGAAACTAATCCGTCTCATGATCTTTCCTCCTCTGTTATGCGAGTGATTCTGCGCGTGATCGGTTTCGCTCGAAACCCTAATTGGTGCGAGAGGAAGATCACTCAATCGAGTTATTACTCGATAACACAGACGAAATTGTTAGCCGCGGATGAACAGAGATTATGAGGAGGATTTGCGTGGAGGGACTACTGTGACTTGAAGTCCAAACAGTTTTGCATCGACTGAGTATGCGCCCGGACCAAGAAAGAAGAGCGCGGCCGACGTTAGTATCGCGAGAATGTAGACGGCATCGATCGATTCATCAGCCAAGAACAGATTTGCAACGGCAACTGCGCACACAATCACGGAGAGGATTGGTGTCAAAAAGCCGATACAAAGCGCGATTGAGGTTAAGACAATGAACGAGACAACCGCCCAGTAAAGAAGAGGTGAAGAAAAGTGGAAACGGTGCGTAACGTTCAAAGCGAACATTGCTGCAGTAGCTATTCGTAAGAGCAATAGCCCAAAACCCGGTCCACCCTGAGGAAACATGGAGTAGAGTCGTTGCACCGACGTAACTTATCGGGTTTCATGAGACTCGAACACCCGCATTGAGGCTATCCGCCTGTAACTCTTTTGAGGGATACGGGTTTTCGGATCAGTCAGAACTGAAGCTTCAGCGCAAACTGGATCGAGCGCGGCCCGCCAATCTGATAAAGAGGATTGAGACCGCCGTTGGCGCCACCTGAACCGAGACTGTTTGCGAGTGTTTGAGTTGAGCGACCGAACAGCGGGCTCGTCAAAACATTGATGGGACTGCCGAAGTTCGGATGATTGAAAATGTTGAAAAACTCAGCACGGAATCGAAGCCGTAATCTCTCCGTCAGGTGAAACTGCCGCTGGACTCCGACATCCGCCTGCCACGCGCCGAAACCTCGCAGCACATTGCGTCCGAAGTTACCCTGTGTCCCGGCCGGCGCTGCGGTAAAAGCCGCGCGATTGAGAATCTTGCCACCCGGAAACTGCGAGTCGTGAATCTCGAGAGGAACTCCGGCGTTCACGTTTGGCCGTGGGGCGAGTTGAGTCCCCGCGGTGAAGAAACTTCCGCCAACCACGTTAACCGGTGGAGCTGATCTGGCGAACATGAAAGTATCCAGTGACCAGCCGCTCGAGATCGCTTTGACTGTTTTCTCTGGTCCTATCGAGGGCAGTTCGTATGTGACACCCGTGGTGAATGCATGACGGATGTCAAAGTTTGAATTGCCGCGGTCGATGTTTGGATCAGCGATTTGTCCGGGCGTGTTGACGTTCGTTGCGATCGCATCCGTCGAAGCGATATCGATCGAATGTGACCACGAATACGATCCCACT
>DASTQB010000206.1:0-78910 GCA_035761985.1 Pyrinomonadaceae bacterium
AATAACTCTTTCGGTCAGGCATACGATTTGCCGCTCGGAAGTAGACTTAACTCGCTTCCCTGGACCTGCCATTTTTGAGAAGGAGCCGTCGCCGTGAAGTTCATCGAGAAGTTCTTCAACCACAAGCTCGCTATAGATCTAGGCACTGTCAACACGCTCATTTACCAGCCCGACAGAGGAGTCCTCTTAAACGAGCCTTCAGTGGTCGCAATCGATCGTTACACCGGCGATGTTGTTTGCGTGGGCCATAAGGCCGTCAAACTCGTGGGCCGTGAACCACGTGGTCTGGAAGTGCATAGACCAATCCGCTCCGGAACGATTTTCAACTTCGAAGTCACGCAGAAGATGCTGCGCTCGTTCATCAGCAAAGCCTGCGATGGATACAAGCGCGGTCACTTCGTCGTCGGCATACCTGGTTCAGCGACTGCCGTCGAGCAGCGTTCGGTTCGAGACGCAGCACACGACGCAGGCGGACGAAAGATCGATCTGGTCGATGAAGGACTCGCCGCAGGTCTCGGCGCTGGCCTTACTTTCGAAGACGAGCGCGCGCATCTCGTCGTCGACATCGGAGGCGGGACTACAAATATCGCGATCGTCGCTTCAGGCGGCGTTGTCAACTCGATGAGTTTGACTGCGGGTGGAAACGCGATGGATGAAAGTATTCGCGACTACGTAAGGTCCAACTACTGCATACAGATCGGCGAATACACTGCCGAAGCACTGAAGCGAGAACTCGGCGCGCTCAGTGATGATGAAATTCGCGCGGGCGAACGCAAAGTGCAGCTTGTCGGTAAACAGTTGAGCGACGGGTTTGCATGCGCAGTCCATATCACTGCCGAAGAAGTGCGTGAAGCACTCGAGCCGGTCATCAACGAGATCATCACCGGCATTCGAAGAGTTATCGAAGACGCACAACCGGAAGCTGTGGCAGACATCTATTATTCGGGGATGATTCTCACTGGCGGCGGTTCGTTGCTGAAGGGGTTGAAAGAACGTTTGCAAAGCGAACTCGAACTGCGCGCGACGATGCCGGAGGACCCGATCACGACAGTCGTCATGGGCGCAGGTATTTTGCTGGACGAACCCGAGAAACTATTCCGCTGTGCAATTCGACCCAATCTTCCTGTGTGGCAGGAAGCGGAAGAGCTCGTTACAAGATTTACCTGATCGTGAAAACCGATTTACACGATCAGCAGTTGACGTAACCTAGAAGCCAAAACACGAGAATAAAAATCAAGATCGTCGAGATACATCCACCGCCGAACTTGTAGGCTGCGGCGCCTGCCAGTATTCCTCTTAATGGTCCCTGCATTCAGTTTTTCTCCTTCTGCTATAGATCCGAACACAAAAACATCTGCGAGAATCGTTCGGCAAGATCAGTGCCATCCGTGGTTACTTAACACCACGCTTCAGAAACGTCAGCAACGCTTTCTCTGCTTTGTGTAAACCTCGTCCACGAAATGCGAGCAGCTCTTCAACACTTCCATAGCCGTTTCCGAGCACTTTGCCCTTCTCATATGCACTGATCACTTCCGGACAAACATACGAGCCGCGACAAACCGCCGGCGTGTTGCCCAGCACCTCCGCTGTCTCTTTAATCGCTTCGACCACTCTCTTGTTGCGCGCAAGCTGCTTGTCGGGAATCTCGACGTCACGCGAGAGCGAACAGGCGCAGATCAGTGTTCCAGCCCAGGTGCGAAAATCCTTCGCACTAAACTTGCTGCCCATAACTTCCTTGATGTACTCGTTGATGACACGGCGAGTGACCTTCACATACTTTCCATCTTCACCCTGGTATTTGAAGACGTTGTAACCGGGAATTTTCAGCGTAGCGCGAATCACGCGTGCCACTTGTCGATCGCGGAGCTGGCGATACTGGCGCACGCCTGACTTTCCAGGGAAATCAAACTCGATCAGATCGCCCGTTACCTTCACGTGTTTACGCCGCAGTGTCGCAATGCCGTAACTACCGTTTTCATTGGCATAAACCTGGCTGCCCGGTCGCATGAAGCACGTCGAGAGTATGCGCAGCACGGCGGCGAGCACGCGTTCGCGAGTCAGTCCGGTTTGTCTTAAGTGGCGCTTTATCGTCCCGCGCATTTTCGGAAGGCATTGTCCAAATTTCGTCAGTCGCTGGAATTTGCGCAGCTCCTGCGCGCGCGTGTGACTCTCGTGATAGAGGTACTGCCAACGCCCTGCCGCATCTTTTCCGATTGCCTGGAGCTTGCCCGTCGGAGCCGGATTGATCGCAACGTCCGTCCACGCCGGCGGAATCTTCAGCTCGTAGATTCTTTGTCGATCGGCAAGCGTGAGCGGACCGTTCCGCGACTCGTACCGGAATCCTCGCTTCGGAGTTCCGAGTCGACGTATGCCGATTGTTTGGAGACGTTCAAGATTTGTCATTGCGATCGGTGGGTTTGAAGAACCGGAACGAAATTTGTTTGCGCATGTGATGTATCGATAGTTTTCGGTCAGTTAGGAAGGTTCAGTTGAATAAGAGTTCGAATCCTCAAAACGACAGCACTCCGGAGCAGGCAAGGCCCGGTACGTTTCCAGTTCTTTGTTCCTGGTGCGGCGCGATCATCAGATCGACCACCACTCACATGTCCGAACAGATGTGTTTGATTTGCCATGCGCGAATGCTCAACGACTATTTCCAACGTCTAAGAAAAACAAGCGGCGAGAAACGCACATCCCGCCGCAATTAATCCTTCTATTTCATTCCGCGACTATCCGCGTTTCTGATCGCCGCGATCGCCCTGACCCGACGGCACCTTGCGCTTTGCCTGTTGCTGGCGGTCGCGCGAAAGCGATCGTCCAACATCATCTGATTCTTTGAACTGCCCCTTCTCATCTCTCCTTACAAAGCGTTTGTCTGTACCGGTGTCGATCAACTCGCGGTCTGTCTTCTTCGCCATTCTGTTACTCCCTTCGAGTGTAGGTTTCCTGTACAGTCGAACCCCGCAGTTGTTTAATTCCGGGGCACTTATCAACCGTAAATCTCACATGCATTCATGTTGCGCAATCATGGTGCCAGCACAAATCCGACGCAGAATCGCGGAGATTTAAAGCAGATTGACGCAAACGCAAACGTGGGATCGTGATTTGCAAATTGCGTCGGCGACAAGGAGGGTCCGAACAATGCCAAGAGGAGATAAATCGAAGTACACGGACAAACAGAAACGCCAGGCCGAACACATCGAGGAAGGTTACGAAGACCGCGGCGTGTCGAAGAAGGAAGCTGAACGACGCGCATGGGCCACCGTGAACAAAGAATCCGGCGGCGGCAAAAAGAGCGGCAGCGGTCGTGGCAAGAAGTCAAACAACAGCGCTTCGAAGAAGGGCGGCAAGAAGGCCGGAAGAAAGAAGTAAAAGATGGCAAGTAGAAGTACAAGCAGGGTTAACACGAACGGCGGCACGACCAAAGGTAATGGTCGCGCTGCAAAGAAGGGTGCGCCAGCGGGCAAGCTCAAACAACCAAAGTCGCCGATGCCTGCGCAACACCAGCCCAAGCCCGGCATTGAAGCCGATTTGGAACTGAAACCGAAATACGAAGCGCCGCACTACGCAGGCGCAGGAAAACTGAAAGAAAAGGTCGCGCTGATTACCGGTGGTGACTCAGGCATCGGACGGGCAGTCGCCGTTCTGTTTGCGCGCGAAGGCGCTGACGTCGCGTTCACTTTTTTGAAGGAAGAAAAGAAGGACGCCGAGGAAACAAAACGCGCGATCGAGGCCGAAGGACAGCGTGCATTTCCGATGGCGGGTGACGTGCGCGATCCGAAAGTTTGTAAAAAGCTCGTCGACCAGACGGTGCGAGAGTTTGGAAAGCTGGACATCCTTGTGAACAACGCTGCGTTCCAGCAACACCAGGGAACGCTCGAGGAAGTCACTGAAGAACAGTGGGACCGGACATTCAAAACAAACATCTACGGCTACTTCTACATGACCAAGGCGGCGTTGCCGCACATGGAAGAGGGAAGTGCGATCGTCAATACGGGTTCGATTACCGGACTCGAAGGTAATAAGCAGTTGCTCGATTACGCGTCGACGAAAGGCGCGATTCACGCGTTCACAAAATCCCTCGCACAGAATCTTGTTGAACGGGGAATCAGGGTCAACTGCGTTGCTCCTGGACCAGTTTGGACACCGCTGAATCCATCGGATAAGCCGGCGGAGAAGGTGGCTGAGTTTGGCGCCGACACACCGATGAAGCGGCCTGCGCAGCCGGAGGAGATTGCTCCAGCTTTTGTTTATTTCGCTTCTGAGATCGATTCGAGTTATGTGACCGGAGAAGTTTTAACTTTGCTGGGTGGTGAAACAACTGCGGCCTGAGGTGCGGTTGAGGTCGCTTATTCAACGAGGAGGAAAGAAATGGCAGAAAACAGTAGTGCTGCAAGCACTGGAATCGTGGCAATTCTTGTGATCTTCGTAATCCTTGTGGTCGCAGCATTGTTCGTATTTGGTGGACGAATGTTTGGCGGAGACAAAAAGATCGACGTCAACATCGGAACACCGGCGAAGTAGGAGTCTAGGTCTTATAGGACCTATAAGTCTTATAAGACCTATAGGTTTTAAGATGAAGGACGATTCACAAGCCAACACATCCATCTGGATGGCGACGGCAAACACTCCTTTACAATCACGGCTCAGAGAAAGCATCCGCACCGACGTCTGTATCGTCGGTGCGGGTATTGCCGGACTAACGACGGCATATTTACTTGGCCGTGAGGGTCGTTCGGTAGTTGTTTTGGACGACGGTCTGGTCGGCGGTGGTATGACAGGGCGCACCACCGCCCATCTCACCAACGCCTACGACGACCGTTACACAGAGATTGAAAGACTACACGGCGCTGAAGCCGCGCAGTTGACCGCCGAGAGTCATACGGCCGCAATCGAAAAGGTCAGCGAGGTCGTATCGCGCGAAAAGATCGATTGTGACTTCGAGTGGCTCGACGGGTTTCTTTTTCCAGCTACACCCGATCATCTGAAATTGCTGGACGACGAGCTCGCCGCTTCGCATCGCGCGGGTCTGGTTGCAGTTGAGAAGGTCGCGCGAGCGCCGATTGACTCGTTCGACACAGGTGTCGCTTTACGCTTTCCACGACAAGCACAGTTTCATCCGCTGAAATACATGAATGGTCTCGCGCATGCAATCATTCGCGACGACGGCCGCATATTCGTTGAAACTCATGCCACGAAGATCGAAGCAGGCCACTCGGTTTTAATAGAGACGAGCCACGGTCCGGTCGTGAAGGCGGAAGTGGCAGTGGTGGCGACAAACACTCCAGTAAACGATCGTGTCGCAATTCACACGAAGCAAGCTCCATATGTGACGTACGTAATCGGAGTTCAGGTTCCAAAAGACTCCGTCACACGCGCGCTTTACTGGGACACTGGGGATCCATATCACTACGTGCGTCTTCAAACTGAAGATGGAGCGGACGTGCTGATCGTCGGCGGCGAGGATCACAAAACCGGCCAGGCTAACGATGGTCACGAGCGTTTCGCACGTCTCGAGCAGTGGACACGCGAGCGGTTCCCGCAGGCGCTTCATGTGCAGTTTCGCTGGTCGGGACAGGTGATGGAGCCGGTCGACGGTCTTGCGTTCATCGGACGCAATCCTCTCGACGACGACAACGTTTACATCGCCACCGGCGATTCAGGACAAGGCATGACGCACGGCACGATCGCCGGCATGCTGCTGACGGATCTGATCCAGGGGCGAAAGAACCGTTGGGAGGATCTGTACAACCCGTCGCGAATGAAACTGAAGTCGTTGCCTGAGTACGCTTCGGAAAACCTCAATGTCGCCGGACAATACGCCGACTACGTCACCGCGGGCGATATCAGTTCAGAAGCTGAGCTGAAGCCGGGCGACGGCGCGATCATGCGCGACGGTATCTCGAAGGTCGCTGTTTACCGTGACGACAATGGGCAATTACACAAGCGCTCGGCTGTGTGTCCTCACCTCGGATGCATCGTCGCGTGGAATTCGACCGAGCGGACATGGGACTGTCCGTGTCACGGTTCTCGATATAGTGCAGAAGGTCGAGTTTACCAGGGACCGGCAAATACTGATTTGAGTGATGTATCTGAGTGAGTCTGTGTTATCCGCGGCGAGGGCCGGGGATAACACAGATCACGCACAGGGTTAAACGGCTCGTCGACCAGTCACCAGGTTGATGATCAAAACCACAACTGCGACCACCAGTAGTAAGTGAATGAGGCCGCCGCCGACATTCGAAAGCAAGCCAATCAGCCACAAAACCAAGAGAATCACCAGAATTGTCCACAGCATGATCCAAATCTCCTTTTGTACAGAACCGTGCGCGGTAGCGCCGGGTAAATCTTGTTTCCTAACGACCAGAAAACGAGCAACGTCCATGCCAACGGTGTGATCGCGCTAAACCGCTTTGGCTCGCTGCATCACAATCATCCGCTTTTCTACCTGCGGACTCACTTATGTTTTGAATCAAGTCAACAAAACGCTTGGACACGGCGCGATAAACTGATTATGATTCTCCGCGTAATTCGATCCCCTCTATTTGGCTTGCTCACCCGGAGCATGGCCACGCTCGGAAAAATCAGATGAGTCGCGAAACAGAACAAACTTCTGTCGAGCCTGTACCCGAAGGCAAGTATATCTACTGCATCATTGAGACCGGCGAGCCTCGTTCGTTCGGTCCAATGGGTATTGGCGGCCGCGGAGACGAGGTTTACACAGTTCATCACAAGGGCCTGGCGGCTGTTGTTTCAAACACGCCGCTCGTCGTTTACGACCCGACTCGCGAAAACGTGTTCACACACGAGCAGGTGAACGAAACGGTCATGCGCGAGTTTACGGTGCTGCCGATGGCGTTCGGTGCGTTGTTCCGTACGGAAGAGGACATTGTCGAGCTGATACGCGGAACTTACGATGCGCTGCGCGACGTGCTCGCGAAGATGGAAGGCAAAGTGGAGTTTGGCTTGAAGGTCAACTGGGACCGCGACAAGGTCACGCTCGAACTGGAAGAGAAGGACGACGAGATCAGGCATCTGAAGGAACAGATAACTTCGCGTACGACCGGCTCGACCTATTTCGCGCGCATGCAGCTCGGACGTTTGATCGAAACTGCGTTGACGGATCAGGCTGATGCTTACATTCGGGAAGTCTATTCGCAACTGCGCGACGTCGCGGTTGCGTCGCGTGCCAACAAGCCGATCGGCGATCGCATGATCATGAACGCGGCGTTTTTGATCGAACGCGATCGCGAGGCCGAGTTTGATCAACGAGTGAAAGAGATCGCGTCGAAGTACGAAGGCAAGTTATCGTTCAAGTACACGGGACCATGGCCGCCGTACAACTTCGTTCATATCCGTTTGAAGCTGGAGCAGCCTGGCGTGACGCAAACGGAAGCGGTGCCGAGTTAAAGAAATGTTTCTGATTGACGATTTACTGCTTGCGCCGGTCAACGGTTTCAAGTTCATCCTGGGCCAGATTCAGAAGATGGCGGACCAGGAGTTGAATGACGACACCGTGATCAAGGAGCAGCTGCTCGAGCTGCAAATGCGGTTTGAGCTGGAAGAGATTTCGGAAGAGGAATTCGCCGAACAGGAAGCAGAGCTTTTCGCGCGGCTGAGAGTGATTCGCGCGCGGCAACTCGGGTTGATGCAGGAAGCGATTCACACGGCAGATTCGTCGAGCTTTGTGATTGAAGTCGGCGGTGACGAGACGCAGGACCAGCGATAGGTCGTATAGGACCTATAGGACCTATTCTTTCTCTTTCAAGCGTTGAACGCGCGGTATCTTTTCTTCGGCGGCAAAGGCGGTGTCGGTAAAACCACCGCGGCATCAGCTACCGCTCTCTTTCTCCTCGGCAAGCTAAAGCGAAACGAATCCATCCTGCTGTTCTCAACGGATCCTGCGCATTCGTTGTCAGACAGTCTCGACGTAAAGATCGGCAACCGGTTGATTGAAGTGAAACAGTCACGTGGCGCTCGACTGTTTGCATACGAGATGGATGCGAGTCTCGCACTCGAGAGGTTTCGTACAGCGCACGGGAAAGTGCTCGCCGAGATCGCCGAGCGTGGCACGTTGCTCGATCAACAGGACATCAACGAGCTGTTGAGTCTTTCGCTCCCCGGGTTGGATGAAGTGATGTCGCTGTTTGAACTGAGCGAGCTCGATCGAGAAGGGAAGTATGCGCACATCGTCATCGACACGGCGCCGTCGGGCCACACTTCGCGTTTACTGCGCTTGCCGGAAGTTTTCGATCGCATGGTGAAAGCGCTCGATCTCATGGGCGACAAGCATCGCTACATGATCGCTCACTTTGCGCGACGAAAACTCGTAGCGGATGAAGTCGATGTGTTCTTACGCGACTTAAGCCAGCGCATTGACTCGGTGCGCAAGTTGCTTCACGACGAGGAGCAAACGAGGTTTGCGCTCGTCACGATTCCGGAAGCGATGAGTGTTCGCGAAACGGAAAGATACTTCGAACTGCTCACTGAGCAAGGAGTTCCGGTGAGGGACTTGATTATCAATCGCGTGGAACAGGAACACGACAACTGCGAATACTGCCGGGCGCGCGTGGAAACGCAGCGCCCGTGGCTGGAGCAGATCCGAAAGTCGTTTCACCATCTCGAGCAGCATGAAGTGCCGTTGATGGCGAAGGAAGTGCGCGGGATTGAGGATCTGAAAAAGGTCGGGAAGCTGATCTGGGAAGGCGAGTCCACTGCACGAAGCAAAAATCTCGGAGTGCGACGGCCTGCTTTAGCTGGACCCGACCGAGGTGAAAGCGTTGCGAGGTCGCCGCACTCAAAACTTTTTACCTCGCGCAAGATCGTGATCTTCGGTGGAAAGGGTGGCGTTGGTAAGACTTCGGCGGCGGCGGCATTCGCTCTCGCGCTCGCGCGTGCCGACCCCGATAAAAAGCTGCTCGTGTTTTCGACTGATCCTGCGCATTCGCTTTCCGACAGTTTTGAAGAAGAGATCGGCGAGTTGAAAAGCGGCGCCGGCGGTTACGCGAACCTGGACGCGATGGAGATCGACCCGGGAAAGTGGTTTGAAGAGCTGAAGCAGCGTTACAGATCCTGGACCGACGAGCTTTTCGCATCGTTGTCAGGCGGATCGCGAATGGAGATCAAGTTCGATCGCGAAGCTATGCGTGAGCTGGTCGAGCTAACGCCACCGGGCATCGACGAGATTGCCGCCCTCGGCACGATCAGCGACCTGCTCGATTCCGAACGCTACCACACGATCATTCTCGACACGGCGCCGACGGGACACCTGATCCGTTTTCTCGAATTGCCGCAGGTCGCACTCTCGTGGATTCGAACGTTCATGAAGCTGCTGTTGAAGTATCAGAACGTGCTGCGTGCGACCCAGGTTGCTGAAGAGCTCGTCGCGTTGTCGAAAAGCATAAAGAAAGTGCTCGCGTTACTGACAGACCACGAGCGATGTGAATTCGTCGGCGTCGCGATTCCCGAGCGCATGAGCCTCGAGGAGACAGTCGATCTCGCAAAGTCGCTCGACAAACTGAACGTGCCGTTGAGTAAACTCTTGATCAACGGCGTCGTGCCCGAAGATGCGGCCGCGGATTGCAAGTTCTGCAAGTCGCGGCGCACGATGCAGAATGAAGTCATCGAGGAGCTGCGAGCGCGTTTTCGGCGTCGCGGAGTTGAGATGTTTGTGGCGCCGCAGCAGCCACGCGAGCTCCGCGGTGTTGACGATTTGCTCGCGCATTTCGAGGCGTGGAAGAATATCGGACCAGCGAAGGTGAAATGAGCGCTCCTGCTTTTTACGTCTACTGCATTGCCGAAAGTGCCGCTGCGGCAGAGTTGCCTGCCGCTTCGTTGCCTGCTGCGATCGAAGACGGTTCGAAACTCGAGTGGGTCGTAGTTGATGCGCTTGCGGCGCTCGTCAGTCCTGTGCCGCGTGAGACGTACAACGAAGAAAGTCTGACTGAACACCTGAACGATGCGACGTGGACCGCCATTCGCGCGATGCGACACGAGACGGTGATGGAACACGTGGTCAAGCGTACCAGCGCCGTGCCTTTGCGCTTCGGAACGATTTACCTGGAGCGCGACGGCATCGAGCGAATGCTCTCGGAGAGGTCGAGCGAACTCGAAGAGATCATCGAGAAACTGCGTGGACGCGAAGAGTGGGGCGTTAATGTTTATGTCGATCGCGCGGTTTTGATGTCGAGTATTACGGCCGTCAGTCCCGTTTTGCGAGAGATGGTGGAACGTGCGGCGCAGGCGTCCCCGGGGCAGTCGTACCTGATACAGAAAAAGATCGATGCGTTGAAAGTCGATGAAGTTCGTGCGTCGGTGAACCGGATCGTGGATGAGATCGAAGAGAAGTTGAAGGCGCAGAGTGAAGATGGGAAGCGGCTGAGGATACTCAAGGTCGAAACGACGGAGCATGGAGAGCTGAAGGCGAAGTTTGCGTTTCTCGTGAAGGGGTTTGATGAGTTTCGTGACGCTGCTGAACAGCTCGCGCAGGAGCACCAGGCCGCCGGCGTTCGTCTTGAGCTTACCGGGCCTTGGCCGGTCTACAACTTCGTTACAGGATTACAGGATGGGCGAAAATTAACATGAACAATCCTGTAAATCCTGTAAATCCTGAAATCCTGTCTAACTGGGACGAGGAGGCGGAGCTCTCTCTGCTCGAAACGCTCGATCACGTGCTCAACCGCGGCCTCGTGATCGCAGGTGAGATAACGATCTCCGTCGCGGACATCGATCTGATCTTCGTCGGGTTGAACGTTATGGTGAGCTCGGTCGAGACTGCACGCGAAGTCTTGCGCAGGCGCGAAATGGAATGAAGCTATACGCCTACTGTCTAGCCTCCGGCATCGATTCATTGCCTCAGCCGGTTCAAGGTATCTCCGCCGCTCCCGTTCGTTTATTAAAAGTGGAAAATCTCGTCGTGCTGGTGAGCGATCTCGATACCGATGCCGTCTCCGTGACGCGCGAGAATGCGTTGACTCACGCAGCCGTCGTCCGCAGTGTTCTCGATCAAACGACCCCACTCCCTTTTCGATTCGGAACGCTCGTCACCGAACAGCAACTTACCAACTACATCTCGGCTCGCAAGCCCGCTCTCGAGACCAAACTCGAAACCGTTCGCGGTTGCGTCGAGATGAGCGTCAAGATCATTTGGGATTTTTCCGGCCACGACCAACCCGAGCCGCCACAGAAGTATCAAGAGAATGAGCAGGGCGCAGGGGCATTGTTCCTGGCAGAAAAGCGCCGTGAGATTCTCGGCGACGAGCGTCGAGCGGCGCACGCGTCCGAGATCTCGACGTGGCTACAGGAAAATCTGAATGCCCTCGCACGCGATAAAATGGTGACCGTGCGGCCGGAAGGTAAACTGGTCTTGTCGGCCGCCCATCTGGTTGAAAGGTCGAAAATCGGACAATACCGCGCCAAGGTCGAGCAACTTCGCGCAGATCGACCGGAATTACATTTTCTCCTCAGCGGTCCGTGGCCGCCGTATAGTTTTGCAAACGTTGAGCTTGAGTTTAAATCGCAGTTCGGAGTAAGCTGATGGAGCAATCCCCCGAAAACCCCCTTTCGGCTGAGCCGGCTATCGAAACTTCGCACGTGGACGAGTTTGTGGAGCAGTTGCGTTGCGTCACAGACACGCTTCCATCGCGAATAAATATCGATGCGCAGAGCGTCGAACAAGGGCTGGCTAAGCTGGTACTTACTTTGATCGAGTTCATCCGACGGCTGCTCGAGAAGCAGGCCGTGCGCCGCATGGAGGGCGGGGATCTCTCACCTGAACAGATCGAAGAGCTGGGATTGGCGCTGATGAAGTTGGAAGCCAAGCTCCAGGAATTGAAAACTCAGTTCGGACTAGCTGACGACGATCTTAATCTTGATCTTGGCCCAATCGGGCGTTTGATTTAGCAGTAGTGCAGTTTTGCTCGGCAGAAGATACACGATGGGTGCGGCCACCTGAGCTTTTTGAGTAAAGCCGTCCCCTGATACTGGAGGGCGAAAGTGTCCAGCGAGCGGTCTACCCTTATTACGGCCCGTCCCCCGGGCCTGGTTGATGTTCTCGACCGTATTCTTGACAAGGGATTGGTGATAGCAGGCGACATCAAAGTGTCGTTGGCCAACGTCGAACTACTTACGTTGCAAATACGCCTGCTGGTTTGCTCGATTGATAAGGCCGAGCAGATTGGTTTGAACTGGTGGCGTTACGACACAAATTTGACGACACGCGCGGAGCGTGCCGAAGCCGAAAACCTGGAGCTGCGCGAACGGCTTTCCGAGTTGGAACTCGAAATCCGGAAACTCGCGGCAGCAGGAGCCAGTCAGGAAGAGAATCAAGTTATAAGCAGCCGTCAACGCTCGTCGCGCAAAGCGAAAGCGAAACGCCGGAATGTGTAGTTTTGTTGGTTGGGCCAGAAAGGAATTTTAGAGAAGAGCAGGAAAAGCGCCGTCAAACCTCGCGCAGTATGCTCGTTGTTTCATCTTATACATAAAGGAACCGAAGCAAATGGCTGTCGAAAGAACACCAGGCGGTACTAGTTTAATTGACGTACTCGATCGTGTGCTCGACAAAGGCATCGTGATCGACGCGTGGGTTAGAATCTCCCTGGTTGGTATTGACCTGATTACAATCGAAGCCCGCGTCGTAGTTGCCTCGATCGATACGTATCTCAAGTACGCTGAAGCCGTAGGTTTGACGCCGGCAGTCTCTCGACCGGCAATTACACCCGGCGCCGAAACAGTAGAAACAGAGCGGCGGCGTGTAACGGTGGAAGTAGACAAAAAGTGACGATATTTAACGGGAAGTTATGGGAGAGGTCCCTACAGAGTTAGCGTTTCGAGCGGCCCCGACGATTTCGGACTCTGAGCGTGTTGATCCATACCTGCGGCTATACGACGCATTCCTGGAAACAACCACTCAGATGCTTGCGACGCCTAAGCTGAACGAGCGCCTGTTGCTGGCGCTCGAAGGTATCGAGAGCATTTTTGGATACCGCCAGGCGGCAATCGCGATTGTCAACGAGAAGGACGCCGAACTGCGAATCCGCGTTGCGAGCGGTTTCGACGGCGACGCTGCCCGCGTTGAAATGCCTTTGGACTCCAGCGCCGCCTGCGTCCGCGTGATCCACGACGCGCAACCACTGTGGATCTCGTTGCAGGAAGACGAAGCCTCACGCACCCTCTTCGACAAAATGCGATGGGAGCACGACGTGCTCGCCCTGCCATTGTTCGGGATCTCGGAAATGTCCAAGAAGCCCGGACGGCCCGATTCCGGCGTCGACTCTCGATTTCAAACCCATTACTGGACCTTCGATCCCGGCTCACGGCTGGGTGTTCTCTACGTCGGTGCGTCGCAGAACGCCATCGAGCCCATAACACTGAAACTGCTGAAGCGATTTGCCGATCGCGTCGGCGTCATGTCCTCACTCGCGATTCACCAGGAACGGCTCGTCAACACGGTCGCCAAGCTGCAACGCGAGCGGCAGTGGATCGAGTCGATCATGAAGTCGGTTGCGGATCCGATCGTTCTTACCGATCTCGACAACGAAATACTTTTGCAGAACCGTCGCGCTGAGGAACTGTTCAGCGGTTCCGCCAACGCCGGTGAAGGAAAACGTCGCGCCTTGAAGATGAACGACCTGCTCTTCTCGGCCTATCTTTCAAGCGCAACGGTTTCTTCGTCTGAAGTTATTCAAAGAGACATTACTCTAGTCGATCCGATCGAGGGTTCCGACATCCACTTCGAAGTGATTTCGACTCCCGCCGCCAACGCTCGCGGCGAGCCGCTCGGCCTTGTGTCCATCTTCCGCGACGTGACTGACCTGCGCGAAGCAAACGAGGAACTGGCCCGAAACTTCGACAAGCTGCAACAGGCCGAAGCAGAATCGCGTCGCGAACGAGATCGCCTCGACCTGATCATCGAAAACGTGGGCCATCCGATCGTCGTGTGTGATTCAGCCGGCAACTTCATCTTGTTCAACCGGCGCGCGGAGCTGTTGTTTCAGGAGACCGATTCTTTCCGATCGGCTGCTGCGTCGGCAGTACGCGCGAATGCAGTGAAGCTCACGTCGTTTATCTCTGGTCTGGCCTCGGCATCGGAAACAGGGCGGCAAGCTGAGATCGAGTTGATCGATCCCGAA
The DNA here is from genome assembly GCA_035761985.1 of Pyrinomonadaceae bacterium. Taxonomy (GTDB): domain Bacteria; phylum Acidobacteriota; class Blastocatellia; order Pyrinomonadales; family Pyrinomonadaceae; genus PSRF01. Next base: position 14,130 of record DASTQB010000206.1, read on the forward strand.
GACGGTCGAGCATTGCCGATGGAGATCACTGCGCGTGAAGTTCTGGATCCGACCGGGCAGGTAACTGCCGTAGTTTCGATCCTTCACGATCTGACCGAGATTCGCGAGCTCGAGCGGCGTCGCGTCGAGCAACAGTTGTTTGAATCGGAAAAGCTGGCCGCTGTCGGACGTCTCGCTGCGTCGATCGCGCATGAAGTGAACAACCCGCTCGAAGCCATCAAGAATGCGCTTTACCTGATGCAGGGGAATTCGGAAGGAGATCAGAACGCGCGCTTCCTCGAAATTGCGAGAAAAGAGACCGAAAGGGTTTCGCACATCATCCGGCAGATGCTTGGTTTTGCGCGCCGTCCGGGTGAAGTCGACTGGGTTGACGTAAACCAGTTACTCGAAGAAACCCTCGTCCTGATGGAAAAGAAGATGCGGCAGTTGCGCATCCGGATTACGAAGTCGTTCGATGATTCGCTGCCGCGGGTCAGGGCGCGCGCAGATCAGTTGCGACAGGTATTTCTCAACCTGATTCTTAACGCTCAGCAGGCGATTGAGGGTGAGGGCGAGATAACGATTTCCACTTTTCGTTACGAACAGGCGTTGCAGCCGTCGATTGTGGTCCAGCTCAGCGACAGCGGCGTCGGAATCGCCGAGGACGATATAAACCGGATCTTCGATCCATTCTTTTCGACCGGCAAGAAGGGAACGGGCCTGGGGTTGTGGGTGACTCAGGACATCGTCCGCCAGCATGGCGGGCGTATCGAAGTGTCCAGCGAGATTGGTCGCGGAACAGTTTTCAGTATAGTGCTTCAGGTTGACTCTCCCGTTTTGGAGGACGCGAAGGGGGAGTCGAAACAGGCGGTTAAATGAGCAACTTGTCCAACCAGCAAAACGATTCACCGTTTGACAGTGGTGGTGCTTTCGTTCCGCTTTCGAATGAAGCGCGGCTCCTCGTCGTCGACGACGAAGAAAGCCTGCGCATCACTACGGGGGCAATCCTGGAAAAGGAAGGTTATATTGTCGACACCGCGTCGAGTGGTGACGAAGCGATCGCGCTGATCAGTAAGACTGATTACGACCTGGTGCTCACTGATTTACACATGGAAGGCGGAGATGGTCTTTCCGTGTTGAACCAGATCCGGCGTCATGCTCCGCTGACGATCTCGGTCGTGCTTACCGGTTTTGCTTCCGTCGAATCAGCGATTGCCGCGTTGCAGGAAGGTGCTTACGACTATCTGGTCAAGCCGTGCGACATCGAGAGCATGAAGCACACGATTCGCAGAGGCGTCGAGCACCGTCGCTTGATGCTGGCCGAACAGAAAGCACGCGCTGATCTTGAGCAGTTGAACATGGATCTGGAACGAAGGATCGAGGAGCGCACTGCGGAACTCCAACGTCTCAACGCGGAACTTGCAGAAGCCAATCGCGCCAAGGACGTCTTTCTTGCCACGCTTTCTCATGAGTTGCGTACCCCGCTCACGCCTGTGGTCGGATGGATCAAGTTGCTGCGAACGGGAACCCTTGACGAGAAGAGTATTTTGCAGGCACTCGACGCTATCGAGCGCAATGCATGGCTGCAGTCGCGGCTGATTGACGACCTGCTCGACACGTCTCGCATCGCAACCGGCAAGCTGCACTTCGAACCGAAGCCAACAGACTTGAACGTCGCCGTCAGAGCTGCGGTCGATACTGTTCGCGCCAGTGCGTCTGCAAGAAACATCGACTTGTCGGTGACACTGTGGCCGACGAGCCTGGTGGTGATGGGCGAGCCGGTGCGACTGCAACAGATCGCCTGGAACCTTGTTTCGAATGCGATCAAGTTTACCGATCCGGGTGGAAAGGTAAGTGTGACAACAGCCAGCGACGGCACGTGCGCGCAGCTCATAGTCGTGGATACGGGCGTCGGGATCGAGCCTGAGTTTCTCCCGCACGTGTTCGATCGTTTTCGGCAGGCGGATGGATCTACTTCAAGGCGTCACGGCGGTTTGGGACTCGGTCTCGCGATTGCCGATGCCCTGGCGAAGATGCACGGCGGGCAGCTCGAAGCACACTCTGAAGGAGTGGGGCTGGGGGCACGTTTTGCGCTACGCGTCGGGCTGGCAATGGTTGAGAAGGTCGCTCCGGAACCGCAGGTGGAGAAAGCTCCGTCAGTTACGGGTCTGAAGGTGTTGATCGTAGAGGATTCGCAGGACACGCTGTTGCTGATGAGCAAGATTTTCGAGCGTGAAGGAGCCGAGGTTACGATTGCGATCTCAGCGGCACAGGCACTTGAAAGAGCGTCTAAGCAACGTCCGAATCTAATTATTTCCGATATTGGGATGCCGGAAACTGACGGCTACGAGCTGCTGCAGAGGTTGAGGGCGATTCCGGGTATGAGCGAAGTGCCGGCGATTGCGATCTCGGGTTATGCGAGTGAAGAGGATCGGGAACGCGCACTGGGTGTCGGTTATCTCGCGCTCGTTCCAAAGCCGGTGGACATCGATGCTTTGTTCAATCTAATCCAGGAAATCCGCAGCCCCGCCACCTCCCCAGCGCTGAAATAGGTCCGATAGGACGTATACGACCCATAAGACCCATAAGACCTATAAGCGATAGGTCCTATACGTCCTATACGTCGTATACGTCCCATTCGCCCCACCCCAAGCACAGCTAAATTTTGCATGTATTAGGGTTGACAAATCTGAAACTGTAACTATAATGGTTACAAAACAGGGCCCCGGAGTTCCCTTCAACAGCTGATATTATGTCGACAAATAGCAGGTTCGCGGTTGCGGTACATGTTTTAAGTTTGATGGCCTGGTCAGGCGAAGAACCCCTTAAATCCGAACAGGTTGCAGAAAGCGTAAATACCAATCCAGTCGTGATCCGGCGGATGTTGTTGGAACTCGCCGAGGCCGGTCTAGTAGTGTCTCAGACGGGTTCACTGGGCGGCTCGCGGCTGGCGAATGACCCCGCAAAAACCACCCTTTTAGACATTCACCGCGCCCTCCAAAGTGGCGGGGTTTTTTCCCTACACCGGCAACCGCCGAGTCGCGACTGTCCGGTGGGCGTGAATATTGAGACCGTTCTGGGAGAGGTTTTGCAGGAGGTCGACTCGGCCGTCGAGCAGGTGCTCGGAAAGATAACAATTAATGATGTCGTGCAACGCTTGAAACCCTGCGGCGGTGCTGTGACATCGAAGAGTGTTGAGAGAAATGGGAAGAAGAAACACTTCGACCAGAAGCAGATTTCGATGCCCCAGTTGCGCGCAGGGGCAAAGACCCGGAGGGTTCGGGCCCTTCGGACTGCTTAATTAAACCGCGAGAAAGGAACACTCATTTGTCCAGGCTTGAAAAAGATCAAAGCGGTATCGAGCTCATGAATTCGGTGAAGGGCGAGTTTGTCAACCTCAGCGAGGAACTGACCGACGACGCCGTGTCGATTGAGGATATCGACGAAGTTCTGCAAACGCTCGAGAGAGCGACCAGTGGTGAAACCGAGATCGAGGAGCCTTTGATCGAGGAGTCCTCGTCTGCGGTCGAGTCGGATGAGTCGATGAGCGAAGAGGTCGAACTCGATCTCTCCGCCGGCGAAATGGATAAGACCTCGGATCCCATTCGCGTCTACATGCGCGAGATGGGCGTAGTGCCGCTGCTCACACGAGAGCAGGAAGTGTCGATCGCAAAACGCATCGAGCGCGGTCAGAAACGCGCTGAGAAGGCGATTGCTCGTTCACCAATCGCCGTTGTCGAACTTTTCAGAATCGGCGACGATCTGGCTGCGGGTACGCTGAATATCCGCGACGTTGTCGCGTTCTCCGATCAGATGGAGACCGAAGAGCACGAAGACCGCAGTGAAGAGTATTTGCAGTGGACGATCGAAGGACTAAACAACATTCGACAACTCTACAAGCGAGGCTTGAAAGAGTTTGATAAGTTCGCTGAGGAATTAAAGGCGGCGCGTGGCAAGCGTTCGAAGAAGCTTCTGCGCTACCGGAGAAAACTCGCGCGTACCAGGTTGGAAATCGCGCAGGAGATCCGGAGTCTGCACTTGAAAGAGGCCGCTCGCCAGCGGCTGATCGCCGCCATCGGTGCGGTACACAAGGAAGTTCGATCACTCGAGAAAGAGATCGAATCGTATTCGGAAAAACTGAAGCGTAAAGGGCTGAAGGCTGACAAGCAGAAGGAATTCCGCCGTCACGTCGTGGCTGCGAAGAAGCGTTTGAAGGAGATCGAGACGGAGCATCATCTGTCGCCTCTCGAAATCAAACGTTCGCACCAGATGATTGCAGTCAGCGAAGCACAAACTGCGCAGGCGAAACACGAGCTGACTGAGGCCAACCTGCGCCTCGTCGTTTCGATCGCGAAGAAGTATCAGAACCGTGGTTTGCAGTTTCTCGACCTGATTCAGGAAGGCAACCTGGGTCTGATGAAGGGCGTTGACAAGTTTGACTGGCGACGTGGTTACAAGTTTTCGACTTACGCTACATGGTGGATTCGGCAGGCAATCACGCGCGCGATCGCGGATCAGGCGCGCACGATTCGTATTCCGGTCCACATGATCGAGGTCATCAACAAGCTCAAGAACACTTCGCGTGAGCTTGTGCGCGAACTCGGTCGCGAACCAACGACTGAAGAGATCGCGAAGAAGATGGACACCTCTGTCGACAAAGTGCGCAAGGCGCGCAAGTTGATGCAGGACCCGATCTCGTTGGAGACGCCGATCGGTGAGAACGGCGATTCGCAGTTGGGCGACTTGATCGAAGACAAGTCGAGCGAGAGTCCGGCGGCGCGAGTGATCACGTCAAACCTGCGCGAGATCGCAGGCGACGTGTTGCAGACGTTGAGCCCGCGTGAAGAGCGTGTGATTCGTTTGCGGTTTGGACTCGACAATGGTGGGCACGAGCGGACGTTGGAAGAAGTTGGGCAGAACTTCAACGTGACGCGCGAGCGCATCCGTCAGATTGAGGCGAAGGCCTTGCGCAAACTGCGTCATCCTTCGCGGGCACGGCTACTGAAGAATTTCCTCGAAGGCGAGGGGCAATAGTTTTAAACCGAGCGCGCGAGCGCCGCGGCAGAAAAAGATTAGGAGCAACGAAAACAATGAGTGAATTTGTGAAGGATGTGAGCGATAGCTCGTTTGAGCAGGAAGTATTGAGCGCCGGTAAACCAGTACTGGTCGATTTCTGGGCTGAATGGTGTGCCCCTTGCCGGATGCTGGCGCCGACGGTTGCGGCTGTCGCGGAGCATTATGGCGATAGCGCGAGCGTGGTGAAGTTGAATGTGGACGACAACCCTTCGACGGCACAGCGCTACGGCATCAAGGGCATTCCCACCCTCATACTTTTCCGTGATGGAAAGGAAGTCGAGCGTGTGGTCGGTGCGACGAGTAAGGAATCGATCACGAGGATGATCGAGAAGTATGTGAGTGCGAGGGCTGCGAGTTAAGCCGCGAGTTAATCCACTCTTTGGAAGGGCCGGGCGTTTTTGCCCGGCCTTTTTTGTTGCCGCGGATAAACGCGGATTAGTAACGGATTCTTTGCTTCCTTGCGGCAGGGCTTGCATTTCATAGACAATGACGCCGCATGGAACAGACGAAGCCTCAGCGGCTCATTGTCGGTATCACCGGCGCGACTGGAACTATCTTCGGTGTGCGCATTCTGCAAATGCTGCACGGCTCCGGTGTCGAAACTCATCTCGTCGTCAGCAAGTGGGCGGCGCGCACCCTCACACATGAAACCCCGTACACACTGAAAGACGTACAAAGTCTCGCGACGCAGAATTACAACATCGGCGCGCAGGGCGCAGCGATCTCGAGTGGCTCGTTCGTAACTCTCGGCATGGTCATCGCGCCATGCAGCATGCGCACTCTCGCAGCCATCGCGCACGGACTCGGTGACAACCTGATCCATCGCGCTGCGGACGTGATTCTCAAAGAGCGTCGCAAGCTCGTACTCGTCGTGCGCGAGGCGCCTTTCAACGAGATACATCTTGAAAACATGCTGAAACTCGCGCGCATGGGCGTCACCATCCTGCCGCCCGTGCCTGCGTTCTACAACAATCCGCAGAATCTCGACGACATGATCAATCACATCACGATGCGCGTGATCGATCAGTTTGATATACACCTCGACGTCATGAATCGCTGGGACGGAGTGCTACTCGATCGTAAGCGTTTGTCGACGGAAACAGAATAGGAGCAAGCAATGGGAGAAATGGTCCAATTTCCGAATAACGGCGGCAGCACAGATGGATATCTCTCCGTTCCGGACAGCGGCAGTGGTCCGGGTGTCATCGTGATTCAGGAGTGGTGGGGACTCGTGGATCACATCAAGGAAGTTTGCGACAGGTTTGCCGCCGAAGGTTTTGTCGCGCTTGCTCCCGATCTCTATCACGGTAAATCGACCAAGTCTCCCGACGAAGCTGGCAAGCTCATGATGGCGCTGCGCATCGACGAAGCTGAGAAAGATATGCGCGCTGCGGCTGACTATCTCGCAATCCAGGACGCCACTACGAGCGAGAAGATCGGCGTGGTAGGTTTCTGCATGGGCGGCGCTCTCGCTCTCTACACGGCGACGAAGAACCCGGCGATCGGCGCGTGTGTCGTCTTCTACGGCGGGCATCCGAAGGTCCATCCCGATCTGCCGAACCTGCACGGGCCCATGTTGGGACTGTACGCAGATCGAGACGACTTCGTTACTCCGGATTCAGCTCGCGAGCTCGAGCGAAAGTTGAAAGACCTCGGCAAAGAGGTCGAAATAAGAATTTATCCAGACGCCGATCACGCGTTCTTCAACGATTCGCGTCCAGAGGTTTACAATGCCGGCGCTGCTGCTGACGCATGGCAGCGCACTGTCGAGTTCCTTCGCAAGAATTTAGCCGCAGATTAACGCGGATTTGCTGATCTACAAGCTCCGTCTCATTACATTAAAAAGGAAATCGGTTTATGACTCTGCCTTCGTGCGCGTTGTCTCTAATCTTGTCCCTTATCTTCGTGGCCTCTGCCGTTGCACAGGAGCCATCGCCAACGCCAACGCCGTCTCCATCGCCATCGCCATCGGCAACGGCAAGCCCATCGCCGCGGGCGGAAGAGTCGCCCACGCCCCGCGATCCGATGTCGACGCCGACGTTCAACGGATTACGACTACGTTCGATTGGCCCGGCTTTCACTTCGGGCCGCATCAGCGGGTTTGCAGTCGATCCAAACAACTACACGCGTTACTACGTCGCGGTTGCATCAGGCGGTGTGTGGAAGACGACCAACGCAGGCACAACATGGACGCCGATCTTCGATAACGAAGCTTCGTATTCGATCGGCGCGATCGCACTCGATCCGAAGAATCCTCTCGTCGTTTGGGTGGGAACTGGTGAGAACAACAGCCAGCGCAGCGTCGCGTATGGCAGCGGTCTTTACAAATCAGAAGACGGTGGCAGGATGTGGAGAAACGTTGGTCTGAAAACTTCAGAGCACATCGGTCGCATCGCGATCGATCCGAAGGACTCAAACATCGTCTACGTCGCGTCGCAGGGTCCGTTGTGGGGCCCGGGCGGCGAGCGTGGTCTTTTCAAAACGACCGACGGCGGCAAGACGTGGAAGAACATCCTCAACATCAGCGAGAACACCGGCGTCACCGACGTCGTCGTCGATCATAACGATCCAAACACGATCTACTGCGCTTCATATCAACGCCGCCGCCATCGCTGGACGCTGATCAACGGCGGTCCGGAAAGCGCGATCTATAAATCGACAGATGCAGGCGCCACCTGGAACAGGTTGCGTGCGGGTTTGCCGACTGTTGAACTGGGACGAGTCGGACTCGCGATCTCGCCGGTTGATTCAAATGTGATCTATGCGACGGTCGAAGCCGCCGATCGCAGAGGTGGAATCTTTCGCTCAGGCGATCGCGGCGGTAGCTGGGAACGGCGCAACGAGTTTGACTCCACCGCGATGTACTACTCGCGTATCGTCGCGGATCCGAAAGACGTCGATCGCATCTACGTGATGAACGTGTTCGCGATGGTTTCTGACGACGGCGGCCGCACGCTGCGTCGTCTCGGCGAGCGCAACAAGCACGTCGATAATCACGACATCTGGATCAATCCGCAGAACACCGACCACTACCTGATTGGTTCCGACGGCGGTATTTACGAGAGTTTCGATCGCGGTGCGACTTGGGACTTCAAACAGAATCTTCCAGTCACGCAGTTTTACGACGTCACGACCGATAACGCGAAACCTTTCTACAACATTTACGGCGGAACACAGGACAACTTCAGTTTTGGTGGTCCATCGCGCACGCGCAGTGCCTCCGGAATCACAAACGCCGACTGGTTCGTCACGAACGGCGGCGATGGTTTCCGATCGCAGGTAGATCCGGAAGATCCGAACATCATCTATGCCGAACTGCAAAACGGCGGGCTCGTGCGTTTCGACAAACGCACCGGAGAACGCATCGGCATTCAACCGCAACCGGGCCGCGGCGAAGATCCTTATCGCTGGAACTGGGATTCGCCTTTCATCATCAGCCCGCACCTGCGCACGCGACTCTACTTCGCCGCGGACAAACTCTTTCGCAGCGACGATCGCGGCGACACGTGGCAGCTCATCAGCGGTCAGCTTTCACGCGATCTCGATCGCGACAAGCTGCCGGTGATGGGAAGAATCTGGAGCATCGATGCGGTCGCGAAGAACGCGTCAACGGCCCATTTCGGCAATGCTTCCGCGCTCGCCGAGTCGCCGAAGAAAGAGGGACTGATTTATGTCGGTACGGATGACGGGCTCGTGCAGGTGACGGAAGACGGCGGCAAAAACTGGCGCAAGATAGAGAAGTTTCCGGGCGTGGCCGACATGTCGTACGTGACGCGGATCATCGCGTCGAATCACGATGCAAACACGGCGTACGTGAGTTTCGATAACCACCAGAGCAACGACTTCAAACCATATCTGTTGAAGACAACGGATGCCGGACGGACCTGGACGTCGATCAGTTCCAACCTGCCGAAGAATGGTCCAGTGCTCGCGATCGCGGAAGATCACGTGAACCCGAACCTGCTGTTCACGGGCACTGAGTTTGGTCTCTGGTTCTCGATCGACGGTGGTCAGAAGTGGATCCAACTGAAGGGCGGTATGCCGACGATCGCCGTGGCCGATCTCAACATTCAAAAACGTGAAAACGATCTGATCGTCGGAACCTTTGGCCGTGGCATTTACATCCTCGATGACTACACACCGCTGCGTCTGCTCAAACCGGAAACGGTGCGACAGGAGGCGGCGGTGTTTCCCGTGAAGGATGCGTTGATGTACATCCAGTCGCAGCCGCTCGGCGGGCGGGGCAAGAGTTTTCAGGGTGAGCGTTACTACACCGCTGACAATCCACCGTTTGGCGCCACTGTTACGTGGTACTTGAAAGACGCAATCAAGACCAAGAAAGAGAAGCGGCAGGAGGCTGAACGTGACGCTGCGAGGAGAGGCGCGCCTGTCGGTTGGCCCACGCGTGCCGAGCTGCGCGCAGAAGAAGAAGAGGAGCCGCCGGCGATTCTCGTGACGGTAACAGATGCTTCGGACAATGTGGTGCGACGTTTGACTGGACCTGTAGGTGCTGGTATCCAGCGACTGACGTGGGACCTGCGTTATCCAGCGGCGAATCTCTCGGCGCCGCCGCCGCCCGATGCTGATTTCGACTTCGAACCGCCGTCTGGTCCACTCGTCATGCCGGGCACTTACAAGATCCAGGTAGCGAAGCGAGTTGACGGCGTGGTTACGCAACTTGGACCGGCGCAGCAGTTTCAGGTGACGGTCGAAGGGCAGGAGAACATGTCAGTTGCCGATCGCACCGCGCTCGTCGAGTTTCAGCAGAAAGCCGTGCGATTACAACGCGCGGTGAGCGGCGCGACGCAGGCGACTAACGCGCTCAAGCCGCGGCTCGCAGCGATAAAACGAGCGATCAATGAGACGCCGTCATTGCCGCACCGTCTTCAGGACGAAGCGACCGCGTTAGACCGACGAGTTAACGAGCTTCAGCGCGCGTTGAGTGGTGATTCGGCGGCACGCCAGCGCAACATGAACACGCCCCCGTCGATCAACGATCGCATCAATTACGTGATCAACGCGCAACGCATGTCGACTGCGCGTCCGACGCAAACGCAGCAGAACCAGTACAACGCCGCGGCGCAGGATTTCGAAACCGTCCTGGGCCAGTTGCGGCAATTGATCGAAGTCGATCTGGCGCGACTGGAGAAACAATTGGAAGCCGCAGGTGCTCCATGGACACCCGGACGCATTCCTGAGTGGCGGCAATAAAAACTGAGCCACAGATATACACGGATGAACACAGATCTGAACTGATCTAATCTGATTTGCGTTCATCCGCGTCAATCCGCGGCTAAAAAAGGAGATTGGAATGAGACGTCTCTGCATTCTTTGGTTGCTGCTGTTCTGCTTTGCGCCGATCCAGGCACAGAAACCGCAGACGCTCACGGAGAAGGTCGCGGGCATGGAGAAGTTTCCCGGCTTCTTCACGTTCTACTGGGACGCGAAAGCCGGAAAAGTGTGGCTCGAGATCGACAAGTGGAACACCGAGTTTCTCTACGTCGAATCGCTCCCAGCCGGTATCGGCTCGAACGACATCGGCCTCGACCGCGGCCAGCTCGGCAACAGCGCTATCGTGCGTTTCGATCGCAGTGGACCACGAGTGCTGCTCGTTGCGCCAAACTACAACTTCCGCGCCACGAGCAACAATCCCGACGAACGTCTCGCCGTCCGTGATGCATTCGCCGAATCCACTCTCTGGGGCTTCGAAGTCGCCGCCGAAGACGGCAATCGCGTCCTCGTTGACGCAACTAACTTCTACCTCCGCGACGTTCACCAGGTCACAAACACCCTGCAAAGAAGCCAGCAGGGAACTTATCGACTGGAGCCGAGCCGCAGCGCCTTTTACCTTCCAAACACCAAAAACTTTCCGCAAAACACGGAAGTCGAAGTCACCCTGACGTTCACCGGCGAGCCGGCTGGACAGTTCGTGCGGCAGGTTGTACCCGAGCCGGAAGCGATCACGGTCCGTGAACGTCACTCGTTCGTGCAACTACCGCCTGCGGGCTTCAAGCCGCGCGTCTTCGATCCACGCGCAGGTTATTTCGGCATCGACTACATGGACTTCGCAACGCCGATCGAAGAACCGATCACAAAGCGCTTCATCGCACGTCATCGTTTGCAGAAGAAAGATCCGACGGCGGCGGTCAGTGAAGCAGTGGAGCCGATCGTTTACTACGTCGATCGCGGCGCGCCCGAGCCGGTGCGTTCCGCGTTGCTCGAAGGCGCGCGCTGGTGGAACCAGGCGTTTGAAGCCATCGGTTACAAAGACGCGCTGCGCGTGGAGATCATGCCGGCTGACGTCGACCCGATGGACGTGCGTTACAACGTGATCCAGTGGGTACATCGATCGACACGCGGCTGGTCCTACGGCAACTCACTACTCGATCCGCGCACCGGCGAGATCATCCAAGGCCGCGTTTCGCTGGGCTCGCTTCGAGACCGCCAGGACTTCCTGATCGCGGAAGGTTTGCTGGCGCCTTACGACAAAACCAACACTGCCTCGCCGAAACTTCTCGAGATGGTGCTCGCGCGCCTGCGCCAACTCTCCGCGCACGAGGTGGGCCACACATTGGGACTGCAACACAACTACGCCGCTAGTCCCACCGGTCGCGCATCCGTGATGGACTATCCCGCGCCGCGCGCAAGACTCGGCCCCGACGGAATTCCCGATCTCTCCGACGCGTACGCGAAAGACATCGGCGAATGGGACAAAGTGGCGATCGCTTACGGCTACCAGGACTTTGCCCCGGGAACAAACGAATCGCAGGCGCTCGACAAGACGCTTCGCGACGCGTTTGCGCGGGGCTTGATGTATCTCACCGATCAGGACGCCCGTGGCGGGAGCAGCGCAAGCTCGGTGGCCCATCTCTGGGACAACGGCGCGAATGCGATCGACGAGCTCGGCAACGTGATGAAAGTGCGTGCCGCGGCGTTAAAGCGTTTTGGTGAAAACAACATTCGTGAAGGTGCACCACTCGCGACGATCGAAGACGTGCTCGTGCCGATCTACATGTATCACCGTTACCAGGTTGAAGCGGCGGCGAAAGTGATCGGCGGGCAGGACTACACGTTCAGTCTGAAAGGCAAGGGCGATCGTAATCCGCAGATCGTTTCGCCCGACGAGCAGCGTCGCGCACTCGCCGCAGTGCTCGAGACGATCAAGCCTGAAGCACTCGCGGTGCCTGAGTCGTTGTTGCGCTTGATCCCACCGCGCCCAGCGGGTTATCCGCGCACACGGGAAGACTTTCGAATTCGCACACAACCGGTTTTCGACGCACTCGCGCCCGCGGAAGCAGCGGCGGATCACGTGAGTGGATTTCTACTGAACCAGGAGCGCGCGGCGCGTCTGGTCCAGTTCCATGCTCGCGATCCACGTAATCCCGGTCTCGCGGAAGTGATCGACAAAATACTAGCAGCGACGTGGAAAGCGCCCGCCGCGAAAGGTTACGCAGCCGAGATCCAGCACGTCGTGAACACGATCGTTCTCGCGGACCTGATGGCACTTGCGGCCAACGAACGTGCGTTGAATCAGGTGCGTGCGGTTGCGTCATGGAAGCTGGACCAGTTGAAAAAGTGGATGACTGCGCAATCGCGCGTCGCCGTCGACGAAAACCAGCGCGCGTTCCTGTTCTACTCACTCGACCAGATCAAACGTTTTCAGGACGATCCAAAGAAGATGAACCTGACGCCGTCCCAGCCGCCGCCTGACGGCCAGCCCATTGGAATGCAGCCACAGTTCTACACAGATGAACACAGATCAGAATTCAGATCTGCGTTATCCGTGTTTATCTGTGGCTTATAAGTAGAGTAAATTATTCACTTAATGCCCGGACTGGAACAATACGTCGGCGAGGTTTTAGACGAGAAATACCGCCTCGAACATCTGCTCGGACAGGGCGGAATGGGCGCCGTGTTCCTTGCCACACACCTCGGCACCGAGCGGTACGTCGCGCTGAAGCTGATCTCGCCGCAGTTCATGCGCAACAACGAGTTTGTCGAACGCTTCAAGCGTGAAGCACGCGCGGCGGGCCGCCTGCGGCACCCGAATGTTGTTGACGTGACTGACTTTGGCTTCGCGACCGTGAAGGCGGGCAAGGTCGCGTACCTCGTCATGGAGTACCTCGACGGCTGCACGCTCGGCGACGTCCTCGCCGAGGAGAAACGCCTGCCCCTCGAGTGGGTCGCGGACATCCTCGATCAGGTTTGCTCCGCTGTTCACGAAGCGCACCAGCTCGGAATCATCCACCGCGATTTAAAGCCCGACAACATCTGGCTCGAACCGAATCGCCTCGGCGGTTATCGAGTGAAAGTGCTCGATTTTGGTATCGCTAAACTCGGCGAAGCAACAGCGCCGGCACCTGAAGACGATCCGGCCGCAACGATCATCGACGAACCTCCAGCGTCACTTCTCGAAACCGACACGCTGCTGAGACCAGGCGGCGACGAGGCACTTACGCTCGGCTACAGGGCACGACCTGACACCGAGGGCGTGGGCACCATGTTGCAGAACCCACGCACAGATCCGTTTGTTCAACTTCCGGACGAGGAAGACGGCACACTCCTGCTCGAAGGCGGAACGCAAAGCGCCGCACGTCATACCGCTCACGCCGCCACTTCACCACAGGGATCGGCGTTAACGCGCGTCGGCGCGATCATGGGAACGCCTCTGTACATGTCGCCGGAGCAATGCGGCGGCGGCCGTGTGACTGCACGCTCCGACATTTACAGCCTGGGCGTTATCGCGTACCAGATGCTTGCAGGCGAGCCGCCCTTTGAAGGAAATACGTCGACGGTCATACGTGCGCATCGAGAGCAGTCGCCGTTGGATCTCCGCAAACGAAACAAGAAAGTTCCAAAACGTGTTGCGGCGGTGGTGATGTCGGCACTTTCGAAGAACCCGGAGCACCGTCCGCCGACTGCTTTTGCCTTTGCGAGTGCGTTGCGAGCCCAGAGTGAAGGTGTCGGTGCTTTGTACAGGCGCGCGTTTTCCCTTTACAGCGAGTATTTTCCTAAATTCGTAAAGCTGAGCTTCTTCGCGCACGTGCCGGCGATTGTCACGGGTGGTCTGCTGTTGATTCTGCTGGCGACGGTCCAATTTCCCCCGAGAGGTCCATTGGCGGTGAAGATCGCAGTCGCGTGCGCCGTAGGGATTCTCAGCCTGGCGCAGATTGTGGCTTCGATGATGGCGGGTGCCGTCATTTCGGGCGTGACGGCAGTGATCATCACGCAACTCACTGCCGCGCCGTTAAAGCCCGTCCACTTGAGCGAAGCGTTTGGGGTGATGCGACGTCGCTGGCGTCCGTTCCTCAAGACGATGATCATGGTGACCTGGCGCATCTTTCTTGGGTTGGCTCTCCTGTTCATTCCGGGACTCATCATGATCATCCGTTATTCGCTCTACGCTCCGGTGGTGCTTATCGAAGGTCTGGAGAAGAAAGCGGCGATGAAGCGTTCGCGCGAACTAGCCGCGCGTTCATGGAGGACCATCATCATCGTCTCGATAATCCAGTTTTTAATCCCGATGATGGTGGGATTTTTTGTCGGGAAGATTCGCGTTGGTGTGGATCTCGAGGCAGCCACAACATTCAGCCGGATTTCTCAGTTCGTGCTCAGCCAGCTAAACATTCTGGTGATGCCGCTGATCTCGATCGTTCCGGCGTTGTTGTACCTGAAGATGCGGCAACTCGGCGGCGAACCGCTCGGCGCGGTCCTCACTGAGATTGAAGAAGGCGACAAACAGCGGAGTGCGTGGCAGCAGCGCATGCGCACGCGCCTCAGTTTGTACACACCCGTCAGTCAGAAGACTCCTACCAGTTAGAAGATGATCGAGCTCCTGATCCAATTGATAGGAGCTCGACTGCAACCAATAATTTCCCCACAAATCATATTTCTGCCGGAACTCGCTTCTCGTATTCCGCTTCCATTTGGTCGACTTTCGCCCAGAATTCTTTTGTTTGGCGGCCGTTGAGCTGATCGATAAGAACGCCGACGTGCACGTGCCAGCCACTCGCAACACTGACCAATTCCTGACGGTTGCGGAGGTTTCGATGTGTCAGAACCATCAGCACCTGGTCGCCTTTTGGGGTCAGTTCGAAAATGACTTCCGATTCGTCGCCCTGCTCCTCTCCCCACATAAAACTCAGGACGTGCGGCGGCTCGCAGCGAACAACGTAGCCCGTACTCACCATGCCTTCACAATCTTTGAAACGCTCCGGTGGCGGTCCACCCTCCGAGGCGAGCTGGGAGTTGTGAAAGTGGAACTCCAGTTTTCCTCCGGCGCGCAATTCCATCGGTCCGGATGCGAACCACTTTCCGCGCTTCTCTGATTCGGTGAGATAAGCCCACACACGTTCGATCGGACCGGGAAGCAGGCGCTCGAGCCGCACGGTGCGAGGTTCTGTAACTACACCGTAATCGTCGTTGCCGGTTTCGGGTTCAACTTGTTTTCTTGATTCTGCACTCATCGAGGTCGTCCTTTCTTGCTCGTTTTACTGGCAGTTTCCTCATCTTCGGCTTTCAATAAAGCCTCCAACGCATCCAGACGCGCGTTCCAGATGGCGCGCTGAGTTTCAATCCAATTCGCTACTTCATCCAGTTGTTGTCGATTGAACGACAGAAAGTGGTCCCGCCCGACAGTCCGCCGGCGCACCAGATCGGCACGCTCGAGGATGCGAATGTGTTTCGAGACCGCGTTGAGCGATATATCGAAAGGCGCTGCCAGTTCCGTAACTCGTGCCTCACCTTGGGAGAGTCGTTGTAGAATGGCTCTTCGCGTCGGGTCAGCCAGCGCCGTAAAAGTCTGATCGAGATTGCTCTGCCGGATCATTTGATATTCAACCTTATGGTTGAATATAGTCCAGGTTTGAAACTGTGTCAACGGTGAATCTTGGATTTCGAAATTGGGATTGCTGAGTCCCGCTTGCGAAACCAATTCTTCGATTTTTCGAAGCGGCGATCTGAATTTTAGCCGCGGACAATGCGAGAAATGGCGGATTTGCGCTGGATTTGACGTCGCCGGCTGTTTCGAGCGAGGTTGGCACGGGTATTGAAAAGAGCCGTCGCGGAGAACTGTATAGTTGCGTGTGAAGTAATCTAGCTCGATTCGATTCATGCTTCGCGCGCGCATCGCCGCTCTCTCAACAAGGCTATTACACGTTCTCCATTAAATTTTTTTTGAAGTAAGCACCATGGACATAAAGCGACCCCCTAAATCGAAGATCAAGAAGAAGATTCGCAACGCGGTCATGATCGTTGTCGGGTTAGCCGCGATCGGCGGCATCACCTACGGTCTGACGAAGCTCAAGCCAGCGGCGCCGGCCGTTGACCGCAATACCATCGTGATCGAAACCGTGAAACGCGGTGAGATGATCCGCGACGTGCGAGGCAATGGAACTCTCGTTCCCGAGATCACTCGCTGGGTGCCGGCTCCTGCCCAGGGGCGCGTTGAGAAGATTCTTCTTCAGGCGGGTGTCGAAGTTGATGCATCGACAGTCCTCGTTGAACTTCATAATCCCCAACTGGAACAGCAGGCGACCGACGCCGAGTTTCAGGTAAAAGCAGCCGAGGCGGACGCAGAGAACCTGAAAGTCCGCCTCGAAAGCGAAACGATGACGCAAAAAGCTGCGATCGCGACCATCAACTCGCAGTACAGCCAGGCGAAGTTGCAGCTCGACGCCGATGAAGTTCTCGGAAAAGACGGCTACATCGCCCCCCTCCAGTTGAAGATCTCTCGCGTCGCCGTTCAGGACCTTGCCAACCGGCTCAAAGTCGAGCAGGAACGATTGGCAGTCAGTGCAAAATCAACCAAGGCACAGCTGAATGCCGCAACGTCGCGTTTGAGCCAGTTGCGCGCACTCGCGGCTTTGAGACGGCAGGAAGTTGATGCGTTGAAAGTGCGCGCCGGAACGGCGGGTGTGCTGCAACAGGTTTCCGTCCAGGTTGGACAGCAGGTTGATCCGGGATTCAACATCGCGCGCGTTGCCGATCCGACGTCGCTGAAAGCGGTGCTGAGAGTTGGTGAAACGCAGATTAAAGACGTGCGAATCGGTCAGCCGGTCGTCGTCGACACTCGCAACGGTCTGATTCAGGGAACAGTTTCCCGCATCGACCCGGCTGCTCGTGAAGGTACTTTCGAAATCGACGCATCGCTCATCGGACCGCTCCCGCCAAGCGCGCGCCCCGATTTGAGCGTTGATGGAACGATCGAACTTGAGCGCCTCAAAGACGTTTTGAAAGTCGGACGGCCCGCGTTTGGGCAGGCATTCCAGACTATCGGCATGTTTGTGCTGACTCCTGACGGAAGCGAGGCTGTGCGTACGACGGTGAAACTCGGACGCAACTCCGTCAGTACTATCGAGATTCTCGAAGGTCTGAAGGAAGGTGACCAGGTCATCATTTCAGACACGTCGGCACAGGATAGTTATAACCGCATTCTGATTCGTTGATCGGGCCGCACGGAAGGTGCAGTGCCATAGAACCCGGCTTTGCGGTGTTCAATAAAAGGATTCTCTACACAAATTTGCGAAGGAGCCAATGATGAGTTCTTCTGAGCCCCTGATTCACCTGTCTGACGTAAAGAAGGTGTTTTACACTGACGAGGTCGAAACACACGCACTTTCCGGTATTCATCTCGATATCAAACAAGGTGAATACGTCTCGATCGCCGGTCCTTCGGGTTGCGGCAAATCAACTCTACTGTCGATTCTCGGCCTGCTCGACACGCCGACCGACGGCAAGTACGTCCTCAACAACCATCCGGTTGAAAATCTCTCGCTTTCGGAGCGAGCGAGGATCAGGAACCGCGAAGTCGGGTTCATTTTCCAGAGCTTCAACCTGATCGGCGACCTGACGGTTTACGAGAATGTTGAACTGCCGTTGACCTATCGCGGGATGAGTTCCGCCGAGCGTAAGAAGCGCACCACTGATGCGCTCGAACGAGTCGGTATGGCGCATCGTGCGAAACACCTGCCGAGCCAGTTGTCCGGCGGTCAGCAACAGCGTGTCGCGGTCGCGCGTGCAGTTGCCGGCGAGCCGAGCATCCTGCTCGCGGACGAGCCAACTGGTAACCTCGACTCGACCAACGGTGAAGCCGTGATGGAGTTGATGCGCGAATTGCACCGCGCCGGCGCAACCATCTGCATGGTGACGCACGATCCCCGTTACGCGCAGCACGCCGATCGCATCGTTCACTTATTTGACGGCCTTATCGTCGAAGAGGAAGCGGGAGCCGACAGGCGCGAGATTCAGGACGCCAAGCGCGAGCTGGCAGAGAGCGGTTTCGGAGCAATTTCATGATCACGTTGCGGGGCGTAGAAAAGGCTTTCCCCCACGGGCCAACGAAGACTTACGTGCTCCGGCGGATCGATCTCGACATCAAGGCTGGTGAGTTTGTGTCGATCATGGGTCCATCGGGCGCGGGCAAGTCGACGCTCTTACACATCCTGGGCATGCACGATCAGTCGTGGACTGGTGAGTATTACTTTGACGAGGTACCAGTCCACACGCTCGACGCGAAGAAGCGAGCGGCATTGCGCAACCGGAACATCGGATTTGTTTTTCAGAGCTATCACCTCCTCGACGATCAGACAGTCTTTGAAAATCTCGAGCTGCCGCTTTCGTATCGCGACGTGAGTAAGAAAGATCGTCAATCGATCGTTTGCGACACGCTCGACCGGTTTCAGATGGTAGGCAAGAAGGATCTGTTCCCGACGCAGCTTTCAGGCGGACAGCAACAACTCGTCGGTATCGCGCGTGCGGTTGTTGCGAATCCGCGGATCATCCTTGCCGACGAGCCGACTGGAAATCTTCATTCGGCGCAGGGCAAAGAGATCATGGACATGTTTAAGCGTTTGAACGACGAAGGTACGACGATTGTGCAGGTGACACACTCGGAGACTAACGCGGCCTACGGCAACCGTATCATTCGTCTCGAAGATGGCTGGATAGTTAATCAGCCGCAGGAGCAGAAGACAGTCGCCAGTTATTAACGACTGCCCTCCCAGCTGCTGTTGAGCGAAGCGAAGAACCTGGTTTTCAAATAATCCTGTAGTTGCTCGAGAGATTGACCACAACGTCGATCGAGTAGTCGATCAACGTTGACGTCACAAGTGTGCCCGGAGCAAGAAGTTATGAATACCGCAGTAGCCCAGATCCCACGCACTCTCATCGCGGATGATCAGCCCGATGTCCGGGCAGCGTTGCGTTTGCTCCTGAAAGGCGCGGGCTATCAAACGGAAGCGGCGGACTCGCCGGCTGCCGTGCTCGCTGCCATCGAGCAGCAGCAGTTTGATCTCGTGCTGATGGACCTGAACTACGCGCGCGATACGACGTCGGGAAAAGAAGGTCTCGATCTCATCTCGCGAATTCAGGACCTCGACGATGATTTACCGATCGTGGTGATGACAGCGTGGGCCACAGTCGACCTTGCAGTGGAAACGATGCGGTTGGGCGTGAGGGACTTTGTTCAAAAGCCCTGGGAAAACTCTCGCCTGCTACGAAAGTTGCGAACTCAGATCGAGCAGGGACGTGAACGACGACGCGAGCAGACACGTGATCTGCAACTCCGTCTCGAACTCGCCGAAGCACGAGAGATACAGCGCGGATTGATGCCCCGGCGAATGCCGGAGCTTCCGGGCTTCAGTGTCGCGAACGCATGGCAGCCTGCGCATGACGTGAGTGGCGATTACCTTGCGGCGATCAAGCTTGATGAGTCGCGTGCTGCGTTGTGCATGGCTGACGTTGCGGGGAAGGGGTTTCCGGCAGCACTGCTCATGTCGAACATGCAGGCGGCTTTGAAGTCTCTCGTTTCAGAAAACATTCCTCCGGGTGAGCTTTGCGCGAGGCTCAATCGAATCATGTGTGGCAACACGCCGTTGCGGAAGTTTATTAGTTGCTTCTACGGCGAGCTTGATCTTCCGAAGCGGACGCTGACGTTTACGAATGCCGGTCACAATGCGCCGATGCTCGTGCGTCGCAACGGCGAGTGCATTCGACTCGATGATGGTGGTTGTGTGATCGGTGCATTCGCAGGTTCCAACTACACGCAACGAGAAATCAGGCTTAATGAAGGCGACAAGCTGCTGCTGTTCACGGACGGCGTAACCGAAGCACGCAACCCTTCCGGGGAAGAATTCGGCGAAGAGCGGTTGGAGCAGTGCCTCCGCGCCTATCGCGGCCGCAACGCCGCCGAGCTGCGAACACTGGTTCTGGACGAGGTTACAGAGTTTTGCAGCGACAAGTTCGAAGACGACGCCACGCTGATGGTCGTGATCGCTGATTAGCCTGCGAAGCAGGCGTAAGCGTAAAGCCTGGGGCGTGAGCCCCAGGATCGAGAATAAAAATTTGACGTGTCAGCCCATGAAATGGGCGGCAGCTTTTACAGCGCACTGTCGCCCGCATACGCGGGCTTGAGAATTGTGATGCTCTTGAACCTGGGGCTCACGCCCCAGGCTTTACGCTTACGCCTGCTTCGCAGGCTAGACAAGGGAGTCAATATGGATAGTCTTAGAAGCGACGTCCAGTACGCACTCAGGAGCCTCACGAAGCGTCCCGGTTTCACTCTCATCGCCGTCATCACTCTCGCTCTCGGCATCGGCGCCAACACCGCGATCTTCAGCGTCATCCATGCACTCCTACTGAAACCACTGCATTTCCCTGAACTCGATCGCGTCGTTGCGATCTGGGATGAAATGCCCACCCGCGACATCAAGCACAATGAAGTGACCGTCGCAAACTATCTCGACTGGCAGTCGCAGAGCCAGTCGTACGAACACCTCGCGCTCCGTCGCTGGTGGAGTGCAAATCTCACCGGCAACGATTCGCCCGAACGCATCCAGGGATTTCTCGTCACTGCAAACTTCTTCGACGCCGTCGGCATCAAGCCGGTCATGGGCCGCAACTTCACTGCGGAAGAAAACCAACCCGGCAAAGACGCAGTCGCGATCCTCACTCACACTCTCTGGCAAAGACGTTTCGGCGGCGATCCAAACATCATCGGCAAAACGATCACCGTAAACAGCATCGCGCGCACAGTGATCGGCGTGATGCCCGAGCGTTTCAACTATCCGAATGGCTCGGAACTCTATGCGCCACTCCCGATGACGCCCGAGTTGATGCGAAGCCGCGGCAATCATAGTTACTACGTCATCGGCCGCATGAAGCCCGGCGTTTCGGTCGAGAGTGCGCAGGCGGAAATCGACAGCATTACCGCACGACTTCAGCAGCAGTATCCGGAAACCAACGCGGGCTGGGGCGCGCGAGTTTATCCAATCGTCGCAGACACCATTCAAAACTATGACACGGCCTTGTGGGTGATTATGGCCGCAGTCGGGTTCGTGCTTTTGATCGCGTGTGCAAACGTGGCGAACCTGATGCTTGCGCGAGCGAGTGGACGGCAGAAAGAGATCGCTTTGCGAGCTGCGCTCGGTGCGAGTCGTTGGCGGATCGTGCGGCAGTTGCTGACCGAAAGCGTGATCGTCGGTTTGGCCGGCGGAGTGATCGGAATTCTTATCGGCTTCTGGGGCGTCGACGCGTTGCGCGCAACAAATCCGGGTGAGGCGGCGAAGTTTGTCGAGGGCTGGAATCAACTCGGAATCAACGTGCCTGTGCTCGCCTTCACGTTTGCGCTCTCGATCTTCAGTGGCATCGTGTTTGGACTGTTGCCCGCGCTGCAAGTCTCGAGACCGAATCTCAACGACTCTTTAAAAGAAGGATCGCGCCAGACCGCAGGCAGTTCGCACCGGATGCGCAGTTCGCTCGTAGTTTTCGAAGTAGCGGTGTCGCTCGTGCTTCTTGTAGGCGCGGGATTGCTGGCTCGCAGTTTCCTCTCATTGTTGAGAACGGATCCGGGTTTTGATCCCGAGAACGTGCTCACGATGAACCTCGTTTTGCCGGGAGCGAAGTACAGGGACGAACCAGCGCGCGCCGCGTTCTACCAGGACCTGGTCCAACGCGTGAAGACAACGCCGGGCGTGCAGTCAGCGGGGTTCGTCAACTACATCCCGCTCAGCGGCAGCAACTCTTCCAACTCGTATCTGGTTGAAGGTGAGCCCGAGCCGGCACCGGGCAACGAGTACGACGGGCGTTATCGCGTCAGCACTCCCGACTATTTCCAGACGATGGGCATTTCGATCCTGCGTGGTCGAGGTTTCACTGAGCAGGACAAAGCAGGTGCGCCGCGCGTCGTCATCGTAAACGAAACACTCGCGCGCAAGCACTGGCCGGGCCAGGAGGCGATCGGGAAACGCATTCGCTTCGATGGACCACTCGATCAGAACCCGTGGATGGAGATCGTCGGTGTAGTGAACGACGTGAAGCACGAACTCGATCTCGCAGTCACACCCGAATACTACCTGCCGCATGCACAGGATCCATGGAGCGCGATGGTGCTGGTGGCAAGGACGACAGTCGATCCGGCTTCGCTTGCGGGTTCGCTCCGGCAGCACGTGTGGGCCATTGACAAGGACCAGCCAGTATACGACGTGAAGACGATGCACGAAGTGCGATCGATTTCGGTAGTGCTGTATTCGTTCTCATCGGTGATGCTTGGAATCTTCGCGAGCATCGCCCTCTTGCTGGCGTCGATTGGAATTTACGGCGTGATGGCGTTTGCCGTGACGCAGCGTACGCAGGAGATCGGGATACGCATGGCGCTTGGTGCGCGGGCGCTCGACGTTTTGAAGCTGGTGGTCACGCACGGGATGAAGCTTGCGCTGATCGGGATCGCGATCGGGTTGGCGGGTTCGTGGGCGTTGACTCGTTTTATCAAAGGACTGCTGGTGGGCGTGGAGGCGACTGACGCGTTGACCTTCAGCGTGGTGTCGCTGTGTTTGCTGGTGGCTGCGTTTATCGCGTGCTATCTGCCGGCGCGACGGGCGACGAAAGTCGATCCGCTCGTGGCATTGAGATACGAATAGGGCCTATAGGTCATAAAGGTCCTATAGGACCTATTAAGGATTCATGGATTCGCTGATCAAAGACATCCGTTATGGCGCTCGCATGCTGATCAAGAAGCCCGGCTTCGCGATCATTGCTGTGCTGACGCTTGCTCTCGGGATCGCTGCAACCACGGCCACGTTCACCGTCGTCGACGCCGTGTTGTTGCGGAAGCTGCCGGTCGCCGATCCCGATCGCGTGGTCGTCATTCACAATCAGCTTCCGAAGCTCAATCTTCCACGCAGTCCAGTTTCCGGTCCGCATTACCTCGATTACAGCCGCCAGACCGACGCGTTCCAGTCAACCGCCGCTTTTGCAACTCGCAACTTCAATCTTACCGGCGTCACTTCGCCTGAGCGTTTGCAGGCGGGCCGCGTGACGGCGAGCTTCTTCCCGATGCTCGGCATTGGTCCAACTGCCGGCCGCTTCTTCACTCCCGAAGAAGATCAATTCGGGAACGAACGTGTCGCGGTGCTGAGTACGCGCTTGTGGAAACGGCTCTACAGTTCCGACACGTCCGCCTTCAACAAGACGCTCCAGCTCAACGGCGATCATTATCAAATCGTAGGCGTCGCGCCTGAGTCGATCGAAGAGATCTATCCGAACGTTGAACTGTGGATTCCGATGGCTTTCTCGCCGCGCGAGCTTTCGCCGGAACGCCGCAACAGCCTCGCCTACATTATGATCGCGCGTCTGCAGAATGGCACGACCATTGAGCGTGCGCAGGCGATCATGAGCGGCGTCGCGAAGAACAGTTCCGGCTCGGATCCCGACATCTTCAACATCGAAGTCCGTTCGCTTGCAGATTCGTACGTGAGCGAAGTGCGGCAGCCGCTGTTCGTACTGCTGTGCGCCGTCATTGCCGTCCTGTTGATCTCGTGCGCGAACGTAGCAAACCTCCTGCTCGCGCGTGCGACTGTGCGCGGTCACGAGATCGCCGTTCGTTCAGCTCTGGGCGCCGGCCGGAGCCGTATCGTTCGTCAACTTCTGACTGAAAGTCTTCTGATCGCACTGCTCGGCGGCGCGATTGGAATGCTGCTCGCCGTGTGGGGCACAAAGGCTCTGCTTGCGCTTGCGCCCAGCACCCTCCCGCGTCTCAGCGCGGTTCAAGTCGATCTCAGAATTCTTTTACTGAGCTTTGGTGCGTCATTGGTTTGCGGCGTGATCTTCGGCTTGGTCCCCGCGTTAACTGCTTCAAAGACCAATCTCGTCAGTTCGCTCAAAGAATCCGAACGAACCGATTCAGGTGGTGGCACGCGCCACTGGCTGCGGAGAACATTCGTCGTTGCGGAAGTCGCGATCGCACTCGTGCTCCTGTTTTCAGCGGGCCTGCTCGTCAGGAGTTTCGGAAAGCTGCTCGACGTGAAGCCCGGGTTTGATCCGACAAACGTGCTCACGGTGCGGCTGTCTCTGCCCGGGGCTCAGTACGACAAAGCTACCAAAGTCGCTACGTTCTACGACGACGTGCTGGCGCGCGTCTCTGCTTTGCCCGGCGTGGTCCATGCAGGCGCGGCGTTTCAAACTCCGTTTACGCCCGGCGCCGACAATTCGACGTTTTCAATTCGTGGACGGCAGGCGAACGCAGGCGATCCGCCGCCACATGCAGACTACGCGTTTGTATCTGCAAATTACTTCAAGACGATCGGGCTGCCGATTCTCAAGGGCCGCGACTTCGAACCCTCCGACATGCGCGCGGGCAATTTCTTCGCGCCCAACTCGGTCGCCATTGTCGACGAGGAACTCGCAAACCGGTACTGGCCAAACGGCGATGCAATCGGCGGCGGGATAAGCTGGAGCAGTGAAGGCCCATGGGCCACGATCGTCGGCATCAGCAAGACGGCACAGTTCAAAGACCTCACCGAGCAATCGAAGGGCACGTTCTATCTTCCTGCGTACATCTCGAGTTCGACACTGGTAGTCCGCACTTCCGGAGATCCGCGACAGCTCGCGGGTGCGATACGCGAGCAGGTGCTCGCAGTCGATCCGAACCAACCTGTTTACGACGTCAAGACAATCGAAGAGCGAATCGCAGTAACGCTCGAGACGCGGCGGTTTGCAGTCGTGCTGCTGGGAATATTCGGAACGCTTGGTTTGGTGCTCGCGGCGATCGGTTTGTACGGCGTTCTTGCGTTCGCGGTGTCGCAACGCACACGTGAGATTGGCATTCACATGGCCCTCGGAGCGCGGGCACGCGACGTGTTGTTCATGGTGATCAAGCAGGGAATGTCGCTGGTGCTTGTTGGCGTGGCGATCGGCGTCGCGGGCGCGTACGCGGTTACGCGCGCGATTCGGAGTTTGTTGTTTGAAGTTGGCGCGACGGATCCGCTGACGTTTGTGGCGGTGTTGCTGCTGCTTTTGTTTGTTGGGTTTGTGGCTTGTTACGTGCCCGCGAGGCGGGCGACGAAAGTCGATCCGCTCGAGGCATTGAGATACGAATAGGTCGATTAATAGGTCGAATAGGACCTATAGGACCTATAGGACCTATATCAGAAGGGGATTATGGATACGCTGTTCAAAGATCTACGCTACGGTTTACGCGGTCTGTGGAAACGCAAGGGGTTTGCCGCGATCGCGGTGCTTACGCTCGCGCTCGGCATTGGCGCCAACACCGCCATTTTCACGCTTGTCAACGCAGTGATGCTGAAGACGCTGCCGGTCGAGAAGCCGGAAGAGCTCGTGCTCTTCAGCGACACGACGAGTGAAGGAACGTCTCTTCTCGATGGTCCAAGATCAGGCCAGTGGGTGCGTTTCTCCTACGCCTCTTACGAATACTTCCGGAATCACAATCAGTCGTTTCAGGACATCGCCGCGACTCGCAGCGGCACCGCTCGTCTCAGCGTGCGACGAACTGATGCCGAGGCGAAGGCCGCCGCGCGTGCAACGGGACATCTCGTTACCGGAAATTATTTCTCAGTGATGGGAGTGCGTGCGCAGCGCGGTCGCGTGCTCACGCCCGAAGACGATCGCGAAAACGCTCAGCCCGCGGCTGTGATCAGTCATCGCTACTGGGCCAACGAACTCAACAGCGATCCAACAGCAATCGGCAAGACGTTCATCATCAACGGCACAAACTTCACTGTCGTCGGCATCACGCCGCCCGAGTTCTTCGGCGAGCGCGTTCGTCGCCCGCCCGATTTCTGGATGCCGCTCTCGTTCCAGCCGCAGATCGAGTTGCGCGAGTCGTTTCTCAAAGAGCAACACGCGTACTGGCTCATGCTCATGGGCCGGCTCAAACCCGGCGTGACCCTGGACCAGGCACAGGCCAGCACAAACCTCGCCCTGCGGCAGTTCCTGACCGAACAGGCAGGCAGCCAGCTCACCGAAGAACGCCAGAGAGGTATTCAAAACAGTTACGCGACGCTTGTCGAAGGCAAAGGCGGTATCTCCGGACTTCGCACTTTCTACTCGAAACCACTGCACATGCTGATGGCCATCGTCGGCATGGTGTTGTTGATTGCTTGCGCAAACGTCGGAAGCCTGTTGCTTTCGCGGGCCGCTGCGCGCAAGGCTGAAATCTCTTTGCGCATGGCGCTCGGCGCGACACGCTGGCGGATCGTTCGCCAACTCCTGACCGAGAGCATGTTGCTCGCAGTGATCGGCGGCGCGCTCGGCGTGTTGTTGGCCCAGTGGGGAGTGTACGTGCTCGTCGGTCTGGTCGCACAAGGCTCTCCGCTCGATACGCGACCGGACATTGGCGTGCTGGCGTTCACCGCAGGCGTATCGATCCTTGCCGGCCTGTTGTTTGGTCTCATTCCCGCCCTGCAAGCGAGCCGCGCGAATCTTTCGTCCACGATGAAAGAGAAGAGCCGGACGGGAAGCCGCTTCCTGCGGCTGAGCCCCTCGTCGATGATGGTCGTATTGCAGGTCGGACTCTCGATGGTCCTGCTCACAGGCGCCGGTCTCTTCGGCCGCAGTCTCATGAACCTGCAGAACGAAGATCTCGGTTTCGATCGAAACAACATGCTGCTGGTCGGTATCGATCCGCGTCTCGCCGGATACAAGCCCACTGACCTTTCGGCTCTCTATCAACAGGTGATCGAACGTCTGTCAACGGTCCCGCACGTCAAAAACGTGTCGATGGCAACGTACGCGCCGATGAGCGGCACGCGACGAAGCAGCAGTATTCAGATCCCGGGTTTCACTCCCGAGCCTGGCCAGGAGCTTGCAGTCGAAGACATCTTAACTGGACCAAAATACGCTGAGACGCTCGGCATGCCCGTGTTGCGCGGTCGCGAGATCGACATGCGCGACACCGTTTCGGCACCGCGCGTTGCAGTGGTCAACGCGACTTTCGCCGAGCGCTACTTCAAGGACCAGAATCCGATCGGGCGCACGTTTACGTTCGACGACGAGACTGACGATGGTGCTCCACTCGAGATCGTCGGCGTTGTCGCCGACATCAAGTCGGACGATGCGCGTGGAAAACCGGAGGCGGTGGTCTATCGCCCGATACTTCAAATTCAGGACCAGGCGGCGTACTCAGTAACTCTTCACCTGCGCACGCTCAGCGATCCTACGTCGCTCGGTTCCCAGGTGCGGCAGATGCTCAACCAGATCGACGACAAGATGCCGGTGTACGGCGTCACGTCGATGGACGAACAACTGCGCCAGAACCTGAACGAGGAGCGGTTGGTCGCGCAACTCGTCAGTTTCTTCGGCGCGCTCGCGTTGATACTCGCGTGCATCGGTTTGTACGGCGTGATGGCCCATGGCGTTGCACGTCGCACGAATGAGATTGGCATACGCATGGCGCTCGGCGCGCGTGGTGGAAACATCGCGTGGATGATTTTGCGGGAGACGTTGTTGCTCGTGCTTGCGGGTTTGGTGATTGGAGTGCCGGCGGCGCTTCTCGGAGCGCGACTGGTGTCGACACAGCTTTTTGGAATGAGTCCGACGGATCCGTTGACGTTGATTGGCGCGGCAGTGGTTTTGGCTGTGGTTGCGTTGCTGGCGGGCTACGTGCCCGCGCGCCGCGCGACGAAGATCAATCCGCTCGTCGCGCTCAGGTATGAATAGGTCCTATAGGACGAATAGGACCAATAACACGAATAGGGCTATAGGACGGATAGCTATAGGTCCTATCGGTCCTATAGGTCTTATCGGTCCTATAAGGAGCTATGATCATGGACGCCTTAATTAAAGACATCCGCTATGGCGTGCGCAGCTTGTTGAAGCGGTCGGGGTTTACGGCAGTCGCCCTGGTCGCGCTCGCGCTCGGAATCGGAGCGAACACCGCGATCTTCAGCCTCGTCAATGCCGTCGTTCTCCAGCCTCTGCCTTACCAGGATCCCGATCGACTCGTCTGGGCTTGGGGAAGCCTTCGTAACATCGGCAACCGTGCGAGTGTCTCGCCGGTCGACTACCTCGACTACCGCAACCAGAACAAAACATTCGAAGTCTTCGCCGCCTCAGGCACGATGTCGGGATTCGTCAACATGTCGGGCACTGGTGAGCCTGAACGTCTCAGCGTCTCAGCGGTAACCGGAAATTACTTCGATGTCTTTGGTGTGCGTCCCGCCCTCGGTCGTGGCTTTTCACTCGAGAATGAGAAAACCGCTCAGAATCAAGTTGCTGTCATCAGCGACGAACTGTGGCAAAGACGCTTTGCGCGTGATCCGGGAATCATCAACAAGACGATCATTCTCGACGGCAAGCCGTATCAAGTGATCGGTGTCATGGCGGCCGGCGTGAAGCTGCCGCAAGAGGCTGAGTTGTGGGTGCCGATGGACTTCGACGGTAACCCGGAACTGAAGATGCGCCAGCTCGCCTTTCTCCGGCCCATCGGAAAATTAAAACCCGGAGTTAGCGTGGCCCAGGCGCAAGCTGATACCGATGTAATCGCAGCTCAACTCGAACAACAGTATCCGGATACGAACACCGGCCGCAGTCTTCGTCTCGTTTCGTTGCGTGAACAACTCGTCGGCGGCAGCAGCACGATGGTTTTTATTCTCTTCGGAGCCGTCGGGCTTGTGCTGCTCATTGCGTGCGCGAATGTGGCCAACCTGTTACTCGTGCGCGCCGCTGCGAGGCAGAAAGAGATCGCGTTACGCACTGCGCTCGGCGCGAGTCGATCGCGAATCTTTCGCCAGATGATCACCGAGAGTTTGTTGCTGGCCATCGCCGGCGGTGCGCTTGGCGCACTGCTGGCGGTGTGGGGAGTTGAACTGCTGGTAGCGTTGAGCGCTGACAGTTTGCCTTCCACGGTGACGATAAAGATCGATACTACGGTGCTCGCGTTTACGTTCCTTGTTTCAATCGTAACCGGAGTGTTGTTCGGCCTGGCGCCCGCCTTCCGCACGTCGAAAGTCAATCTCACCGATTCGTTGAAAGACGGAATGCGTGGTTCAGAAGGCACGCTGCGAAATCGAACGCGCAGTTTGCTCGTCGTGTTCGAAAGCGCCGTCGCCGTGATGTTGCTGATTGGCGCGGGCCTGCTGGTGCGAAGTTTGATTGCACTGCAAAACGTAGATCCGGGGTTTGACGCAAACAACGTGTTGACATCGCGACTTAGCCTGCCGCCGGACAAGTATGGACCGGAAAAGGGCGCGAATTTTCTCCAGCAGCTCGAGGGCCGTGTTGCGGCATTACCCGGCGTTGAAACAGTAGGTCTGATTACCGAACTGCCACTCAGTGGCCAGCTCCAGGACTTTACTTTCACGGTCGAAGGACGCCCGCCGGTAAACCCCGATCAGGCTTTCGCCACTGACTTTCGTAGTGTTAACACAAACTACTTCAATGCGCTCCGCATTCCACTGCTGCGCGGGCGAAACTTCACCGAACAGGAAGTCAGGCAAGGCACGAACGTGATCGTCGTCAGTCAATCCCTCGTCGACATGGCGTTCCCGAATGAAGATCCCCTCGGCAAACGGATCATCACGATGTTTGGTTACCCGCAACAGATCGTTGGTGTCGTCGGCGATATTCGTCATGCGTCGCTGCAGAGCCCACCGTTTCCCACGATGTACTTCCCCGGTTTGAATCCGCGCGGGATGAATCTGGTTATTCGCACGAAGGGAGATCCGTTAAGCCTGGTCGGTGCGGTGCGCAAAGAAGTGCAGACGCTGGATCCTGACCTGCCACTCGCAGGTGTGAAGAAGATGAGTGATTGGGTCGACTCGTCAGTGGCCGCGCCGCGTTATCGCACGACGTTGCTTACGTTGTTTGCGGCGCTCGCGATGATCCTCGCCGCGACTGGAATCTACGGTGTGATGTCGTACTCAGTTGCGCAGCGAACACACGAGATTGGAGTGCGAATGGCGCTGGGTGCGCGACGATTCGACGTGTTGAAGATGGTGGTCAGGCAGGGAATGGTTTTGACGTTTGTTGGCGTGGTGCTGGGGTTGGCGGGCGCGTTTGCGTTGACGCGAGTGATTTCGTCGTTGCTGTTTGGAGTGACGGCGAAGGATCCGGTTACGTTTGGTGTGGTGGCGGCGTTGTTGATGGCGGTGGCTTTTGTGGCGTGCTTTATTCCGGCGCGCCGCGCGACGAAGGTCGATCCGCTCGTGGCGCTGCGGTACGAATAGGACCGATAGGACGAATAGGACCGATAGGGCGAATAGGACGAATAGGACGAATAGATAGGTCGTATAGGTCCTATAGGTCTTATAGGACCTATTGAAATCCGATGGATTCGATCATCAAAGACATCCGCTTTGGCGTGCGAGGGTTGTTGAAGCATCCGGGCTTCACGGCGATCGTCGTCATCACGCTCGCCCTCGGCATCGGTGCGAGCACGGCGATCTTCAGTGTCGTCGACAGCGTCCTGTTGCGCCGTCTGCCTTACCGCAACGCCGAACGGATCGTCGCGATCCAGGAAATAAATCCCGACGGTAAGCGAATCCAAACAACGTCCGGCAACTTTCTCGACTGGCGCGCGCAGAACACAGTGTTTGAACACCTCGCCGCGATCCGGCAATCGCCTGTCAATCTCGCGCTCTCGGCCCAGGCAGAACGAGTCGAGCTCGCGCAAACCAACGCAAACTTCTTCGACATTTTCGGACTCACCCCACAACACGGCCGCCTGTTCACTCCCGACGACGAACAGGCCGGACACCAGCCCGTTGCCGTTATCAGCGACTCACTCTGGAAACGACGCTTTGCCGCCGATCCCTCACTCGTCGGCAAGCCAATTACGCTCGACGGCAGCAACTACACAGTCGTCGGCATTGCCCCTCCAGGTTTTCAATATCCCGATAAGACAGAAGTGTGGTTGCCGCCGCTGCAACGCGTACCCGAGTTGTTCCCCGGACAGGATCTGCAAAACCGGCGCATGGGTTATCTCACGGCGGTTGCGCTACTAAAGCCCGGCGTCACGGTCCAGCACGCCGCAGGTGAAATGGAGACGATCACTGCGCGTCTCCGCCAGCAGTATCCTGACACTAACAACAAGCGCTTCAATCGCGTGGTCTCGATGCACGACCACCTGATCGGCGACACGAACAAACTCCTGTGGTTGTTGTTAGGCGCCGTGACGTTCGTGTTGCTGATCGCGTGCGCAAACGTCGCAAACCTGCTGCTCGCCAGTGGCGCTTCGCGGCACAAGGAAATGGCAATTCGCACTGCGCTCGGTGCATCGCGCTGGCGAGTGATGCGCCAGTTGTTTACGGAAAGCACGATCCTTGCACTCACCGGTGGCGCCGCGGGTTTACTGATCGCCTACTGGGGTCTCACTGCCATCACGAAACTTCTACCCGGGAATTTCCCGCGCCTCGACGAGATTCAGTTGGACCTGCGAGTGCTCGGCTTCACGTTTGTCGCTTCCGTACTCACCGGAATTCTTTTTGGACTCGTTCCGGCACTGCAAATCTCCCGCACTGACGTTCAGGAAGCGATCAGAGAAAGTGGACGCGGCTTATCCGGAAGTCTTCGCAAGAGTCGCTTTCGCCAGGCGCTGATCGTCGGTGAGATCGCACTGTCAGTCGTGTTGCTCGCGGGTGCAGGTCTGCTCTTCAGAAGCTTCATGCGGCTCCACTCAGTGGACACTGGCTTTGTCTCGCAACAAGTACTGACGGCACGGATCACGGTCGCTGGCGCAAACTACACCGAGTTTCCTCAGTTCTTGAATTTCTACAACCAGGTGCTCGCGAAAGTCACTGCGCTTCCAGGTGTTGTGAATGCAGGGCTCATAAATACGTTGCCGTTGGACAAAGGTCCAACCACCGGATTCAGAGTTGAAGGACGGCCGGTTACCACGCCCGACAAGTGGCCGGGGGCGAACTATCGCGTTGTCACTGCCGATTATTTTCGGGCCATGGGCATTCCGCTGGTCCAGGGTCGCGTTTACACCGAGCGCGACAACGACGATGCGCCGTACGTGATGGTGATCAATCAGAAACTTGCTGACTCGGTGTTTCCTGGTGAGAACCCGGTCGGGAAGAGAGTCACTTTCGGCAACACCGAATCGAACGGACAGCCTCGCTGGTTTGAAATAGTCGGCGTCGTTGGAAACGTTCGCAGCGTTGAACTCCGTGAAGAGCCTGAGTCGGAGCTCTATTTCTCAGCCTACCAGGATATGTGGCCGCGCATGTCGCTCGTCGTTCGTTCGAGCGTTGAGCCGGAGAGTTTAGGGGCTTCGGTGCGCAACGTCGTCAACGAGATTGATAAGACGATTCCTGTGTCGAAGGTAGAGACGATGGAGCATGTCGTCAGCCAGTCGATCACGCAGCCACGGTTCAATCTGTTTCTGCTCGGACTTTTCAGCACAGTAGCGATGCTGCTCTCAGCCGCCGGAATTTACGGCGTGACTGCTTACACCGTTACACAACGCACGCACGAACTCGGCATTCGTCTCGCGCTCGGCGCGCAGGTCGGCGACGTGTTGAGGATGATCCTGCGACAGGGAATGGCGGTGATTGCAGCCGGGTTGGTTATCGGTTTGGGTTCTGCGTTTCTGTTGATGCGTTTGCTTCGAAGTTTGCTGTTTGGTGTTGGTGAGAACGATCCGTTGACGTTTGTGGCGATCACGATCGTGCTGCTGCTCGTGGCGCTGTTGGCTTGTTACATACCAGCGCGACGGGCGACGAAGGTCGATCCGCTGATCGCGCTGCGCGCCGATTAGGTGCGAAGGAGAAATATAGGTCCTATACGTCCTATAGGACCTATTTCAAAACCATGATCAAAGAACTGCGCCAAAGCGTCAGAAGTCTTTTGCGGCATCCGGGGTTTGCGGTTGTTGCCGTTGTCACGCTCACGCTCGCGATCGGTGTCAACACGACGATCTTCAGTGTCGTGAATGCAGTGCTGTTGAAAGCGTTGCCGTTCAGTGAGCCGGAGCAGCTCGTTTCAGTTCAGAAAGTTTCTGAGCCGGGTGGACTCCCCGGTATTGCCGCTTATCAATACCTCGCATGGAAAGACCGGAACAACTCTTTCGACGATCTCGCGGCTTTCAGTCAAGACAACTTCAATCTCACAGGCATAGGGGAGCCGGAGCGCATGTCGTGCGCGCGAGTTACCGCCAGTCTATTCACGACACTCAAAGTGCAACCGCTGCGTGGCCGCTTCTTCACGCCCGAAGAAGACAAGCCGGGTGCGAACAACGTGGCGATCGTAAGCGAGCGTTTCTGGCGAGCGCGATACGGCGCCGACGAAGGAATTCTGCAAAACGTTCTAACTTTCGACAACAAGCCTTACTCGATCGTGGGCGTGATGCCCGCGGGCTTTCGTTTTCCAGGTGAGTTTGACGTCTGGCTTCCGCTCGCGCTCGATCCTGTTGCAGAAACTCAGGGCGGCTTCTTCTCTTTAGTTGAAACCATCGGGCGTCTGAAACCGGGCGCGACTCTCGCCGCCGCGCAAACGGAACTCACTGCGATCACCCGGCAGGAATCGGAGCATCTGAAGGAGTTGTCTGCGAGTGTTGAAGTCGTGCCGCTGCAACAGCAACTTGTTTCCGGCGTTCGCCTCACCGTACTGATCTTGTGGGCCGCTGTCGGACTCGTGATGCTAATCGCATGCGTCAACGTCGCGAGCCTGATGATTTCGCGCACACTTGCACGACAACGCGAGATGGCGGTGCGTGCAGCAGTCGGCGCGCGGCGCTGGCAACTGATCCGCCAGCTACTCACTGAGAGCGTCATCGTTGGTCTAACCGGCGGCGGATTGGGCCTGCTCGTCGCGCTCTGGGGCACGCGTGCGGTGGCGGGTCTTGTTCCGAAGGGCTTTGCAACGACTGTTTACGACCTCGCAAACATTCCGCTCGACTGGCGTGTGTTTGCATTCACGTTAGGACTATCCGTCGTCACCGGAATCGTGTTCGGGTTAGCACCTGCGCTCACAGCGTCGAAGCCCGACCTGATCGGTGCACTGCGAAACAGCCGGTCGTTTGGCCTGACGAGCTTTGGGCTGCGCAGTTTTCGCGCCTGGCTCGTTGTCGTCGAGCTCGCGCTCGCAGTCGTGCTGCTGCTCGGTGCGGGACTGCTGGTGCGAAGCTTCAACAAGTTGATGGCGGTAGATCTGGGCTTCGATCGTGAAAACGTTTTGACGTTTCGCGTGAACCTGCCTCGCTCCAACTATCCCACGCCCGCTCAAACAAAAGCGTTTTCCGAAGCTTTATTGCAGCGCCTCAACACGTTGCCGGGTGTGCAGACTGCCGCGACCATCAACCACTCACCGCTCCAGGGCCACGCGATCATCGCGTTCATGGGCATTGAGGGACATGGGCCGCTCGATCGAAAGAGGGATCCCGAGATCGGAGTCGGCGCGATTAACGGCGAGTACTTCAGGACACTCAAGATACCGCTGCTGAGCGGCCGTCAATACGATTCACGCGACACAAGCGCGAGCCAGAAAGTCGCGATTGTGAACGAGGCGTTTGCCAAACACTTCTTCCGCGACGTCGACCCGCTTGGGAAGCGTATCGGTTTCGGTTGCGAAGAAGCTGAAAAACTTTGCCGGACGATCGTCGGCGTAGCCGGGAACATTCGACAGGAGAGCATCACCTCGGAACCGATACCGGAGATCTACGTGCCGTTCGCGCAAATGCCGATGAACGGGATGACAGTGATGATCCGTACGGCTTCCGATCCTATGACGCTTGCTGGAGCGGTGCGCGCGGAAGTGTTGGCGATTGATCCGAACCAACCGATCTTCGACGTCAAGACACTCGCGCAACGTGTAAACGAAGTGTCTGCCGTTTCGCGTTCGTTGATGGTCCTGTTTGCTGCGTTTGCACTGCTCGCGCTTGTCCTCGGCGCGGTCGGAATTTACGGCATCATTTCCTACTCAGTTACACAACGCACACACGAGATCGGAATTCGCATGGCGCTCGGCGCGCGCGCGGGCAACGTGCTGAGTTTGATCCTGAAGAACGGGCTGGCGCTTGTGTTGATGGGAATTGCGATCGGCGTCGCGGGCGCGCTCGCGCTGACACGTTTTCTGACCACGTTGCTCTTCGGCGTCACGCCTACCGACGGTGTGACGTTTGTTGTCGTCTCCGTCGTGTTCTTTTTGATTGCGATGGTGGCTTCATTGATTCCCGCTTTGCGGGCAACAAAGGTCGATCCGCTCGTTGCTCTTCGGTATGAGTGAACGCGGATTTACGCGGAAGAAAGACACGGATTATGAACTCAGTAATTAAAGACTTGAGGTTTGCAGTTCGGAGCTTGTTGAAGCATCCGGCATTCACGGCGATCGCCGTAGTCACGCTAGCGCTGGGAATCGGCGGCAGCACTTCGATCTTCAGCGTGGTCGATGCAGCGCTGTTACGTGGTTTGCCATACAAGGATCCGGAAGGTCTCTATCACCTTTGGGAACAGGTTCCGCGACAGGAATATCCGAAACGCGAGTTTTCATATCCCGATTACCAGGACTATCTGCAAAGCAACACCGCCTTCGAAGCAATCGCGGCCTACACCGGCGGCGGCGCGCTGCTCAGCGGCGACGGTGAGCCCGAGAACGTCGGCGCGCCGCGCGTGAGTGCAAACTTCTTCGACGTGCTCGGCGTCCCGCCGATCCTCGGTAGAACATTCCGGGCCGGTGAAGATCAGCAGGGTGGACCACGAGTCACGATCCTGACTTACGGCTTGTGGCAGCGACGATTCGGCGGCGATCCGAACATCATCGGACGCGGCGTCACGATCAACGGCCAGGGCTATGAGATCATCGGCGTGCTGCCGGCGAGTTTTCAATTCGCACTCAGAAACAACGACCTGTGGCTGCCTTATCAACCAACTCAGAACCAACTCGAGCGCCGCTACATGCACGGCACCAACCTCATCGGTCGCATCAAACCCGGAGTTGGACCAGAGGAAGCGAATTCAGCGATAAACCTCATCGCCACTCGTATCGAGCAACAACATCACGCTTCGCATGCCGGCACGACGGCGCGCATCATCCCGCTCCAGGAAGAGATCGTGGGCACCGTTCGCCCGATCCTGTTCGTGTTGCTGGGTGCCGTTGCCTTTGTGCTGCTGATCGCGTGTGCAAACGTGGCGAGTCTCTTGTTGACGCGCGCGCTCTCGCGACAGAAAGAGGTCGCGATTCGTTCGGCGCTCGGCGCGAGTCGCTGGCGTGTGATCCGCCAATTGCTCACCGAATCGCTTTTGCTTTCGCTCGTCGGCGGAGCCGCGGGTTTGTTGATCGCCTACTGGGGAGTGCCCGCGCTCGTTGCGTCGCTGCCTCAGAATCAACTGAACGCGATGCCGTTCCTCAAGTCACTCGGCATTAACGGCGGCGTCCTCGGTTTCTCGTTCGCAATTTCTTTGCTGACAGGTCTCGTCTTTGGTCTCGCTCCGGCGCTTCACTCATCGCGTCTCGATCTGAACGAGGTGTTGAAGGAAGGCGGTCGCAACATGTCCGCCGGCGTGGGCCAACGTTTGCGCAGTGCGATGGTCGTGACTGAGATCGCGCTTGCGGTCGTGTTGCTTGTCGGTGCTGGACTGATGATGAAGAGCCTGCTGCGGCTGTTGCAGACCAACATCGGGTTCGACACTGAAAATCTCATGACCATGACGGTGGTGCTGCCGCCGACGAAATACACAGAGCAAACCAGGCAGATCGCATTCAACGATCAACTGCGGGAGCGCGTGCAGTCGTTGCCGGGTGTTGCGGGTGCGGGCACAGTCAACATGCTGCCCCTGCAGGCCGGCAACACGACCCGTTTTTACGTCGACGGCGATCCGGTGCCGGCGCCGGGGCAGGAGGTGGAGTCGAACATCCGCACCGTGAGTGACGATTACTTCAAGGCACTCGGAGTCCCGTTGCTTGCGGGGCGCTGGTTTGACGCGAACGACACGGCAGACAAACCGGTGGTGGTGATCATCGGCAAGACGATCGCCGATCGCATGTTTCCCGGTCGCGATCCGATAGGGAAACGTTTGCGATACGCGGGCGTTCAGGTCGATCCATTTACGATCGTTGGCGTGGTCGGCGACATAAAGATCACGGGACTAGATGAAGCAGTGAGGCCGGTGCTCTATTACTCGTTCCGCCAGAACGGTGGAACAGTTGCCAACCTCGTCGCTCGCACAAACACGGATCCGACCACGGTTGCGAGTTCCATTCGCACCGAGATCCGCAATCTCGAACCCGAAGCAGCGATTCTCAACGTTCGCACGATGGATGAGTTGATCAAGCAGACGCCGGCGTCGTTCATGCGACGTTTTCCGGCGTTGCTGATCAGCATCTTTGCCGGTGTTGCGTTGTTGCTGGCGTCGATCGGGATTTATGGTGTGGTGTCGTATTCGGTGAGTCAGCAGACGCATTACATCGGCGTGCGAATGGCGCTCGGTGCACGGCCGTCTGACATTCTGCGGATGGTGTTGAAGCAGGGATTGGTGCTGGCGGTGCTGGGTGTTGGCATCGGTGTGCTTGCAGCGCTTGGGCTGATGCGTTTGTTGAGCACGCTGTTGTTTGAAGTGAGCACGAATGATGTCAGCACGTTTGCGATGGTCACGGGTGGGCTATTCCTGGTGGCTTTGCTGGCGTGTTATCTGCCGGCGCGCCGGGCGACGAAGGTCGATCCGCTGATCGCGCTCCGTTATGAATAGGACCGATAGGACCGATAGGACGAATAGGACGGATAGGACCAATAGAAGATAGGTCAAATATAGGTCCTATAGGTCTTATAGGTCCTATACGACCTATCCGAGGATTGTGAATCGTGAGAGACATTCGCTACGGAATCAGAAGCTTGCTGAAGCGCCCGGGGTCGACGTTCGTCGCGCTCATCACGCTCGCGCTCGGCATCGGCGTTAACACAGCGATCTTCAGCGCCGTCGATTCGATCCTGCTGCGGCCGCTGCCGCACAAAGATCCCGAACGGCTTGTGTCGGTCTGGGAGAACGGCCTGAGTACCGGCGTGAAGCAAAACGAAGTCGCGCCGGCTAACTTCTTCGACCTCCGCAACCAAACCCAGGCCTTCGAAGGCATCGGAGCGCATGGTCCACAGGACATCAACCTCACCGGCGACGGCGAGCCGGAACGCCTTAGCGGAGAGTTAGTCACCGCGAATGTGTTTTCGATCCTCGGCGTCGAAGCCGCACGCGGCCGCACGTTTTCAACAGGTGAAGATCAGCCAGGCCAACACCGCGTCGTCGTCATCAGCGACGCACTCTGGCAACGACGATTCAATCGCGATCCCGGCATCTTCAATCGCAACGTCACACTCAACGGCCAGTCGTTTACCGTCGTCGGCGTGATGCCTCGCGGCTTCTTCTTTCCTGAACGTGAAACCGAGTTGTGGATGCCATGGGCCATGGAGCCCGAACAGGCCGCGGGACGTGGCGATCACTATCTCCGACTCGTCGGCCGCCTGAAGCCTGACACAACCATCGAACAAGCTAACGCCGAACTCAACGCCATCGGTCAACGCTTGGCCGCCGAATACCCGAAAACAAACGAAGGCCTCAACTTCCACGCAAATTCGTTGCACCAGGACTACGTTGGCAATCTTCGTCTGCCGATCCTTGTGCTGTTTGCCGCCGTCGGCGTCGTGCTGCTGATCGCGTGCGCAAACGTCGCCAACCTCCTGTTGGCCCAGGCAACAAACAAACGTCGAGAGATCGCGCTCCGCATCGCACTCGGAGCGAGTCGCTGGACCATCGCACGACAACTGCTGATCGAAAGCCTTCTGCTCGCCGGCGCCGGTGGCCTTCTCGGACTGCTCGGTTCCGTGTGGGGTGTTGAGGCGCTTACAAAGTTAGTTCCCGAAAACCTCTCGAAACTACAGGGCGTCACCATCGATGCGCGCGTGTTCCTGTTTACGTTGGGAATGAGCGGTCTCACGGCGATTGTGTTTGGCGGTCTGCCCGCGTTGCTGGCCGCACGTACGAGACCCGGCCGCGCTCTGAATGACGTCGCACGCGATCCGGCAGGCGGAACTTCAGGCCGTCATGTGCGTCGAGTGCTCGTCGTCTCTGAAGTCGCACTTGCAGTCGTATTGCTCGTGGGCGCCGGACTGCTGATTCGAAGCTTTCAACTGTTACGACAAGTCAACACCGGATTCACGACAGAGAATGTGCTGACGATGCGCATGGTCCTGCCGATGCCGAAGTATCGGACCCCTGAAACCCGCCGCGCGTTCTACGATGAAGTCCTGCGACGAATCGACGAGCTTCCGGCCGTCGAATCCGCAGGCATGATCACGTTTCTGCCGCTCTCCTTCAACGGCATGAACTTCAGCTTCTCCGTCGAAGGACATCCATCCGCCTCCGACATGAATCTCCCGTTCGCGATCTACCGCGTCGTCAGTCCCGATTACTTCCGCGCCATGGGTATCCCACTCCAGCGCGGTCGCTTCTTCGAAACGCACGACACTCCCGACTCGCCGCCCGTGATCCTCGTTAACCGTCGACTCGCGGAACAGTACTGGCCGGGACAGGACCCGATCGGAAAGCGAATCAAGATTGGACCACTCGACTCGCCTAATCCATGGCTCACAGTTGCCGGAGTCGTCGGCGACGTTCGCCAATCAGGTCTTTACGGTGACCAGCGCATGGAAATGTATTCGCCTTACGCGCAGGAGCGCCGCGCCTTCATCGCGCCGCGCGATCTGGTGTTGCGCACGAAGGGCGATCCGGCTTCGGTTGCAGGCGCCGTGCGGCAGGCAGTTTGGTCCGTCGACAAGGACCAGCCGGTTTCAGACGTTCGCACGATGGACCAGGTGTTTGCAGCGGCGATCGCGAAGGAACGTTTTCAGGCGTTGTTGCTCGGCATGTTTGCCGCACTCGCGCTCGTGCTGGCATGCGTTGGTCTCTACGGCGTCATCTCCTACTCAGTTGCACAACGAACGCACGAGATCGGCGTGCGCATGGCTCTCGGCGCACAACCGTTTGACGTGCTGAAGCTCGTCATACGGCAGGGAATGTTTCTGACGATCGCTGGATTGGTCGTTGGTATCGCAGCCGGATCAGTCGCGACGCGTGTGTTGTCAGACATGCTTTACGGAGTGACGACCACTGATCCGCTGACGTTCGTTGGTGTTCCTGCGTTGCTGTTACTGGTGTCGTTTTTGGCTTGCTACATCCCGGCCCGCCGCGCGACGCGGATCGATCCGCTCGTGGCGCTGCGGTACGAGTAAAAAGCCGCGGATAAACGCGAAGTACACGGATGAAGATCATGAACAAACTAATACAGGATCTGAAATACGGTACGCGGATTTTACTGAAGCAACCCGGATTTACCCTCGTTGCCGTTGTGACTCTTGCGCTTGGAATTGGGGCGAATACGGCGATCTTCAGTCTGGTCAATAGCATTCTCCTGCGACCTCTTCCGTTTCGCGATCCCGACAACGTGGTCCGCCTGATCCAGGCGAGTCCGAAACTGGGTCTCGCAACGTGGGGAGTTTCGCAAGCCGGCTTCAACGCCTACCGCGAACAAAATCGATCGTTCGAAACGATGGCGATTTACACCAGCAGCGCCACGAACCTTACCGGCGAGGGAGAGCCCGAGCGTTTACCGGTGGCGACTGTCACCGCCGACTTCTTCAAAGTCTTTGGCGTAAATCCACAACTCGGTCGCACGTTTGTCGAAGGTGAAGATGCAGCAGGCAAAAACAACGTCTGTGTGATCAGCCACGCGTTCTGGCAGCGGCGTTTCGGCGGCGATCGGAATGTGGTCGGCCGTATGCTCACGCTCAACAACACGCCGACAGAGATCGTGGGTGTGATGCCTGCTGAGTTTAAGTTTCCACGCCTCGAGACGGATCTCTGGACGCCTCTCCCGTTCGACAAAACAAGGATCGCTCCTTACTTCTTCTCCGT
The DNA here is from genome assembly GCA_035761985.1 of Pyrinomonadaceae bacterium. Taxonomy (GTDB): domain Bacteria; phylum Acidobacteriota; class Blastocatellia; order Pyrinomonadales; family Pyrinomonadaceae; genus PSRF01. The sequence continues at coordinate 55,313 of DASTQB010000206.1, forward strand.
CGTCGGCCGTTTGAAGCCCGGCGTGCCGCTGGCGCAGGCGCAGGCCGAAACCACTGAGGCGATTCAGAACTACGGGCGCGCGCATCCGAACGTGAGTGAATCCGTCGGGGTGAGCGAAGGTGCTGGTCCAAGGACCATCGTGACTCCGATCAGAGAAGTGATGCTGGGCCGGACGCAGAAGCCGCTCCTGGTTTTACTTGCCGCTGTGGCGCTCGTGTTGCTTATCGCCTGCGCCAACGTTGCAAACCTTCTGCTTGCGCGCGCGACTTCACGCACGCGCGAGATCGCGGTTCGCGTATCGCTGGGAGCGACGCCGGCGCGAGTTGCGCGACAACTGTTGACCGAAAGCGTGCTGCTTTCCTTTATCGGCGCTATTGCCGGCGTCGGCCTGGCCGCGCTCGGCATCAGCATGCTTGATAAGTTGCCGATCGCCGGCATCGTGCGAATCGAAGAAGTGAGTCTGAACGCTCAGGTGCTGGCGTTCACGGCCGGGCTGAGCGTGTTGACCGGATTGTTGTTCGGTTTCATGCCCGCGTTGCGCGCGTACGCGATGGGAATCGCTGCCGGCATTCGTGAAGGCGCGCGTGGAACGATTTCGCATCGTCGTATGAACAGCGCGCTCGTCGCCGTGCAGTTTGCACTCTCCCTCGTCCTGCTCATTGGCGCTGGACTCTTGCTGAAGAGTTTTCAACGACTCGAGTCAGTGGATCTCGGCTTCAATGCCGACAACACGTTGACCATGGTCGCGACTCTCCCGCGCACAAAGTACGACACACAGGAAAAAGCATTTCGTTTCTACGGTGACGCACTCGACCGGCTGCGCACCTCGCCGGGAATCAAAGCCGTTGGTCTAACGACCAACCTGCCGTTCGGCGATGGCGGCAGCGTCGATGGTTTCATTGTCGAAGGACAGGAGCCACCCGAAGGCGGCAACATCACGCAAACCGAACAGGCGCAGATTCAGAGCGTGACGCCAGGAACATTTCAGGCGCTCGGTGTGCCGATCCTGCAGGGCCGCGATTTTCAATGGTCCGACAACACTAACTCGCAGTTCGTCGGGATCATCGACGAACCTCTCGCGCGGCGTTACTGGCCTCGCGGTGATGCTGTCGGCAAGCGCATTCAGACGACTGGCGAACGCCAGTGGCTGACGATCGTCGGCGTGGTCGGCGGAATCAAGCATGCGAATCTCGCGGAAGAGAAGCAGCCGCACATCTACTATTCCATGCTGCAGAATCCGGCGCCGCGAGCTGCGTTCATCGCGCGCACTGATGGTCCACCCAAGTCGGCGATCACACCGTTTCGATCCGCGATCAGGCAAGTCGATCCTGACATGCCGTTGTATCTCGTGCGCTCGATGCCTGAAATCATCGGACAAACACTCGGCACGCAACGTTTGACCAACATACTGCTGACGGCATTTGCGATCATCGCTTTGACGCTTGCGGCGGTTGGGATCTACAGCACGATGTCGGTTTACGTTGGTAGCCGGACGAAGGAGTTTGGGATACGGCTGGCGCTTGGCGCACAGCCGGCCGCGCTCAGGCGTGCGGTGCTGCGGCAGGGGCTGTTGTTAACGGCTGCGGGTGTGGTTGTTGGGGTTGTTGGTGCGCTTGCGTTGACGCGGACGATCAAGAGCTTGCTGTTCGAGGTGAGTGCGACGGATCCGTTTGTGTTTACGGCGATTCCGGTGTTGCTGGTGTTCGTGTCGGTGCTCGCGTGTTACACGCCGGCGCGACGGGCCACGAAAGTCGATCCGCTCATTGCGTTGCGGTACGAGTAACCACAGATTTTCACAGATAAACACGGATAAGAACATGCACACACTCTTACAGGATTTACGGTACGGGTTCCGGATGTTGCTCAAGCAGAAGGGACTGACGGCGGTGGCGCTGCTTTCGCTCGCGCTTGGAATTGGGGCGAATACGGCGTTGTTCAGCATCGTCGATGCGATGTTGTTGAAGATGTTGCCCGTCAAAGAGCCGGAGCGGCTGGTCCTATTTAAAGCGGTTGCGTCGAAGGAGTTCAGCGCGGGCAGTTACAACGGCAGCATGAACACCGATCCCCAGACCGGGCTCCGCCATATGACTTCGTTTGCGTCCCAGAGCTACCAGCGCATGCGCGAACAGGCCGGACCACTGGCAGACATCTTTGCGTTCGGCAACGTCGGATTAAACGTGACTGCCGACGGCCAGGCCGATGGAGCCTCGGGACAGGCCGTGTCGGGAAATTATTTCACGGCCCTCGGTGTGCAGCCTGCCGCCGGTCGCATGTTCACGGATGAAGACGACAAACCATCCGCAACTCCCGTCGTCGTCCTCAGCCATCGCTACTGGCAGAAGCGTTTCAGCGGCGACCAGAGCATCGTCGGTAAGCAGATCAATCTCAACAACGTTCCGTTCACAGTCGTCGGCGTTTCCGCAAAAGGTTTTGACGGCACGGGCGGCGTGGGCAGCAGTCAGGACGTGACCATCCCGCTCGCGTTTGAACCGCAGCTTTACGTGGATAAGCAACGCTCGTATCAAAGTGGTGCCGGTGTCTGGTGGTTACGCATCATGGGGCGTTTGAAACCAGGCGTCACGCCGGAGCAGGCCCAGGCGCAGTTGGAAACTGCTTTTCACCAGTCGGTGACGGAGCACCGCGCGGCGCGACAGGCCGCTGCGAAAGCAAGCGGTGGAAACGTAATCGGCAATCTCGATCCGACACAGTACCCGCGTCTCTATGCCGATCCCGGCGGACAGGGCGAGATGCTCAGGCGAAGGTATTATGCGCCGTCGTTGTATCTGCTGTTGGGAGTGGTGGGCCTGGTGCTGTTGATTGCGTGCGCAAACGTTGCCAACCTGCTGCTCTCGCGTGCGGCAGGACGGCAAAAAGAGATCGGTTTACGTTTGGCCCTCGGCGCAAGCCGCTGGCGACTCATCCGCCAACTATTGACCGAGAGCGTTCTGCTTTCACTTCTCGGTGGACTGTTAGGAATTCTTTTTGCCCTCTGGATCAAAGACGGGTTGCTTGCGGTTGAGGGTTGGGGTGGTAGTGGACTCAGTGCGCTCGAACCACAACTCGACTGGCGCGTGCTCGGTTTCACGATCGGCCTCTCGTTACTCACCGGAATCGTTTTCGGACTCGCACCGGCATGGCGGACGACGCGGGTTGACGTCACACCGTCGTTGAAAGAGAGCGGGCGGAGTTCGAGCAGCGTTCATCGTTCGCTGCTGAGTCGCGGCCTCGTCGTGGTCCAGGTTGCACTGTCGTTGCTGCTGCTGGTCGGCGCTGGACTGTTTGTTCGCACGCTGATCAACCTGCAACGCGTCGATCCGGGTTTCAATACGCAGAACCTGTTGCTGTTTGAAGTTCAGCCCTCTTTGATCGGTTACAAAGATGAAAAGCTGAGACAGGTTTACGAGCAGATAGGCCAGCGCATTGAAGCTGTCCCCGGCGTGCAGGCGGTAACCTTCTCGCGCGTGCCGCTGCTTTCACAAAGCTCGAGTTCGAGCAGCATGTTTTTGCGCGAAGCTCTGAACGCCACACCTGATTCTGAAGGTCGCCTGACGCCGACCGGAGACGTCTACCGTCACACAGTGCGCGAAAACTTCCTCGAAGCGATGGGCATTCCACTGCTCTCAGGCCGCACGCTAACCGCGCAGGACGACGCGAAGTCTCCGCGCGTTGCGGTAGTGAATCAAACATTCGCGAACCAGTTTTTCCCGGGCGAGAACGCAGTCGGAAAACGCTTCACGTTAGATACTTCCAAACCCGACGAGATCGAGATCGTCGGCATCAGCAAAGACGCGAAGTACACGAGCCAACGCGACGAGGTGCCGCCGACTATGTACGCGTCGTACCGGCAGGACCGTCCCCTCGGCGCCGCGACGTTCGAAGTGCGCACGGCCGGCGATCCAAATGGCATCGTTGCTTCGGTGCGCAATGCCGTGCGCGACGTCGATACAAACCTGCCGCTGTTGAACATCAAGACGCAGGTCGAGCAAGCGGATGAAACACTGCGAATGGAGCGTTTGTTCGCAAAGCTCGTGACGCTGTTTGCCGTGCTGGCCCAGCAACTCGCGGCCATCGGACTCTTCGGCGTGCTGGCTTACACCGTCTCGCAACGCACGCACGAGATCGGAATTCGAATGGCGCTCGGCGCGGATCGCGGCAGCGTGCTCAGGATGATCCTGAAGCAGGGAATGACGCTCGTGGTGCTTGGCGTGGTCCTTGGACTGGTCGGCGCGTACGTGCTGACGAAGTATCTCGAGAGTTGGATCAGTCTTTCGAAGATGTTGTTTGGCGTGAAGGTTTCTGATCCGCTGACCTACGGTGCGATCGCAGTGTTGCTGACGATCGTGGCGTTGATCGCCTGTTACATACCGGCGCGACGCGCAACAAAAGTCGATCCACTCGTTGCGCTTCGCTATGAATAAACCGCGGATGACACGGATAGAGGACACGGATGATTGCGGAAATAGTTAATGATGTCCGGTACGCACTGCGGATGCTTACGAAGAATCCGGCGTTTACGGCGGTAGTTGTGCTCACCCTCGCACTCGGTATCGGCGCGAATGCAGCAATGTTTTCGTTGCTCGACAGAGTGCTGTTGCAAAGTCTTCCGGTTGCGAACCCTGATCAACTTGCGGTGCTTTCCGCCTACCAGCCAACGCAGGGTCTGAACAGCGATAGCTCCTTTTCCTATCCGATGTACCAGGATCTGCGCGATCGAAACTCGGCCTTCTCGGGCGTCATAGCGCGTGGCGGTGCGCAAATGAATGTGAGTTACGGCGATCAAACGGAACGCGTTCGCGGCGAGCTCGTCAGTGGAAACTTCTTTGAGGTGCTCGGCGTTCGCCCGTGGGCCGGCAGGTTGTTTACACAGGACGACGATCGCACTCCCGGCGCTCATCCCGTCGTCGTGCTGAGTTACAAATTCTGGGAGAGTAGGTTCAACAAAGATCCGGACCTGATCGGCAAGACCATTCTCGTCAATGAAACCCCGCTAACTGTGCTCGGCGTGACGCCGCCGGGTTTCTTTGGCATCAACCTTTCCAACAATGCCGACGTGCGCGTGCCATTGATGATGACTCCCGTCTTCAATCCACAGCCGCCGACGCGTCTGCAAAGCCGCCGTCACCTATGGTTGAACGTGATGGCGCGTCGAAAGGCGGATGTCAGTCCCGAACAGGCGGTCGCATCACTCAACGTTACTTATCAGCAGATCCGGGAACTGGAAGCACAGGAGTTATCAGCGGCCTTCCCGAAGTTTAACCAAGAACGGTTTATGGCGGGCCGCATCGCGGTCTTGCCGGGTGATCAGGGTCTTACTCATCTTCAGACCGAGCTCAGCACGTCGCTGTGGTTACTCTTCGGTGCGACGTGCGCGGTGCTGCTAATCCTTTGTGCAAACCTTGCCAACCTGATGATGGCCCGCGCGACTGTGCGCGCACAGGAAATGGCTGTTCGTCTCGCGCTTGGCGCCGGACGTTTGCGTTTGATGCGGCAATGGCTGACTGAAGGCGTTGTGCTCGCGTTGATGGGTGGCGTTGCCGGAGTTTTTATCGCGCTCTGGATCAAGGTCGGATTGATGGCGTTTATTCCGCCTGACTATCGACCGAACCTCAGTTCGTCTTTCGACTGGCGTTTGTATTTGTTCGTTTTAGGTGTTTCGGTTCTGCTCGGCGTTGCGTTCAGTTTGGCGCCGGCTGTTCAAGCTGCGCGCCACGTGTTGGCACCGGGCCTGCGGCTGGAGTCGCGCAGCTTCACTTCGGGTGGGAAACTTCTGAGTTTGCGCAGCGCGTTGATCCTGGTCCAGGTCGCACTCTCGCTGCCTCTGCTCGTGAGTGCTGCGCTCCTGGTTAAATCACTGCAAAACCTGCGCGCGCTCGACACCGGTTTTGGCAAAGAGAATGTGCTATTTGCCACTGTCAATCCCGCGCTCAATGGGTATTCAAAGGAAAGGACCGCGGCGTTTTATGATGAACTTCTGACCAGAACACGCGCGCTGCCGGGAGTGAAATTTGCAAGTCTCGGATCCGACTCACCTGTTTCAGGAAATTCTGATCAAAACGTCATCGTCGTCGAGGGCTACACGCCGCGCGAAGGCGAGCGAATGGTTGCGGACGCAACTTACGTCTCGCCCGACTATTTCAAATCACTCGAAATTCCTTTGCTGGCAGGTCGTGACTTTGACGATCGCGATCGTCAGGGCGCGGAGAAGGTCGTCATCGTCAACGAGAAGCTTGCGAAGTATTACTTCGGCGCCACGAACGTCGTGGGTAAGCGAATCGGTCTCGGCGACGTTCCCGATCGCACGATCGTCGGCGTCGTCAAAGACGCGCAGTACGTAAACCTGCGTGAAGAGATTCGACGCCATTTTTATATTCCGACCACGCAGGAAGAGCTGCTTTCAAATCTGACGCTGCACGTCAAAACCACGACTGAGCCTTCGGTCGTCGCGGAACAGTTGCGCGCAGAGTTGAAGGCACTCGATCCGCGTCTTCCGCTTTACAACATTAAGACGCTTGCAACTGAGATTGACGAATCGCTGGTGCAGGAACGCTTGGTCACGTGGCTGTGCGCGGCGTTTGGTGTTTTGGCGACGTTGCTGACGGCGCTCGGGCTTTACGGCGTGTTGACGTTCTCCGTTGCGCGTCGAACGCGTGAGATCGGGATCCGTGTTGCACTGGGCGCACAACGGCGTGACGTGTTCCGGCTGATCATGGTGCGCGGCGTGATCCTCGTTGGCATTGGCGTGGTGATTGGTGTTGCTGCGTCGATCGCGTTTTCGCGTTTCATCAGTGCGTTGCTTTTTGGGGTTGCGCCTAACAGCGTGACGACGCTCGTTGGTGTTTCGGTCGGATTGGTCGCGGTTGCGTTGCTGGCCTGTTACATCCCTGCGCGGCGCGCGACAAAAGTCGATCCGCTCGTTGCGCTTCGATACGAATAAAGATTTTGCTCCGTAGGAGCAACATGTTTATAGCCTAAGAGCTGAAACGTCTGCGCTCCGTAGGAGCGCCATGTCGCTCCTCTGGAGCGAAAGAGGAAATTTAATTACGAAGCTATAAACATGCTGCTCCTACGGAGCAAGATCAGGATTTAAATTATGAACACACTACTACAGGACATTCGCTTCGGAGTGCGCATGCTGCTCAAGTCGCCGAGCATCAGCATCGTCGCCACAATCGCACTCGCGCTTGGCATCGGAGCCAACACCGCGATATTCAGCGTCGTGAACGCGGTGCTTCTGCGCCCGTTGCCGTTTCCCGATCCGGATTCGCTTGTGGCGGTGTATGAAACTGTTCCTCAGCGCGGCATGTTGCGCGGCTCGCATTCGTATCCAAACTTCTTCGACGTGCGCTCGCAGAATACGACCCTCGAGCGCGTCGCCTCGTATCACGGCAGCAACTTCATCATGACCGGGCGCGGTGAGCCCGTGCGATTGATAGGCGAAGTCGTGACTGCCGATCTGTTTCCACTCCTCGGCGTCGCGCCGGCGCTGGGCCGCACATTTCACGCTGACGAAGACAAGCCCTCTGACGCACGTGTTGTCGTTCTCAGTCACGCGCTCTTCCGGGAACGTTTTGGTGAAGACCCGTCGGTGTTGAACCAGGTCATCACTCTCGATGGTCGTGGTTACACCGTCATCGGTGTGATGCCGCCGGGCTTCGAGTTTCCGATCCAGAACGAACCGCCGCAACTATGGACCACGATCGCCATCGACGCCGCAGGGAGCGAACCCGTTACCGACCAGCGCGGCGCGCACTTCCTGCGCGTGATCGGTCGCCTCAAACCAGGCGTAACTCACGAGCAGGCACAGGCCGAGATGGAAGCAATCGGCGCTCGCCTTGCGCAGCAATATCCCGACGAAAACACGAACAGAAGTTTGCGTATCGAATCAGCCCTTCACGCACTCGTCGGCGAGATCCGTCCGATGCTGTTGATACTTCTCGGCTCCGTCGCCTGCGTGTTGCTCATCGCGTGTGCAAACGTCGCGAACCTGCTGCTCGCGCGTGCGACCAGCCGTCACAAAGAGATGGCGATTCGCACTGCTCTGGGTGCGAGCCGTGTGCGCGTGATCAGACAGTTGCTGACTGAAAGCGTGTTGTTGTCGCTGTGCGGCGGCGCAGTCGGTTTGTTGCTCGCTGTCTGGTGGTCTGATCTTCTGATTGCGCTCGGCAAGGACGATATTCCGCGCGCAGTCCAGGTCGGCATCGATCTGCGCGTGCTCGGATTCACGCTCGGCGTTTCTCTGCTTACAGGACTGATATTCGGACTCGCGCCTGCGTTTCATTCGTCGAAGTCTGAACTGGTCGATTCGTTGAAGGAAGGTGGCCGAGGGACGAGCGAAGGCGCGCGACGCAACAAAATGCGCAGCGTACTCGTTGTAAGTGAACTGGCAATCGCAGTCGTGCTGCTGGTTTGTGCAGGGTTGCTGCTGCAAAGCCTCTGGCGTTTGCAGGGCGTCAACAGTGGCCTGCGGCCAGAGAACATTCTTACGTTCAACGTCGGTCTGCCTGAAGTTAAGTACAAGTACGACAGGCAGACGCAGTTTTTCATCGACTTGAAGAGCCGGCTTGAAGCGGCGCCCGGCGTCCAGGCGGCGAGCACGATCTTTCCGCTGCCTTTGAGCGGCGATCGTTTCAGTATCTCTTTTGAGATCGAAGGCCGCCCGATGGATCCGAAGGACCATCCGTCGGCCGACTTCTTCACCACAGGCGTAGGTTATTTCCGCGTGATGGGAATTCCGATTATCAAGGGCCGCGACTTCGACGATCGCGATAAGCACGGCGCAACGCCCGTGATCATCATCACGGAGACGTTTGCTCGGCAACACTTCCCGAACGAAGACGCGATCGGAAAACGCATCAAGCCCGGTATCTCGTCTATCGAGGGCGAAGATTCAACGATGCGCGAGATCATCGGAGTTGTCGGCGACGTTCGCAATCGGAGTTTGAACACGGAAGCGCGCGCTGCTGACTACGTGCCGCACACGCAGATTCCATTCAGCCAGATGGTTGCGGTGGCAAAGACTACGAGCGAGCCGCGCAGCTTGATTCCGTCAGTGACCAAACTTGTCGGCGGAATGGACCAGGATGTCCCGGTCTTTGAAGTGAAAACTATGGAAGAGTACCTCGCGGCGTCGGTTGCTGCGCCGCGGTTCAGTTCGACGTTGCTTTCGATCTTTGCGGCAGTTGCGCTTGTGCTGACGGTTGTCGGGTTGTACGGCGTGATGAGTTATTCGGTGGCCCAACGCACGAACGAGATCGGGATCCGGTTAGCGCTGGGTGCGCAATCGCGCGATGTGTTGCTGATGATCGTGAAGCAGGGAGGATTGTTGATCGCGATCGGATTGGCGATCGGTCTCGCGGGAGCTTATGCCGCGACGCGGTTGTTGGCGAGCCTGCTCTTCGGGATTACGGAAAAAGATCCGTTGACGTTTGCGGCCGTCTCGGCGCTCCTCGCGCTGGTGGCGCTGCTCGCGTGCTACGTCCCTGCGTGGCGCGCAACGAAAGTCGATCCGATGGAAGCGTTGCGGTGTGAATAAGGCCGCGGATCAGCAGAATAGATCCTATAGGTCCTATATGACATATAGGACCTATTACGGATTAAGGAGTGAGTGATGACGACATTGCTGGCTGATGTTCGTTTCGGCATACGGATGCTGCTGAAGAGCCCGATGATGACGTTCATCGCGCTGCTCGCGCTCATGCTCGGTATCGGTGCAAACACCGCGATCTTCAGCGTCGTCAACGGCGTGCTGCTGCGATCGTTTCCTTACACCGACGCCGAACAACTCGTGCTCGTGTGGGAGAAGCGACAGGGCGGCCGCACGGATCAGAACGTGATCAACCTCGGTAACTTCTCCGACTGGAAAGAGCAGAACCAGGTCTTCAGCGACATGGCCGTCTTCTTCGATCGCACGTTCAACCTCACGAGCGACGGCGAGCCCGAGGAAGTGCCCGGACAACTCGGCACCACGAATCTTTTCTCCGTCCTCGGCACCAACGCGATCATGGGCCGCACATTTGCGGAAAACGATGGCGCCGCAGATCAGCCGCTCGTCATCGTGATCAGTCACGGCCTCTGGCAGCGACGTTTCGGCGCGGATCCAAACATCATCGGCCGCAAGATCACACTCAGCGAAGAACCCGCCACGATCATCGGCGTCATGCCTGCGAATTTCGGCTGGCACATTCAAAGAGGAACGCAGGCCACGAAACCCGCCGACATCTGGATCCCCTGGCAGATCACAAACCAGATGAGACAACGGCGCGGCCGTTTCGCGTCTGCTGTCGCGCGCATGAAACCCGGCGTCACGAGAGAGCAGGCGCAACGTGAAATGGACACGATCGGCGTTCGCCTGGCCCAGCAGTATCCGGAGTTCAACACAAACTGGGGCATCAACGTCGTTCCGTTGCGCACACAGTTCACCGGTCAAATCAGGCGACCGCTATTGATTCTTCTGGGAGCTGTCGGTTTCGTGCTGCTGATCGCATGTGCAAACGTTGCGAACCTTTTGCTCGCGCGTGCGAGCGCGAGACGCAAGGAAATTGCGGTTCGCGCAGGACTCGGCGCGAGTCGCTGGCGTATTGCGCGGCAGTTGCTAACTGAGAGCGTGCTGCTTTCGCTGATCGGTGGCGTGCTTGGCGTGCTCGTCGCCTGGTGGGGAACGAAAGCGCTCGTCGGATTGAGTCCACCGGCATTGATGGACCTCAGGCAAGTGGGCGTCAGTTTGCCCGTGCTTGGTTTTACGTTTGGCCTGTCGTTGCTCACCGGGATCATCTTCGGACTCGTTCCCGCGCTCGTAGCGACGCGCTTCGATCTTCACGATTCACTCAAAGATGGCGGCAAAGGCGTTGGCGGCGGCGCGGGTAGTCATCGTGTGAGAAATCTTTTCGTGGTGACGCAGGTCGCACTCGCGCTCGTATTGCTCGTCGGCGCCGGCTTGCTGATGAGGAGTTTCAGTCGTTTGCAGTCAGTTGATCCGGGTTTCAAACAAGACAACCTGCTGACGATGCGCGTGAGTTTGCCTGTCGGTAAATACGAGACCGACCAGAAGCGCCTCGACTTCTTCAAACGCGCAATGGATCAGATGAAAACGATTCCCGGTGTGGAATCCGTGGGCGCGGTCAACACTCCGCCGTTCACGGGTCTTTATTCAGGGACGACTGTTGACGTCGATGGTGTGAAGTTGCCGCCGGATCGGGAGTTGAAGACCGGCATCGTGGTCACTGACGTCAACTATTTTCAGACGATGCAGATTCCGTTAAGGCAGGGCCGGCTTTACACCGAGCAGGAAGCGTCGGAGATGCGTCATGTGGTGCTTGTGAACGAGACGTTTGTTCGCAAGAACCTCAACGGTCAAAACCCGCTCGGCCGGAAACTCACGATCTACATGAAACAGGAGAACGTGCCGACAGAGATCATCGGCGTCGTTGCGGATCACAAGCATCTCGGACTCGACGTCGAGATCGAGCCGGTGGCTTACTGGCCGCATCCTGAGCTGGTCTATCCGGGCATGACGTTGATGTTGCGCACGCGAGGAGATGCGGGCGCTGTCGGTCCGGCTGCGCGCAACGTGATTCGTTCGCTCGATCCGCTGCAACCGATCGGCGAAGTCACCACGATGGAGAAATTGCTCGCAACGTCGGTTGCGAGATCGCGTTTTATTGCATCGCTGTTGACGGTCTTTTCGTTTGTTGCGCTCGTAATGGCGGCGGTCGGGATCTACGGCGTCATGTCGTACACCGTTCTGCAACGCACGCATGAGATCGGTGTACGAATGGCGCTCGGCGCGCAGCGTTTTGACGTGCTCAAGCTCGTCGTGAAGAAGGGAATCGTGCTCGGGCTGATCGGGATTGCTGCCGGACTCGCGGCGTCGTTTTACCTGACGCGGCTGATCTCGACGTTGCTGTTTGAAGTTACTGCGACTGATGCGGTGACGTTCAGTGCTGTGTCGGTTGGGTTGTTCCTGGTGACGTTGATCGCGTGTTACGTGCCTGCTCGCAGGGCTACACGCGTAGATCCACTCAAAGCCCTCAGGTACGAATAGCACGGATAAACGCGGATCTTTAACACGGATTTACGCAGATAGGAGATTTTATGAAGTTGCTCAGACAGTCAATTAAGCCTCGCGTCTTATGGTTGCTTGCGTCGTTGGCGGCTTTGTTGATCTCTGCGCCGCAGCCGTGGCTGTACGGGCAGAAGCCTCACGATGAAAAGCAGAGCGTTACGAGATGGATCAACCAGGACGATGATCACAAGCGCAGTCTGGAGATACGAGGGAAGGCTGAGTTCAACGACGATTACACAGACGTTGTAAGTGTCACCGAAGGTGGTTTTGTGATCGTTGAGGAGCAGCGCGGGCGAGAGTCGCAGCGTTACGAAGTGCGGCGAGATATGGGCGGGCAGTTGACGCGCGTCTTTTACGTGAACGGCGCCGCGGCTCAGATGGACCAGACGGCGAAGCGATGGGTCGCCGAGCTTGTGCTCAATGCAGTGCGGCAGGGCGGGATTGATACCGAGAAGCGCGTGACCCGGATTCTTGCGCAACGCGGCGTTCCGGGCGTGCTTGCTGAAATCGAGCAGATCAAGGGCGACTGGGCCAAGCGTCGTTACTACGAAACGCTCATCAAGCAGGCAGACCTCGATGCGAATGCTCTGCGCGACGTGTTGCGACAGGCCGGAGGCGCCATGTCTTCCGATTACGAAAAGTCGCAGTTGCTGATCGGGATCGCGCCGATGCTCACGGGCAAAGAGGCCGCCATTCAGCCGTTCTTCGATGCTGTTGCGACGATCAGTTCTGACTACGAACACGGTCGCGTGCTGAAGTCGGTGATGAAGAAGGAGACTCCGAGTAGTGCAGTGCTCGTGCTCATTGCTGCGTCGAGCAAAAACATGTCGTCTGACTACGAGCGTCGTGGTGTTTTGAGTGCGCTCGTGAAGACGAAGAACCAGAGTGAAGAAGTTTTGAAACTGTTGCTCGACTCGGCGGCGGCGATGTCGTCTGACTACGAAAAAGCTACGCTGCTCGTCGAGGTGTCGAACGTCTACACGGGCGACACGCGTTTGAAGAGCGCGTTTTTGAAAGTGGTGGAATCGATCAAGTCTGATTACGAACGCGGGCGGGTGTTGTCGGCGCTGTTGAAGAATAAACAGATAGGGTAACCGCGGATTAGGCGGATCTTTCGAAACCGATCGACACGGATGAAAACTTATGGACAACTTGATTAAAGACGTGCGCTATGGCGTGCGGATGTTGACGAAGAATCCCGGTGTCACGCTTGTTGCCGTCGTGACGCTCGCGCTCGGCATTGGTGCAAACACCGCGATCTTCAGTGCTGTGAATGCATTTCTGATGCGCCCGCTCGCTGTGCCGAATGCGCACGAACTCGTCCGGCCCATGGAGATCACGGAAGACCGCGACATCGCGGACGAGATGTCGTATCCGGATTTTCTCGACTATCGCAACCAGGCAACGTCGTTCGTCGCCCTCTCTGCCGAAGACATGATCCAGGCCGCGATCAGTTCCGAAAACCAGAACGACGTGATCTGGGGACAGGTGGTTTCCGCCAACTACTTCGACATGCTCCAGGTGCAACCGATCATGGGCCGTGCGTTTCACCCGGACGAAGACAAGGCGGTCGGCGCCGGTGCCGTCGTCGTGTTGGGCTACAGCTTCTGGCAACGACGCATGGGCAGCGATCCGAACATCGTCGGCAAGACGGTCTCTCTCAACAATCGCGCGTACGAAGTGATCGGCGTTGCTCCTGATTATTTTCATGGGTCGAAGTTCGCGCTGTCGATGGACTTCTGGGTGCCGATCTCGATGGCCGAAGACCTTCGTCGCAATCCAAAACTACTCGCAGATCGTGGCAGCCACTGGATGAACGTTCTGGGCCGGCTCAAGCCGGGTGTTTCAATTGACCAGGCGTCGGCTGAACTCGCCGCAATCGCCGCGCGCATGAACCAGGCTTATCCGGACAATCGCGCTAACAGCACCCGCGCGAAGGTGATGGGCGAGGTCGAGGGCCGCTTTGAAGACATGGGCGGCGTGTTCCGAAGCGCCGGAGCGATCGCGATGGCGATCGCAGCGTTGATTCTCCTGATCGCGTGCGCAAACGTCGCGAACCTCATGCTCGCGAGAGCTGCCGCGCGTCGCAAGGAGATCGGCATACGTCTGGCCCTCGGCGCGAATCGTGCGCGCTTGATCCGTCAACTGTTGACCGAAAGTCTTTTACTCTCAATTGTGGGTGGCGCGCTCGGACTGCTACTCGCTTTCTGGGTCAGCGATCTGATGCAGGGCTTCGTTCCGGTTCTCGAGTACAACATCGTCGACAATTTCTTTGCACTCGATCACCGCGCGCTCGTGTTCACACTTGTTATCTCGCTCGCCACGGGCCTCGTGTTCGGGCTAGCTCCCGCGTGGCAATCGTCGAATCCGGACGTTGTGCCTGTGTTGAAAGGCGATCCGGAAGGGGCGCAAAGAGGGAAGCGAAGAGCGTTTGGTTTGCGCAACAGCCTGGTCGTCGCGCAGGTCGCGCTTTCGCTCGTGGTGCTGGTTTGCGGAGGGCTGTTCATCAAGAGTTTTCGCAAAGCACAGACGATGGATCCGGGTTTCGACAATCCGAAGGGGTTGATCGTCTCGCTGAGTCCGCAGTTGATCGGTTACGACGACGAGCAGACACGGAATTTTTATCGACAGGTTGTCGAACGTGTTTCGCACGTGCCGGGAGTTGAAGCTGCCGGCTTCGCGCGAACGCTGCCGCTCGGAGACAGTTCCAACTCGAATGGCCCAATACTCAAAGAAGGCGAGACGCTCGCACGTGGAAGTGCCGGGCGCGTCATCATGACGAACATTGTTAGTCCCGGCTTCTTCGAGGCGATGCAGATCCCGATCGTCGAGGGTCGAAACTTCGACGATCGAGATCACCTGAAATCACAACGCGTGGTGATCGTGAACCAGAGGATGGCCCAGATGCTCTGGCCGGGTGAGAGTGCCGTGGGCAAACGGATCTTTATCGGCGCTGAGAGCCGGGATGCGCTGGAAGTTGTGGGCGTGGCGAAGCAGGGGAAATATCGAGCGCTCGCCGAGGATCCAAGGCCGTTCTTTTATTACCCTCTGGGCCAGCGACGGCCGAGCACGATGGCGCTCGTGATGCGCGCGAATGTCGATCCGGGCAGTCTGGTTGGTGCGATTCGCAGCGAAGTGCAGGCACTCGATCGCCGTGTGCCCGTGTTTGGCGTTAAGACGATGGACCAGCACAAGACGTATGCGTTGTGGGCGCCGAATATGGCCGCGAGTTTTTCGCTCGCGTTTGGAGTGCTGGCGATCCTGTTGAGCGCGGTCGGGCTTTACAGCGTGATGGCTTACATCGTTTCGCAGCGCACGCGTGAGGTTGGGATTCGGATGGCGCTGGGCGCGGATCGTGCTGATGTGATGAAGATGATCACGCAGCAGGGGATGAGGCTTGCGGCTGTCGGGCTTGGGATCGGGTTGGTGTTGTCGCTGGCACTCGCGCAGGTGTTGTCGTCGCTGCTGATTGGTGTGAGCGGGTATGACGTGACGACGTTTATCGTCGTGCCGGTGTTGCTGGCCGCGGTTGCGCTGGTGGCGTGTTATCTGCCGGCGCGCCGCGCTACAAAGGTCAATCCCCTCGTGGCGCTTCGCTATGAATGAGTTTTAGCCACAGATTTACGCGAATAAACACGGATTGATCTGTGTTCATCTGCGTAGATCCGCGGCGGAGATTTTTTTATGGATTCGATCATCAAAGACATTCGATATGGCATCCGGAGCCTTCTAAAGCGGCCGGGATTCACCGCGATCGCGGTGCTCACGCTCGCGCTCGGCATCGGCGCGAATACAGCAATCTTCAGCGCGGTCAACGCGACGTTGATGCGCCCGCTGCCCGTCAGAGATCCCGATCGATTGCTCTTCGTCTTCAATGGACCAGCAGGCAATGTTTTCTCCTACCCCGACTACACTGCATATCGCGATCACAACACCGTCTTCGACGGCATGCTCGCGTTTGGCGGCATCACAGCGAGTCTCAACAGCGACGATCAAACGGATCTCGTAGCCGGTGCAATCGTCTCCGGGAATTTCTTCGACGTGCTCGGCGTGCGCGCACAGCTCGGACGCGTCATCACCCCCGACGACGACAAGGTCCCGGGCGCGCATCCGGTCGCCGTCATCAGCCACGGCCTCTGGCAACGTCGCTTCGGCGCCGATCCAAACATACTCGGCCGCCAGCTACTGCTAAACGGACATAACTTCACGATCATCGGCGTGCTTCCCGCCGGTTTCGACGGGCTGCAACTCGGCGTCGTACGCGATCTCTACGTGCCCATGATGCAGCAGGCCACCATGCGACCGCCGCGCGCCGGATACTCGGGCGAGATGAATCCCGACCTCCTGCAAGTGCGTGGCAATCGCTGGCTCTTCACCGTCGGCAGGATGAAGCCGGGTGTCACTCCCGAACAGGCGCAAGCCTCGCTCGCACTGATTGCGAAACAACTGGAAGAGGCTTATCCAAAAATAAACCGCAACCGCGGTGTTTCCGTTTATGCGTTCAGCGAAAGCGATAATCCTTCGAATCGACAACAACTCTCGTCAGTCGCGCGTCTGCTGATGGCTGTGGTCGGCATCGTGCTTCTGATCGCATGTGCCAACGTCGCCAACCTCCTGCTCGCGCGCAGTTCGGCACGTACAAAAGAGATCGCCGTACGTCTCGCGATCGGCGCAACGCGCTGGCGCGTCGTTCGTCAACTACTTACCGAAGGCATATTGCTCGCAACGATCGGTGGCGGTGCCGGATTGCTGCTCGCATGGTGGGCCACGAGATCACTGCGTGCCGCGCCACCTCCACAGGGTTCGCTACTGATCACGCCACAGTTCTCGATCGACACGCGTGTGCTCCTGTTCACGCTTGGATTGTCGCTCCTCGCCGGCGTGGTCTTCGGACTCGCACCCGCCTTGCGCGCTTCGCGCCCGGCACTGATTCCCGCGTTGAAAGACGACGCCGCAGCGTTCTTCGAACGAACTCGAACGTTTGGTCTTCGCAACCTGCTCGTCGTGGTCCAGGTGGCACTTTCAGTCGTGCTGCTTATTGCAGCGGGACTTTTCCTCCGCAGTTTGCAACAGGCGCAGACGATCGATCCGGGCTTTGATGCGGAGAAAGTCGTCACGCTCCCGCTCAACATCAATCTTCTTCGTTACACAAAAACGCAGGGCCGTGAATTCTACCGGCAGGTCATCGAACGTGTTGAAGCGATTCCCGGAGTCGAATCTGCAAGCCTCGCACGCATCGCTGCGGTCAGCGGCGGTTCATCCGTTCGCAGTCTATTGATTGAAGGACGCGCCGGTTCCGGAAATCAATTTCGCAGCGATGGGGCAGGTGCGGCTCCGGGAGACAATGAGTCCGTGAGCTCGAATGTCGTTGGTCCAAAGTACTTTCAGACCATGGGCATCGGGTTGTTGCAGGGTCGCGATTTCAACGCACAGGACGCGGAAAATCATCCGCTCGTCGTGATCGTCAACGAAGCATTCGTGCGCGTTCATTTTTCATCGGAAAATCCGGTGGGCAAGCGTTTGAGTTTTGGTGGTCCGGAAGGGCCCTGGCGCGAGATCGTCGGCGTGGTGCGCACGAGCAAGTACTTCAGTGTCGGCGAAGCGCCGACGCCGGTCGCTTACGTGCCCCTCGCGCAGAACCACGAAACGGGCATGACGCTGCACGTGCGGACGGCGGTTGATCCTTCGACAGTCGCGGGCGCGATTCGTAACGAAACACAATCGCTCGAAAAGAACCTTCCGCTCGTTCCACCTGAACTCATGAGCGATCGTATTAACAATTCGCTTTACGCGGCGCGCATGGGTGCGATCCTGCTGGCGGTGTTTGGTGGCCTGGCGTTGTTGCTGGCGTCAATCGGGTTGTATGGCGTGATGGCGTTTGCAGTTTCGAGACGCACGCGAGAACTCGGCATACGCGTGGCGCTCGGCGCGAAGCCGCGTGATGTTTTCGGGCTCGTGTTGAGGCAAGGGATGACGCTGGTGATTGCGGGGTTGTTCGTGGGGTTGGTGGTGGCGGCGATAGTGACGCGATTGCTGGCGAGTTTTCTTTACGGTGTGAGCACGACGGATGCGTTGACGTTCACGGCGATTCCGGTGCTGTTGGCGCTTGTGGCTTTGCTCGCGTGTTATTTGCCGGCGCGAAGGGCCACAAAGGTCGAACCGCTCGTGGCGCTGCGTTATGAATAGGACCAATAGGACTAATAGGACTAATAGGACCTATTCATACGTCCTATTCGTCCTATACGACCTATTGGTCCTATTCGAAAGCAAAGGATCATGGACAATCTAATCAAAGACATTCGTTATGCGATCCGAGGTTTGATCAAGCGGCCGGGGTTTGTGGCGATCGCGGTGATCACGCTTGCGCTTGGAATCGGCGCCAATACCGCGATCTTCAGCCTCGTGAACACTGTGCTGCTGCGATCCCTTCCGGTCGAGAAGCCCGGCGAGATCGTCTCCGTCTCCGTACGCGGCAAGAACGACTCGATGTCCGCGTTCTCCTATCTAAACTACAAAGACTTCCGCGATCGCAACGACGTCCTCTCCGGCTTACTCGCCTATCGCTTTGTCCCTCTGAGCCTGAGCCGCGGCGGCTCGAACGAACGCGTCTGGGGCTATGAAGTCTCCGGCAATTACTTCGACGTCCTTGGCGTGAAAGCCATTCACGGCCGCACGTTCCTTCCTGAAGAAGACAAAACACCACTCACGCATCCCGTCGTCGTGCTCGGTTACGACGGATGGCAGCGACGCTTCGGCGGCAATCCGGGCATCGTCGGCAAAGATGTGCTGCTCAACAATCACCAGTTTCGCGTGATCGGAATCGCGCCGGAAGGTTTCAAAGGCACCGAGTACGTCTATTCGCCCGAGCTCTGGATGCCCGCGGCGATGATGGGATGGGCCGAACCGGGCGCGTCGTGGCTCGACGATCGTCACTCTAAAAACTTCTTCGGCGTCGGTCGACTCAAGCCAGGTGTAGATGCACGACAGGCCGAAGCCTCGCTCAACCTGCTGGCCCTGCAACTCGGGAAAGAATATCCGGATTCGAACGAAGGACAGTCGATCAAAGTTGGACCACCGGGATTCATAATCCCCGAGCTTCGTAACGGCGTCGTGAGTTTTACGTGGGTTTTGATGGCGGCTGTTGCACTCGTCCTGCTCGTGACGTGTACCAACCTCGCCGGCCTGATGCTCGCGCGTGCAACCGATCGACGGAAAGAGATCGCGATTCGACTCGCGATGGGCGCTAATCGTCTGCGACTGATCCGGCAGCTTCTCACCGAAAGCATCCTGCTCTCATTTGCCGGCGGCGCCGCGGGCGTGTTGCTTGCGCTCTGGATGTTGAAAGTTCTCCTCGCATTCAAACCGCCAATCGATTTTCCGCTCGCACTCGACGTGAACGTCGACTGGCGTGTCCTTGTGTTTTCACTTGCAGTGTCGTTAGTCGCAGGCGCAGTCTTCGGAATCGCGCCTGCCTTACAAGCCACACGCACAAACCTCGTCCGTACTTTAAAGGACACGGCCGCGCAGGGCGGCGCGGCGCGCACGCGTTTGCGAAGCGTTCTCGTGGTGGCGCAAATCGCGATTTCACTCGTGGTCCTGATCGCCGCCGGTCTCGTCGTTCGCACACTCCAGCAACTGCAAACAATGAACCCCGGGTTCAATCCGCAGAACGCAATCAAGATGTCGTTCGATCTCGGATTGCAGGGTTACGACGAAGCGCGTGGACACCAGTTTCACCGGCAGTTGATCGATCGTGTGCAGTCGCTGCCCGGTGTTGAGTCGGCCGCGGTCACGAGCTACGTCCCGCTCACTATCGAGTACAACAGTCGCAACGTTTTTGTTGAAGGCAAGCCCGCCGAGCGCGGCGAGAACGTGCCGATCGTGATGAACGGCGCCGCCGGCGCAGGTTACTTCAAGACTATGGGCACGCCGGTGGTCCACGGACGCGAGTTCACCGATCAGGATCAGGAAAAATCCGAACAAGTGGCGGTCGTGAACGAGACTTTCGTCCGCCGCTTGATGCCTGAGCTGCCATCGAGTGCTGAAGCCGTCGGAAAGCGTTTCAGTTTTTCAGCAGCCGGTGGTCCATTCCGCCGGATCGTGGGAGTCGCTGGAGACGGCAAATACTTCAACATCGCCGAAGATCCACGGGCGTTCGTCTGGACACCGATGGCACAGGACTACTGGTCGAACAGCATGCTCGTGGTTCGGACGAAGGGCAACCCGGACGCGTTGATTGGTCCGGTTCGTGCGCAGGTGCACTCGCTCGACCCGACCCTGCCTCTATTCGATGTGGAAACGCTCACCGAGCATATGAAACTCGCGTTGTTTCCCGCGAAAGTCGCGGCGACGGTGCTGGGCGTTTTCGGATTCGTAGCTCTGATGCTTGCTGCGATCGGCGTCTACGGCATCACGTCGTACGCAGTTGCGCAGCGCACGCACGAGATTGGCGTGCGGCTCGCACTCGGTGCGCAGTTGGGTGACGTGCTCAAGCTGGTCCTCCGTCATGGATTGATGTTGACGATCATCGGCGCGGCGATCGGATTGTTGGGTGCTTATGTCGCGACGCGCGCGATCACGAGTGTGCTTTACGGCGTGAGCGCAACGGATCCGCTGACGTTTGGTTTTGTGTCGCTGTTGCTGATCGGAGTGGCGCTGATTGCGTGCTACGTGCCGGCCCGACGCGCGACAAAGGTCGAGCCGCTCATTGCTTTGCGGAATGAGTAATCGCGGAGAACACGGATCATGGAACAACTGATCAAAGATATACGATTCGGCGCGAGAAGTTTTCTCAAGCGGCCAGGGTTTCTATTCATCGCGATTGCGACACTCGCGATCGGTATCGGTGGCACCACCGCCATGTTTACCGTCGTCAACTCGGTGTTGCTGCGGCCGCTGCCGTTTCCTGAGCCTGAACGGATCGCCCGTCTTGAATCTGTTAATCCGAAACTCGGTATTACTCAGAGCAACTCGTCCTGGCCCGACATCACTGACTGGCAGCAACAGAGCCAGTCGTTTGAGCAGATCGCGGCGTTTAGTTCGGGTGGAGCTTTTATCAGCACCGGCGAAGAAACTGAACGCGTGCGAGCGGCTGGCGTAACGGTTGAGTTCTTTCCACTCCTGCGCACCAATCCTGTTGATGGCCGCACGTTTCTACCGGACGACATGCACGAGAATAGCGCGTCGGTCGTTGTGATCAGCCATGCACTCTGGCAGCGACGTTTTGGCGGAACCACGGATGTGGTCAACAGCAAGATACTCGTGGGTGGCCAGAGCTCCACGATCGTCGGCGTGATGCCCGCAGGGTTTAATTATCCTGCCGAGTCGGAATTGTGGGCGCCGATGGTCCTGAACGCTGCGAGTGAACCCCGCGATAATCGGTTCCTGTCGGTGGTGGCTCGATTGAAGCCAAACGTTTCGATGTCGCAGGCGCAAGCCGACCTCGACACTATCAATCAGCGTCTGGCCCAAAACTATGTAGACACAAACAGCGGCTGGGGCGTGCGTGTGAGCGAGTTGCGTGAGCGCCTGGTCCGAAACCTGCGCCCCTCTTTGCTGATCCTGCTGGGTGCGGTCGGCCTCGTGCTACTGATCGCATGTGCAAACGTCGCCAACCTGCTGCTGGCGCGTGCAGCGTCAAGGCAGAAGGAGATCGCGGTGCGCACCGCGCTCGGTGCAAGCCGCTTCCGTGTCATTCGCCAGTTGCTGACTGAAAGCGTTCTGCTTTCCGTGGTTAGTGGATTGTTGGCGTTCGCCTTGAGTGTCTGGTTGATCAAATTGCTGGTCGCGCTCACTCCGCCGAATACACCACGCATGGACGAGATCGGGATCGATATGCGAGTGTTTGCGTTCACTCTCACGGTGACGATCCTCGCCGGCATCCTGTTTGGACTTTTCCCTGCGCTGCAAATTTCGCGGCCCAACCTCAACGAGATGCTCAAAGACACGGGTCGTCGCGGCTCTGACAGCGGTCGCCGCAATCGCGTCGGAGGCCTGCTCATAGTTTCGGAGATTGCGCTCTCGTTCGTTCTGCTTGCAGGCGCGGGCCTGTTGATAAAAAGCTTTATTCGGCTCCAGGAAATCGATCCGGGATTCAATGCAGACAATGTTCTCGTGATGCGCCTGGGTCTGACGCCCGGCAAGTATCAGCCGGGAGAGCCGCGTGCACAGATTTACAAGCAAATGATCGATCGCGTGAAAGCGACTCCGGGTGTGCAATCCGCCGGTGCGATACTCAGCCTGCCACTCGGAGGCGATGCGTTCAACGTGTGGCGCGGAGTTATTCCCGAGGGCCGTCCGGCATCACTCGACGAACAGAAGAACGCACAACACCTGCCTGTTACGCCCGACTATTTTCAGACACTTCAAATTCCCCTGAGAGCAGGCAGGACGTTCACCGATCGCGACGATATCAACTCGACGAAAGTCGTGATCGTGAATGAAAAGTTGGCCCATCAACTGTGGCCCGGCGAGAACCCGGTCGGCAAACGGTTCAGCGTCTGGCGCGACGAAAAGTTTTCACGTGAAGTGGTCGGTGTCGTGGGCAATACGAGGGGCAGCGGGCTCGATACTGAAGCGGGAGAGCAGATGTACATTCCGTACGCGCAGGATCCCACGTGGAGCGCCATGTCGCTGGTGGTGCGCACGGCGGGAGAACCCGGCGCGATGACCACGTCGGTCCGCGAATCGATTCGAGCAGTAGATAAAGGTATACCCACGTATAACCTGAGGACGATGCGCGACGTGGTCTCCGATTCAACGGCTACGCGGCGCACGCCGATGTTGCTGCTAACCGTTTTTGCGGGAGTCGCGATGTTGCTCGCGATGCTGGGCATCTATGGCGTCACGTCTTACTACGTCACGCAGCGCACGCACGAGATCGGTGTACGCATGGCGCTGGGCGCGCAGGTCGTCGATGTGCTGAAGCTGATCATGACGCGCGGGATGCTGCTTGCCGTTGTCGGGATCGGCATCGGGTTGGGCGGCGCGATTGCGGTGACTCGTTACATGACTACGTTGTTGTTTGGCGTGGAACCGGTTGACACGATCACGTTTGCCGTAGTCGCCGTCGTCTTGCTTGCGGTGGTGCTTATCGCGTGTCTTGTTCCCGCACGCCGCGCGGCGAGGATCGATCCGCTCGAAGCACTCAGATAATCCGTAATCTGTGTGCACATAACCAGCGGGTGTGGTGTTAACTCATAGGAACGCGACATGTCTATCCTCCAGGATCTCAGATACGGCGTACGTATGCTCGGTAAAGCGCCGGCGTTTACGGTGCTGGCAATGCTGGCGCTGGCCCTCGGCGTGTGTGCAAACACGACGATTTTCAGTTTTATAAACGGCGCTCTCCTGCGGCCACTCACCGGCGTCAAAGATCCCGAAAGCCTCGTTGCGGTCTACACGAGTGATTACAGCAGCGGTTTGCATGGGGCGTCGTCGTTTCTCGACTACGCTGATATACGCGACCAGGCAGATGCGTTTGAGAACCTTGCTGCTTCGAGTCAGGTCGTGCTCAGTGCGAGTGGCGAGAATGAGAC